>JACQVW010000114.1 GCA_016209535.1 Planctomycetota bacterium | reverse complement strand
TCCTCGATCAGGGCGCTGTAGGCCTGGTCGTACATGGGCGCCACTATGTCACGCATGCCCTGGATCGACGTGAAGGGGTCGGAGCCGTGGATGTCCCAGGTGATCTCGTTGAAGACCGTGATGAAGGTGTTGACGGTCACGAAGCGGACGCCCGCCTCGATGAGCCGGCGCGCCAGGAGGCAGGACATGCCGAAGCGCGTCCGCCCGTAGCGCTCCACCATGCGCTCGGGCTCCTTCGAAAGGTCGAAGGCGTCGCGCGCCTCGCGGCTCGTCATGAGGCGGAAGGCCGCCTGGAAGCTCGAGTCGAGGAGCTGCGCGCTCTCGCTCGCCTCGAAGGCCTTGACGGTGTCGTCGACGATGCTCCGGAGCCTGCGGCGGCGATCGAGCCGCGCCTCGCCGAGCTCGGCCGGCGGCAGGAGGTCCGGCACCACGAAGCCGGGCTTCGACGGATCGGCGCCGAGGACGAAGGGGTCGTGGGCTTTCCCCAGGAACCCGGCGTCCTGCCCGTGGGGCATGTTCCCGCCCGTGGGGCCCATGGCCTCCGGGAGGATCACGTGGGCCGGGAGGTCCGTCCTCCGCCCCCGGAGGTAGCTCGTGACGCAGCCCGCGTGCGGCGTGTTGATCCCGCCCTGGAAGAGGCGGCCCGTCTGCATCATCTGGTGGCCCGTGTCGTGCACGGCGGCCGCCTCGTGGTGCATGGAGCGCACGAGGGAGAGCTTGTCGGCGACCTTGGCGTGGAGGGGGAAGATCTCGGAGATCTGGATGTCGGGAGCCTTCGTCGGGATGGGCACGAAGGGCCCGCGGATCTCCCGCGGGGCGTCGGGCTTCATGTCCCAGGTGTCGAGCTGGCTGGGCGCCCCGAGGTTGAAGATCATGATGGCCGAGCGCTCGCCACGGCCCGGGGCCGTCTTCCCCTGCGCCTCGAGGGCGAGGAGCTGGGGCAAGCTGAGGCCGATGGCCCCGAGGGCGCCCGCCTGGAGGAAATCGCGGCGCGTGAGGCCGTCACAGGTCCGCGCCGAGCCGTCGCCGGTCAACTGGAGCATGCGTGAGCACTCCTTCCCTTGGCACTCTGGAACGTTTGCACCGTACCGCCTCCAGTCTAACCCAAGGGCGCGGCGGGGAAAGGGGGCAGCGGGGGGACCAACGGGGATTGGGGGACCGCCCCCTTGAAACGGGTGGCCCCTCGCGGAGACCATGTACGCTGCCTGGCCCCTCGGGCCGGGAGGAGCCCGTCTTGGGGGACGACCGAGCCATCGCGGGGACGGAGTGGATCGTGGACGCGGAAGGCTGCGCCGCCGAGGCGCTTCGCGACCCCGCGCTCCTTGCGGGGCTCTGCGGGGCGGTCGTCCGGGACCTGGGGCTCAAGGTCCTCGGCGAGCCGCGCTGGCACAGGTTCCCGGAGCCCGGGGGCGTGACGGGGATCTACCTCCTCACGGAGTCGCACCTCGCCTGCCACACCTACCCCGAGCTGGGCGTCGCGACCTTCAACCTCTACTCCTGCCGCGCGAGGCCGCGCTGGCCGTGGCGGTCGCGGCTGCGGGCGGCGCTCGGCGCCCGCGCCGTGCGGGTGCGGGCCCTCCGGCGCGGGGCCGCGGAGGCCGCGCTCGCGGCCCCGGCACCGGCCACGGCCGGGCTGCGGGGCGGCGCCGGCAGGGGCGCTGCGCCATGACGGCACCTCGAGGCGGCGTCGAGGTCTCTTGCCCCGGCTGCGGGGCGCCGATCCGGTTCGAGGTCGGCTCGTCGGTCGTCCGGGTGTGCGCCCGGTGCGGCTCCGCCGTGGCCCGCGGCGACCGGGATCCGGAGGACCTCGGCAAGGTGGCGGCCCTCGCCGACACGGGGTCGCGCCTCGCGCTCGGCCTGCGCGGCCGCCGCGAGGGGGTCGGGTTCCAGGTCGTGGGCCACGTCCAGCTCGAGCATCCCGCGGGAGGGACTTGGGACGAGTGGTACGCGGCGTTCTCCGACGGCCGCTGGGGCTGGCTCGCTGAGGCTCAAGGGAAGCTCTACTTGACCTTCGCGGGGCCGCCCGCCGCGCATCGAGCGGCGCTCGCCTGGGAGCGCCTCCGGCCCGGCGAGCTCGTCCCGCTCGAGCTCGAGGGCGGGCCGTTCGTCGTGGCCGAGGCCGCCGAGGCGGCGGTGCGCGGCGCCGAGGGCGAGATCCCGTACCGCCTCGAGCCCGGCGAGACCTACCGCTACGCGGACCTGTCGGGCCCCGGGGGCGCCTTCGCGACCCTCCAGTACGGAGAGGGGCCCGAGGACCCGGTCGAGGTCTACATCGGCCGCGAGGTCTCCCCCGAGGACCTCGAGCTCGGCGAGGCGGGCGGCGCCGCCGAGCGGCGCCCGCGGCAGGTCGAGGGCGTGCACCTCGCCTGCCCCTCCTGCGGCGGCGCCCTCGAGGTCCGCGTGCCCGACAGGACCGAGCGCGTCGGCTGCCCGAGCTGCGGCGCCCTCCTCGACGCGAGCCAGGGCACGCTCCGCTTCCTGAAGCTCGCCGGGCCCCCCGCGAAGGGGACCGAGGGCGGCGCGGGGCACCTGCCCCGGCCCGCGATCCCGCTGGGCTCGAAGGGCACCCTCGACGGCCTCTCCCTCACGGTGATCGGCTTCCTCCTCCGATCGACCGAGGTTGGGGGCACGCGCTACCGCTGGACCGAGCACCTGCTCCACGAGCCCGAAAAGGGCTTCTGGTGGCTCGTGTGCTCCGACGGCCACTGGAGCCTCGTGCGCTCTGTGCCTCCGGGCTCGGTGACGCGAGACGGACAGGCCGCCCGGCGCGAGGGTCGCCGGTTCCGGTACTTCCAGGGCTCCATCGCCCGCGTCGACGCCGTCCTCGGCGAGCTCTACTGGAAGGTCGAGGTGGGGGAGGCGGTGCGCGCCACGGACTTCGTGCGGCCGCCCGAGATCCTCTCCGAGGAGGTCACGGCGGAGGTGACCGAGGCGGCACCCGAGGAGGCGGCGCAGCTCCGCGGGAAGAAGGCCCGGCGGCGCGAGAAGCGGCGCACGCGCCTCCTGGGCGAGGTCCAGTGGTCCCACGGGCGCTACGTGCGCCCGGAGGAGGTCGAGGCGGCCTTCGGCGTGAAGGTCCCGAGGCCCAAGACGGTGGGGCTGAACGAGCCCTTCCGCCACGGTTGGGTCTACCGGCCCTGGGGGCTCTTCGGCGCGGCCCTGGTGCTGGTGGGCCTGGTCTTCTGGGCCATCGCGCCGCGGAGGCAGGTCTTCGAGGCGAGGTACGACCTGAACGCCATGACGACCCCCGAGAGCCGCATCGTCTTCACGGACCCGCTCGAGCTCGACGGCTCCCGCAACGTCCGGGTCACCGTGGAGACCGACGCGAGCAACTCCTGGCTCTACCTCCAGGGCGACCTCGTGCGGGAGGCGTCGGACGAGGTGCGCTCGTTCGCGGTGGCCGTGGAGCGCTACCACGGCGTCGAGGGCGGCGAGGCCTGGAGCGAGGGGAGCCCCGCGGGGAGCGTCTACCTCTCGGCGGTCGAGGAGGGCCGGTACACGCTGCGGCTCGAGCTCGAGCGCGGCGGGGCCGCGAGCCCGTCCTTCGCCGTCGTGCGCGTCGAGCAGGGCGCCTGGCGCGCGCTCAACCTCCTCCTCGCCCTCGGCGGGATCTCGGTCCTGCCGGTCCTCGTGGGTCTCTACCACATCGGCTTCGAGAAGCGGCGGTGGGAGGGGAGCGACGCCTCCTAGGCGGGAACATGCTGCGGAAAGTGTACCTCGGCCTGTGCGCGGCGGTCCTCGTGGGCTACGCGCTCTCGGCGGTCCTCGGCTGGGAGCTCGAGAGCGCGGAGCGGCAGACCTTGCCCCAGGGCGTGCGCCAGGCGCCGGGCGGCTACAGGAGCGACCATTTCTGGCGGTCGGGATTCCAGGGAGGAAAGTGACGTGAGCGACATCTTCGGCGACCAGTTCCTGAGCCACTTCGTGTCCACCGTGATCTACTGCGTGCTCGGCTGCGCCCTCTTCGCGGCCGCCTTCCGCGCGATCATGATGGTGACGCCCTTCTCGATCCGGAAGGAGATCGAGGAGGACCAGAACACGGCCTTCGCCATCATGATCGGGTCCGTCTTCCTGGGCCTCGCGATCATCGTCGCCGCGGCAATCCACAGCTGACGCCTGGAGGCGCCGCGGCCGCGCCGCGCGAGCCATGGGTCGGGTCCCCATCCTCTTCCTGCACATCTTCGTCGTCGCCGCCTGCGGGCTCGTCTACGAGCTCCTCGCCGGGACCGTGGCAAGCTACGTCCTGGGCGACTCGGTGACGCAGTTCTCGCTGGTGATCGGGATCTACCTCTCGGCCCTCGGGGCCGGCGCGTGGCTCTCGGGCTTCGTCGGGAAGGACGTGGCGCGGCGGTTCATCGAGGTCGAGCTCGCGGTCGCGCTGCTGGGGGGCCTCTCGGCGCCGCTCCTCTTCCTGGCCTTCGCGAGCCTCTCCTGGTTCCAGCTTGTCCTCTACGGCACGGTCTTCCTCGTGGGGGTCCTCGTGGGGCTCGAGCTGCCCCTCCTCCTGCGGATCCTCAAGGACGAGCTTGAGTTCAAGGACCTCGTCTCGCGGGCCCTCGCCTTCGACTACATCGGCGCCCTCGTGGCCTCGGTCCTCTTCCCCATGCTCCTCGTGCCGCGCCTGGGGCTCGTGAGGACGTCGCTCGCCTTCGGGATCCTGAACGCCGCCGTGGGCCTCTGGGCCACGTACGTCCTCGCGGACCTCCTGGGCCGGCGGGCTCGGGGGCTGCGGCTGCGGGCGGCGCTCGCCATCGGCGTCCTCGCCGCGGGGGTCGCGAAGGCGGACCTCCTCACGTCCCTGGCCGAGGAGGGCCTCTTCGCCGACCCCGTCGTGTACGCGCGCACGACGCCCTACCAGCGGATCGTCGTGACCTCGGGGCCCGCCGGCTTCCAGCTCTTCTTGAACGGCAACCTCCAGCTCAGCTCCGCCGACGAGTACCGCTACCACGAGGCCCTCGTCCACCCCGCCATGGCCGCCGCGGGCTCTCCCCGGCGCGTGCTCGTGCTCGGCGGCGGCGACGGGCTCGCGCTCCGCGAGGTGCTCGTGCACCCGACCGTCGAGTCGGTGACCCTCGTCGACATCGACCCCGCCATGACGGAGCTCTCGCGGGCGTTCCCGCCGCTCGCCGAGCTCAACCGCGGCGCTCTCGCGGACCCGAGGGTGAAGGTCGTCAACGAGGACGCCATGGTCTGGCTCGAGGCGCCGGGCCCTCCCGCCGACGTCGCCATCGTCGACTTCCCCGACCCGAACACCTTCTCCCTGGGGAAGCTCTACACGACGCGATTCTACGGCCTCCTCAAGGCTCGCCTCGCGCCGGGCGGCGCCGTGGGGCTCCAGTGCACGTCGCCCCTCTTCGCGAGGCGGAGCTACTGGTGCGTGGTGCGGACCCTGGAGGCCGCGGGCTTCCGCGTGAGGCCCTACCAGTGCGCGGTGCCTTCCTTCGGCGTGTGGGGCTTCGCCCTCGCCGCCCTGGAGCCCATCGACCGCCCCTTGCGGGCGCCTCCGGGCCTCCGCTCCCTCGACGATGCCTCCCTGGCCGCCCTCTTCGTCCTGCCGCCGGACCTGGCGCCGCTCGAGGCCGAGGTGAACCGCCTCGACAACCAGGTCCTCGTCCGCTACTACGAGGCCGAGTGGAGGAGGTGGGAGTGACCGGGCCGCCGCCACTAGGTCGAGCGGGCAAGGCGGGGAGGACCCGACCGCCCGCCGTGACGCGAGGCTCGACGCGCCGCGAGCTGCTCGTCGCGCTCCTCGGGCTGCCCTTCGCGGCCGCGAGCTGCCGCCGGGGGCCGCGGCGGGGCCCTCGAGTGCCCGAGGGCGAGATCGTGGGGGCGTCGCACGACCTCGGCCACCGGGTCCGCGATGGCCTCGTGCCCGCCGTGCCGGCGGACCGCTGGACGCGCGCGGCCGTCGCCATCGTGGGCGGCGGCATCGCCGGCCTCTCGGCGGCCTGGAGGCTCGAGCGGGCGGGGTTCCGCGACTTCGTGCTCCTCGAGCTCGAGGAGGCGGCCGGCGGCCACGCGCGGAGCGGCGCATCGCGCGTCACGGCGTACCCCTGGGGAGCGCACTACGTGCCCGCGCCCCTGAAGGAGGACCGCGCGCTCGTGGCGCTCCTCGACGAGATGGGCGTCCTCGGGGGGCGCGACGCCGAGGGGGAGCCCGTCGTGCGCGAGGAGCACCTCTGCCGCGACCCCGAGGAGCGCGTCTTCTTCAAGGGCCGCTGGTACGAGGGCCTCTACCTCCACGCGGGCGCGAGCCGGGAGGACCTGGCGCAGCTCGCCGCGTTCCGTGCCGAGGTCGACCGCTGGGCCGCCTGGCGCGACGCGAAGGGGTGCCGGGCCTTCGCCATCCCGCTCGCCCGCTCGAGCGACGACCCCGAGGTCACCCGGCTCGACCGCGAGGGCTTCGGCGAGTGGGTCGCGCGGCGCGGCTGGACCTCGCCCCGTCTCCGCTGGCTCCTCGACTACGCCTGCCGCGATGACTACGGCATGCGGCTCGAGGAGACGAGCGCCTGGGCGGGGCTCTTCTACTTCGCCGCGCGGCTCCGGGGGCCCGGCGCTGAGCCCCGGCCGCTCGTCACGTGGCCCGAGGGGAACGGGCGCATCGCCGCGCACCTCCTCGCAGCCGTGCGCCCGCGCGTGCGCCTCGGGCTCGCCGCCGTCGACGTCGCCTCGGGCCTCGAGGCGGGGCGGCCCGCGGTGCGCATCGTGGCCGTCGACCGCTCCGGCGCGGCGCGGGGCTTCGTCGCGGACCAGGTTGTCTTCGCCGCCTCGCAGCTCGTGGCGCGGCACGCGATCCGCGACTGGCGGGCGGCTCCTCCGGCCCACCTCGCCGAGATCGAGCACGGCTCCTGGCTCGTCGCGAACCTCCACGTCCGCTCGCGGCCCCGCGAGGTGGGCTTCCCCCTGGCCTGGGACAACGTGCTGCGCGAGAGCCCGTCCCTCGGATACGTCGTCGCGACGCACCAGGCGGGCCGAGACCACGGGCCCACGGTGCTCACGTACTACCACCCCAACTGCGACGCCGACCCGCGCTCGGCGCGCGCCCGCCTCCTCGCCATGGACCACGCGGACTCGGCCGAGCTCGTCCTCGCGGACCTCGAGCGCGCTCACCCCGAGATCCGCGGCCTCGTCGAGCGCCTCGACGTCATGCGCTGGGGCCACGCCATGGTCCGGCCGAGGCCCGGCTTCGTGTGGGGGAGCGCCCGCGGGGCCAGGCGCCCCTGGAGGGGCATCCACTTCGCGAACGCCGAGCTGAGCGGCCTCCCCCTCCTCGAGGAGGCCCTCCACCACGGCGTGAGGGCCGCGGAGGAGGTGCTCGCGGCGCGGGGTGTGCCGTTCGAGACGATGCTTTGAAGGCCGCCAGCGACTCACGGACTCATGGCGCTTGCCGGCCGGAGATGCGCCCCTTGAGATGCCCTCCGTCCTGTGGCTCAGGACAGCGCGTCGAGTGTTTCGCCGGAGTGAAGGATCCGATGGTGTTCATCTCGAATGGCTCGGACCGCCACGTGGTCCTTGAGAACGTCCGCTGGTCGACTTTCCAGGCCTTGCTCCGCGACCTAGGGCAGCGGCGGGCGAGGGTCTCCTACGACCGCGGGACGCTGGAGATCCTGTCGCCCTCCAAGTGTCACGAGGGGCTCTCGAGGCTCCTCGGGAAGCTCTACAAGGCGAGCGAGACGGCCCTCGTGCGCGAGTTCCGGGTGAAGCTCCGGGGGAGGTGAGCGCATGGCTTCGGTGAGCTCGTGGCCCCTGGGATCGCCCGCGAGCACGAGGAGTCACCCTCGAGCGTCGACTCTTGAGACGTCCTCGGCACCTACAGCCATCCAGCGGAAGCAGACCCTGAGCTGATCGTTCACCCGGATGCTGTATCGTCCGGGGTGATCGCCCTTGAGCGCTTCGAGCCTGTTGCCCAGCGGCACCCGGAGGTCCTCGAGCCGGCAGCGCCCACCAAATAATCTCCTCACCGACAGTTGCACCGCGGCCTAGAACGATCTATATTGATCGAATGGCCAAGAAGCGCACCAAGGCTCGAAGCAAGGAGCGAAAGAAGCTCGCCGGCGGACGTAAACGCGTCCTCGTCGTGCTGTTCATCCCGAGCGTCGAGCGCGACGGATTGACGGCGATCGACCAACAGCATTGGGTCGACGCGGCCTTGGAGATGTTCGGGCGCGTGTTCGGGGGCGCGACGGCCTACCCGAAGGCGAGGGGCATCTGGCGCGACGACGAGCGAGGCGGCGCTCTCGTCAAGGACGAACCGGTCGTCGTGCATTGCTACACGACGCCCGCCGACATTCAGGACGCCCGCAACCTCGCCGAGCTCGGGACCTTCTGCAGGAAGATGGGACGTGAGGCTCACCAGGGGGAGATCGGCTTGGTGGTCGGCGACGAGTACTTCGCCATCCGGGACTTCGCGGAGGAATAAGAGATGAAGACGCGGCTCGATATGGCCAAGATCGCAAGGGGCCTTGGCGCCGAGCGTCGAGGCAAGGTCGACGCTTCGGGCGGTTACTTCGGGGCGATGCATCTGCTGGCGGACATAGAGGCCCGCTTCCACGTGCCGGCCGGCGGCGGGCGGCCGACCGACCCGCACTGGACCGAGCGCCGGCTTGTCCCCCTCGCACCGCAAACGCTCAAGCGCCTCGAAGAGCTCACCGCCAAGGTTCGAGAACACGGAGGTGTGAACATCGAGCCGATGCAGCTCGCGGCGTTGCTGCTCGAGAAGACGACCGAACGCCTGAGGGAGGATGAGGCCCAAGAGCTCGTTCGCCCGAAGCGTCGAGCCAGCCGCTGAGTGTCCAAGTAGCCTGGCACGATAGCGCGGCGGTCTTCAAAGTGTATTCGCGGTCTTCAGCCCGTCATCCCTGACCACCCTCCTGCCGGCCCCGGCGGTCTCGGCGCGCCCTACAGGCCTGCCGAGTCCACACCCGTGAGCTCGGGATCGTGCATGTCCCGCCCGACCGTCACCTCGGTGCGGCCGCTTCGGTTGAGGATGCTGATGTCCCACTTCTGCATCGTCCCCGCGCCGACGAGCATCTCCTGGGTCAGATCCGGCGAGATGAGGACGGCGTCTTCGATCTCCTTCCCACCGATCGCGAGCACGAGAGTGATCTCCGCCGTCGCGGAGACCTGGGTGCCTTTGCCGGCGGCCCGGAAGCGACGAGGTGTCTTCAACCCCACGGTGGCCGCCCCCGGCGGCACCTTGTCCTGGCGGAGGACGGAGAAGAACGACCCTGAGTCGAACACGGCCTTGACCCGGGATGATTTCTCCTCGGGAGAGGTAATCTTTACGTCCAGAATTGGCTTGCTCATGACAACAGGATAAGACCGGGGCTCACCGGATGCAAGGCCGAGATAGAAAGAGGGCGATGGGAGGCGCCTGGAAGCGAGACCCGGCCCGTTCCTGCGGCGGCGATGGCAAGGCCAGCGGCGGGTGACGCGGCCGGAACCCCCCGGCGCGCCGAGGGCGAGCGGCCGCCGCCATGTGGCTCCACTCGCGGCTCGAGCCCTGCTACAATCCAGCCTAGGTTCCTGGCCATGGCGGACGTCTTCGATGTCTTGAGCTGCAGCGCTACCCGGGCGATCTTCGATCGATCGGGAGCGGGGGCGGTCTACCTCTTCGGGTCTCGGGCGACGGGTCGGGCCGGGCCCTCGAGCGACGTGGACCTCGGAGTCCTCTTCCCACCGGGGGGCGACGCGGGCTCGCGCTTCGACGGCCTCGTGGCCCTGGAGCGAGAGCTCAAGCCCCTCCTGCCCGTGCCTCTGGACCTCGTCTCCCTGCTCGACGCGGACGCGCTCCTCCAGTTCGAGGCGGTCGTGCGCGGGAGGCTCGTCTACTCGCGGGACGAGGAGGCGGCCTTCCTCCACGAGCTCCGGGTACGCCACGGCTACGAGGAGTTCTGCCACATCCAGGAGATCTTCACCGAGGCCATGAAGCGGCGGCTCGGAGTCGTCCCATGAGCAGCCGTCCCATCGTGGAGAGCCTCCTCGCCGAGATGGAGCGCAACGTGATCCTCCTCGAGGAGCTGCAGCGGGTCCCGCAGGAAGAGTTCATCCGCGACCCACGGCACCACCTCCTTGCCGAACGCTGCTTTCAGCTCGCCATCCAGTGCCTCCTATATGTCTGCTACCGGCTCGCGGCTGATGCCGGGTGGCCCAAGCCTCAGGACGGCCCCGGGGCGATCCAGCTCCTTGCCGAGAAGGGCGTCCTCCCCAGCGCCTTCGCGCAAAGGATCGCCGGCATGGCGAACTTCAGGAACATCCTGGTGCACGCCTATCTGAACATCCGGAGGGACGTCGTCCACTCGAAGCTCGCGCAGGTCGGCGACTTGCGCGAGTTCCAGCGGCATGTGCTCGCCTACCTGTCCTCGCGGCCTCAGGGCCTACCCTGAGAACGTCCCACGGCAGGGCCGAACTACAGCCCCGCCTCCCGCACGCACACCTCGGCGCCGCGGCCCTCGTAGCAGAGGGCGGCGGCGTGGTCGGGGCCGAGGTCGAGGTCGACGAGGGTCCACCGGACCGCCTCCGCGGGGTCGGGGCGGGTCTCGAGGACCGCCGCGGGCTCGCCGGGGGCGAAGGCGACGTCGAAGCGGTCGAGCCCGCCTGCGATCCCCAGGCCCGTCGCCTTGACGAAGGCCTCCTTCCGCGTCCAGCAGGCGAAGAAGGCTCGGGTCCGGTCCTCGGCCGGAAGGGTCTCGAGCCTCGCGGACTCCCGGGACGAGAAGAAGCGCCGCGCGAGCCCCTCGTGCTCGAGGTCGGGCCGGACGCGCTCCACGTCGACGCCCACGAGGCGGCCGAGCGCCACCGCGACGAGGACGATGCCGCCCGAGTGGGCCAAGTTGAGCTCGAGCGCCGCCCCGGCCACGGTCTCGCGCACGAACGGCTTGCCTTGCTGGCCGCGCGCGAGGTGGACCGAGCGCGGCTCGGTCCTCAGCGCGGCGCCGAGGAGGCCCCGCAGGAGGGCGCGGCCAACCATGAACTCGTCGCGCTTCGCCGGGACGAGGAACCGCGCCGCCTGCTCGAGCTCCGCGGGCGCGAGGAGGCCGCGGAGCGCGTCCAGGGCCTCGGGCGAAAGGTCCGTGCGCGCCCGCCAGACCTCGACGCGGCCGCGCTCGAGGCGCGGCGAGAGGCTCACCGCACGAAGTCCGCCGTCCATCCCGGGCGCGGGGCGTCCGCCCCCGACTCCAAGCGAGCCTTCCACTCCTCGTCGGTCATGCGGTGGAGGCCCCCTTCGACGAGCTCGTGGTAGGAGAGGACGGGGCCCGCGTAGGCCCTGACCCCGCACTCGTTCTTGACCGTCATCACCATGAGGCTCGGGTGGCCGACCCCGACGTGGAGCACCTCGCCGGCCATCGGGTCGGTGTGCACGTCGGCGATGGTCGGGTCGAAGATCTCCGCGTTGTCGTCGTCGCAGTCGTAGATCAGGTCCATGTACCATCCGGCGAAGTCGGGCCCGCAGACCCCCTCGTCGACGACGAGGCTCCGGATGAACCCCATCTGGTCCGACGTGAGGGCGAGGCCCGCGAGCTCGGAGCGCGCGATGTCGGCGAGGGCCCGCGAGTGGTCCCGCAGGAGCTCGAGGTAGGAGACGATCTTCGTCCCGAGCTCCGTGTCGAGGAGGCCCGCCGCGTCGAGCTTCGGGATGGCGCCCTCGGCGTAGCGGGCGAGCTTCTCGAAGAAGTCGGGATACGGATCGACCCAGCCGTCGGGGTAGTCGCATTCGATCCCCGAGTACGAGGGCTTCGCGTAGAGGATCGTGTCGTGGCGCAAGTGCGCCCAGCTCGCGAGCTGGGCGTGGAGCATGCGGCGGTCCCACTGGACCGTGCGCATCGCGGGCGGGTACCGCTCCGAGGTGGTGTCCGCGTGCAGGGCCTGGAGGGCCGAGAGCCAGAGGTTGTAGAGGTTCGAGCTCCAGAACGAGGCCGGGTACCTGGAGACGATCCAGTCGAGCGCCGCCAGGTTCGGGTGGTGCTCGTAGAGCCGGATCTCGGGCTCGAGGAGGGGCGTCGCGGCGCGGTTCCCGAGGACGAGCCAGACGTCGAGGGGCGAAGGCATCCACCGGTCCGGGTCCCGGACGCGGTCGAAGACCACGTTCGTGAAGACGAAGCTGTCCACGATGAACCGCTGCCCCAGGACGTGGAAGGCCGGCGGAATCGGCGTGAAACCGTCCTCGTAGGTCGGATCCGACCACAGAAGCATGCTGTTGATGAGCTGCCGGCCCGCGCCCGTGCGGAGCGCGAGGTCGACGAAGGCGGCATAGGCGGCGCCGTCCCGGAAGTCCGCGCCGGTGTCCATGGCCGCCTCCGAGGAGAGCGCGGCCAGGCCCCTCGGGTTGAGCGAGTCCGAGGTCCCCACCATGGCCTCCACCACGGCGTTGACCCGGTCCCAGTGGGCGAGGGCGCCCGAGTCGAGGAGGCCCCGCGTGAGGAGGAAGGCGACGAGGGCGTGCCGCGGCGACTCGGCGAAGCGCATGCCGATCCGCTGGACCCACATCATGGCCCGGAAGTAGCGCCGGAGCGCCTCGGTGCGCGTGTAGTGCCCCCGGGGCCGGAACTGGCTGAAGTCCTCGTCGACCGTGACGCCGAAGAGCTCCACCGTCTGGATCGTCTCCGAGGCGACGTGCCCGAGGAGCTCGGCCACGCGCGCCTCGACGCCGCGCCGGCAGGTCGCGCGGCTCCCGGCGAGGAGGGAGCGAGCCGTGCAGACCCAGGAGGCCACGTCGTCCAGCTCCGGCGACATGTCGGCGCCCCCGGCGTAGGCGCCGAGGGCGGCGATCCGGTCGTCGAGCTTCCGGAGGAGCTGGTCCAGCTCCGCGACGAGCAGGTTCTCCTCGACGTCCATGAGGATGCGGTCGAAGGAGAGGTGGAGGGCGTCGAGCATGGCATCGGCCGAGATGTAGACCGGCAGGTGCCGCACGAACGCGTCCTTGAACCCCTGGAAGAACGTCGCGAACCGCCTGTCCTTCGCGATGACGAAACCGTGGCTCTCGAGGGAGGTCCGCTGATCGCCGCCGAGAGGGTAGGCCTCGAGGACCGCGGCCAGGCGCTCGGCGGAGAAGGGGTCGTAGCCGAGGGGCGACCCGGGGCACTCGAGGGCGTCCGCGGTGGGGTCGTCGCCCGCGTCCGGGAACGGCGCGGGCGGCGCCGGACCGCCCAGGAACAGGTAGGCGAGGAGGTAGATCGGGTCCGAGATGTCGGCGAGGCCGTCGTCGTTGGAGTCGCCCGCATCGAGGCAGCCCTGGCCGCCGCAGGCGCCCGCGCCGTCGAAGAGGCGCGAGAGCATGCAGATGGCGTCGGTGATGTTGAGGCCCCCGTCGCCCGACGCGTCGCCGCGGACGAAGCTCGAGGTCCCGCCCAACGAGTAGGCCTTCTTCGGCCCGTACGCCTCGAGGAACTGGTCGACGGAGAGGCCCTTGAAGCCGCGGAGGGCCTCCCGGTAGTCCTCGAGGAACGCGAGGTCCCCCGGCGGGAGCTGCCCGGCCGGCCCTTCGTCCCCGGCTCGCAAGAAGGCCCAGGGCAGAGCGGTGGCAAGGAGCGCGACCCAGCAGGCGGCCCGGTGGAGAGATAAGGTCATGGGTTCCCCCTTCGGTGAGGCTCGACGGCGCCCGATGCCCTTCGGGGACGACACGCGTCGGGGCAGACAGTGTACCGCAATGTTTACAGGATTCCGCGGTAGAATCTGGGGTGTGGATCATGACGAGGCACTGTCCGGTCACGAGCCGCGCCTCGGTCTTGAGCCAAGTCGGCTTTTCCCTATCCCCTCCCCGCGCACCCCCATAGAATCAGCCGTTACGCCCGTTGCGGCCGGGGCGCTTCGTGGCGCCTCGTGCAGCGGGCGGGGCCCTGGTCGAAACCCAAGGATGAAGATCGCTCGCGCCGCCCTCCTCGGCCTCGCCGTAATCGCTCCCGCCATGGTCGCGATTACCCCCGTCGCAGGGTGCAGGCCGTCCGTGACCGTGAGCTACTACATGGCCGGGACCGACGGGCTTGTCGTGACCGCGAACGCCCGCGAGCGCGTCGCGACCTTCCGCGGCCCCGGGGAGTGGGAGGCCGTGGTCGTGGCCTCGGTCGCCCTCGAGGCCGCCGACGAGCCTGCCGAGGTCCGCCGCACCTACAGGCCCGCCCCGAACGTCGGCGGCACGGGGGCCGCCGAGGGCTTCGTCGAGGTGCTCCTCGATCACCTCGTCCCCTCGGGCAGCCCTTCCCCCGACGGGGAGTACACGGTCTCGTTCTACCTCAAGGGCCTCCGCTCGAGCCAGGTCCTCCCGGGCTGCTCGGTGGTGCTCGACACGACGCCGCCCCGCATCGCGCGCCTCCGCGGCCCGGGGCCCGACGGGGTCGAGGTGAAGGAGCCTCTCGCGGACGGGGCGGAGGTCATCGCCCAGGAGGCGCTCCTGCGGGTCTCGGTCGATGACCGGTCGGCCTCGAAGCTCCTCGCCGGGGGCGCCGATGTCGCGCCCGGACCCGACGGCGCCTTCCCGCTCGAGCTGCCGCCTCCCTCGAACCCACACCTGGACCTCGAGGCGGTCGACGCCGCGGGGAACCGCGCCGTCTGGAGGCTGAGGGTGCTCCAGGATCGCGAGCCGCCGAGGATCGCCTGGCCCGCGGGCCTCGACGCTGCCGCCTCGAGCCCCGAGCTGCCGCTCGAGCTCCGCGTGGAGGACGACGTGGCGCTCGAGGGCGTGTCGCTCCAGCTCAACGGGAAGGACCACGCGCTCGAGGCTCTCGAAGGGGGCCGCTTCCGGGCCCGGCTCGGGCTCGAGCCCGGGCGGAACCGGATCGCCGTCGAGGCGCGGGACAAGGCGGGCCGGCGGACCGCGGAGGAGCGCTGCGTCGAGCGCTTCGAGCGCTTCGCCTGGTCCGTCGCCGGCTCCGGGGGCGCCGTCCACACCAGCGATCCCGGGATCGCGCCCGCCTCCTTCGAGGGGCCCGAGGGGCGCGAGGTGGCCGTCGCGGCGAGCTTCGTCCCGGCCGCCGGCGGGCCCGCCCGCGAGGTCGAGCGGCGCTACCGGATCGCGCGGGGCAAGCTCGAGGTCCCGCTCAAGGACTTCTTCCCGGCCGAGGGCCCCGCCGACGGCCGCTGGTCCCTTGCCTTCAGCGTGCCGGGCGCGCGGCTCCGGGAGGAGCCCCCGCGCTCGGAGGTCGTCCTGGACCGCGCGCCGCCGTCTCTCCAGGTGGAAGGGGCGGGAGAGCCCGGCGCGGCGGAGGTCCTGGTGGCAGCGGCCGTCGCGACGCTGCGGGTCGCGGACGCCTCGCCCGTCGAGGTGCGCGCGGCGTCGAGCCGCCTCGAGGCCAGCGCCGGCGGCGCCTTCACGGTCCAGGTCCCGGCCGAGGGCGTCGAGGTGACGGCCGTCGACGCCGCCGGGAACCGCGCGGCGCTGCGCCTGCGCCCCGCGGAGGAGCCTGCTCCGGCTGCGGCGCCCGCCGCGGTGCTCCCCGTGGAGCCGGAGCCGGCGGCCGCGCCGCAGGGCGCCCCCGAGGGCGCGCCGCCTCCGGGGGCCGCCAAGCCGGACCGGCTCGAGGCCGCGGTCATCGAGGACGGGGGCCGGCGCATCCTCGAAGTCAAGGACGCGCGGGGCCGCGTGACGCGGCTCGAGCTCCCCGCCGCCGTGGAGAGGATCGAGCGGGTTCCCGGCGACCCGCCGCGGTTCCTCGTATCGACGGCCCGGGACCCGGAGGTCCTCATGGCGTTCGTCCCGGGCGGAGCCTTCCCCTTCGGCGGCGAGGGCTTCCCCACGGTGGAGGTAGGCCCCTTCCTCATGGACTGCCACGAGGTGACGGTCGATCGCTACTCGCGGAAGGCGGACTCGGCGCCGGCGTGGCTCGGCGTCCTCGCCCCGGAGTTCCGCGCCCCGCGGCAGCCGGCCGTGGCGCTGAGCTGGGAGGATGCCGCGGCCTTCGCCGCCTGGGCCGGGAAGGATCTGCCGGAGGCCCGCGAGTGGGAGCTCGCGGCCGCCTGGGACGGGGAGCGGCGCCGCGCGTACCCCTGGGGTGACGGCTTCGCGGAGGGCGGGATCGGGGGACGTTGGCTCGCGGCGCCGCCCCGGATCACGGACCTCGAGGGGGACGTGTCGCCCTGGGGCGTCGCCGGCCTTGGGGGCGGCGTGCGCGAGTGGGTCCTCGACGACCTGCCCTCGAGGCCCGAGCACCGCCGCATCCGCGGCGGGAGCTCCGTCCACCCGAGGGGGGGGAGAGACCCGGGGCCTCTCAAGGCCGAGCGCTTCCTCGCGACGCGCGAGGAAGCGGCGCTCAAGATGAGCAAGATGAACGATGTGGGGTTCCGTTGCGTGATCCGGCTCGCTCCGCCCGCGCCGCGGGCCGCGGCGGCCGCCGGGGAGGGCTCGCGATGAGGAGCCCGCCGAGACGCCGCCCGATCCTCGTCACCCTGGGGCTCGGGCTCGCGGCGGGGCTCCTCGCGGGCTGCCGCACCACGGACCCGCTTCTCCTCGCCGAGGGCGGCGTGCATTTCAGGGACCTCGAGGCGGCGGCGTACAGGATCGCCGTCGCGCCCTTCGAGGTGGACCCATCCCTCGAGCCCGCCTCGCTCGGGGCCGCCGCCCCCGAGAGGCTCCACGAGGCCCTGGCCGCGGCGCTCGCCGATGTGGAGGCGGGGAGCGACATCGTGCCGCTCTCCACGAGGAGCTCCTTCGACGCGTACGCCGCGAAGGCGGACATCCTCGTCCTCCCGCGGCTCGAGCAGGCGTCCTTCGGCCCGGCGCCGGACTCCGGGAAGGTCCTCGTCTCGAGCCTCCTCTGGCTCACGACGTGGATCGGCAGCCTTTGGGTCGAGGACAGGAGCTACGAGACGGGCGTCGTCGTGAGCTACGACCTCGTCGATCCGCACACGGGCGCTCCCGTCGCGGGCGGGATCAAGGCCCGCTCCGGGCAAGTGGGCCTCACGTTCTGGGAGCGGGACCATGCCTTCTCGCGCGGCTTCTTCCTCTCCATGCTCGTCCC
>JACQVW010000041.1 GCA_016209535.1 Planctomycetota bacterium | reverse complement strand
GTTCAAGACCGGGTGTTACCCGGTCTTGAACCAAGCCGAAGTCAGGCTCTGACGGTTGACGGGCCGGAGCCGCGCGCGCAAGATGGCGCAAGCCGCCCCACAGTCCCGTTTGCAGGAGGTCCGCCATGCTCTCGATCCTCGGCCACTCTCGCGCCGCGTGCGATGGGCTCACGCGCCGGGAGTTGCTCCGGGCGGCCGGCGCGGGGCTCCTGGGAGTGACCCTCCCCAAGGTCCTCGCTGCGGAGGGCGCTGCGCCGCCGCGCGAGTCGCGGGCCAGGTCCGTCATCTTCCTTTTCCTCTTCGGCGGGCCCAGCCAGCTCGAGAGCTTCGACATGAAGCCCGAGGCTCCCTCGAGCATCCGGGGCCCGTTCCGGCCGATCCCATCGCGGACGCCGGGGCTCCTCATCTGCGAGCACCTGCCTCGCCTGGCTCGAGTCTCGGACAAGTGCTGCGTCGTGCGCACGATGACGCACGGCTACAACGACCACAGCGGCGCCGGCCACTACATCCAGACGGGCCGCCGGTGGCAGGTCCCCGTGGGCGGCGGCTTCAACGCGACGCCCCAGGACTGGCCTTCCATGGGGTCCGTGGTCGAGCGGCTGGACCAGCGGACTCCGGGCGTGCGCCGCGACCTGCCGAGCTACATGGTGCTCCCGAGCTCGCTCGGCAGGCTCCAGGAGACCGGGTGGCTGCGGCGGCCTGGCGAGTACGCGGGCTGGATGGGGGCAAGCTACAACCCGCTCACGACGACGGTGAGCAAGCGGGACGCGAACGACAACCCCTACTGGCGCGACTGCTCCGACGAGGAGCTCACCTTCCAGTTCGAGGGGCTCGCCGCGCCGCAGGAAGTGCGCCTCGACCGCCTCCACGGGCGCCTCTCGCTCCTCGAGCAGCTCGATGCGGAGCGGCGCCGCTTCGACGACACGAAGCTCTTCCCGGAGCTCGACCGCCTGCGGCAGCGGGCGCTCAACATCGTGGCCTCCGAGGAGACGCGGAAGGCCCTCGACCTCCGGCGGGAGCCGGACCGGATCCGGGACCTCTACGGCCGCCACCTCTTCGGGCAGTCGGCGCTCCTCGCCCGGCGCCTCGTCGAGGCGGGCGTCCGGTTCGTGACGGTCCACTACGACGCGTGCGACGGCTATAGCTGGGACTCCCACGTCCACAGCCGCGACTTGAAGGACTACCTCCTGCCGACCCTGGACCAGGCCCTCGCGGCCCTCCTCGAGGACCTCGACGCTCGAGGCCTCCTCGACGAGACCCTCGTCGTGGCTCTGGGCGAGATGGGACGGACGCCGGCGCCGACTCCCGAGTGGGGCCGCGGCCACTGGAGCACGCTTTTCCCGGCGGTCCTCGCCGGCGCGGGGATCCACGGCGGCACGGTCCACGGCGAGTCGGACAGGCAGGCGGCCTACCCCAAGAGCCACCCCACGAGCCCCGAGGACCTCGCGGCCACGGTCTACCACGCCCTCGGCATCGACCCCGAGCTCCACATCCCGGACCTCCAGGGCCGCCCCGTGCCGCTCGTGGAGGGCGGGAGGGCGCTCGTGGAGCTCTTCGGGTAGTCCCGCGGGGCTCTTCGGGTAGAGCGCGCAGCGCGGGTTGGTGCGGGTTGGCGCCGGTTGGTGCGGGTTGGCGCCGCCAGCGCGGTGGGCGCGGTGGGCGCCGTCAGCGCGGCCCGTCCAGCGCCTTGAACCTCAAGCTCCGGAACTCCAGGTCATAGAACTCGGCCTGGAGGCCCACGTGGCCGCGATCGATGGGGCAATCGGACCACTGGACCGTGGCGGCGCCGTTCACCCAGACCGTGATCGTCCTCCCGCGGCAGGTGACCTCCATCGCGTTCCACTCGCCGGGCGGCCTCGCGCGGTTGGGGACGGCGCTCAGGACCTCGACGCGCTTCGGCTTCGAGGGGTCCGCGGGGTCGGGCACGTCCGTGAAGAGGTCGCCCAGGACCGGGCGCTTCGGCATCTGCGCCACTTGCGCCTGGTGCCAGATCTTCCCGTCGAGGAGCGTGCGCACGTAGACCCCGCCGTTGTACTCGTCCTTGGGGCCGCCCGTGAAGCGCCACTCCACGTAGAAGACGCCGTCCCCGCGCTCCTTCTCGTGGAGGAGCATCTCCTTGATGCCTTCCCCCTTCGCGACGAGCGTCTTCCCGCCGGCGGAGAGGCTCCAGGGGTTCCGCGGGCTCGGCGGGTCCGAGGGCAGCACGACGCGCCTCCAGCCCTCGAAGCCTGGCCTGGGCATGAGGTCCTCCCACCCCACGGGATCCGACTCCAGGGCGCTCGGGCGCTCCCTCGAGCGCAGCCACTCGAGGCCCGGGCGCTCGACGCGGTACTGGACGATTCGCTGGTGCTCCACCTCGGTGACGTACGCGGTGCGCCCGTCGGGTCCGCCGAAGCAGATGTTGCTCGGCCTCGCGCCGAGGACGCCGACCTCGCGGAGCACCTTCCCTTCGGGCGAGACGACGGCGACGACGCCCTTCCCGTAGCGCGTGGCATGGAGGTTCCCGTCGACGTCGCAGCGCATGCCGTCGAAGCCGTGGTCGGGGAACTCGATGAGGAGCCGCTTCTCCCCGAGGCTCCCGTCGGGCTTGACGGGGAAGGCCCAGATCTTCCGCTGGACGCTCTCGTTGACGTAGAGGGTCTTCCCATCGGGGCTCAAGTCGATGCCGTTCGTCGTGCCCATGCCGGTCGAGAGGAGCCGCGTCGAGCCGTCCGGCGCGATGCGCCAGAGCCGGCCCGTCCCGCCCTGCCAGTTGGGGTCGCTCGCGTAGAGGGAGCCGTCCGGGGCCAGGGCGAGGTCGTTGGGCTGGCTCATGCGCTCCTCGTGGGCGTGGACCGAGACCGCGCGCGTCCGCGGGTCGACCTTGAGGACGTTGTGGCCGACGTAGTCCGCCACGTAGAGCGTGCCGTCGCGGCCGAAGCGGAGGCCGTTCCCCGTGCTCTTGCCCGGGAGCGTCACGAAGACCTCGGCCTTGCCGCCGGGCGAGACGCGGCCGATGGTCTGCTGGCGCTCGTAGTTCACGGCGTAGACGTTCCCCTCGGCGTCGCAGGCGGGCCCTTCGATCCCGGGGGTGAACGATCCCTCCGGCGTGAGGGGCCTCGCCGCGTAGAGCTCCTCCTCCGGCGCTCCGGCCCCAGCCCCGGCCCGCGCTTCGTCCCCCGCGCCCGCCGCGAGTGCCCCCGCGATCGCTGCCATGACCATGGTCCTACCTCCGGTCGCGCCTCCGGTCCTACCTCGGGCCTTGCCTCCCCGACGCGTCTCGAGCATGCTCGCCTCCTTGCTTGTCCTGGCCGTGAAGCGCCCCATTGTGCGCGAGGTTCCTGGGGCTGGCAACGGGCGCGGTCCCTGGGGTCCCTGGGCCGGCTCGCGGCATCCTCGGGACGGGGCGGAGGTCTCCTTGGCCTCGGCAGCACGGCCCCCAAAAAATGCTATGGACGCCAGCAGATTTTGGGTAAATCTGCTGGCGATGTTGGCAAGACAGTTCAGCCGGCCACTATCACAGCGCTCCGCGAGACCCCCGCCCCCGCGCCTTCGCCTGTTCACGCTCACGTTCGCGCTCGTCCTCATGCCCGTGCTCACGCCCGTGCTCGCGCTCGTTCTCCTCGCGACAGCGGGCGCGGCTCGCGCCGGCGAGGGCCTCCTCGACCTCACCCGCGCCCGCGTGGTCTTCCCCGAGGCCGCCTCGACGCGCGAGCGGAAGGCCGTGGAGATGCTCGTCGACGAGGTGGAGGAGCGCTCGGGGGTCCGGTGGCCGGCCTCGAGCGCGTGGCCTCCGGAGGCGGGCCCGGTAGTCGTGGCGGGCCGCGAGGGCACCCTGGGCGAGCTCGTGGCCAGGCTCGGCGCGGCGGCCGCGGGCGAGGCCGGCGACCGCAGGCCCGAGGGCTACCGGATCGCCGTCGAGGGCGCCGCCCCGCAGCCTTTCGTCCTCGTCGCCGGGAACGACGAGCGCGGCGTCCTCTTCGGCATCGGGCGGCTGCTGCGCATCCTCCGGATCGCGAGGGGCACCGTGGCGATCCCGTCCGGCTTCCGCGCCGCCACGGCGCCTCGCTACCCGCTCCGCGGCCACCAGCTCGGGTACCGGCCGAAGACGAACTCCTACGACGGCTGGTCGCTCCCCCTGTGGGAGCAGTACATCCGCGACCTCGCCGTCTTCGGCGCGAACGCGGTCGAGCTGATCCCGCCGCGGTCCGACGACGACGCGGACAGCCCGCACTTCCCGCTGCCGCCCATGGACATGATGCGCGGCATGTCGGGGCTCCTCGATGCGTACGGGCTCGACGTCTGGATCTGGTACCCCGCCATGGACGCGGACTACGCGGATCCGCAGGCCGTCGAGCGCGCCCTCGCCGAGTGGGAGGACGTGTTCCGGCGGCTCCCGCGCGTCGACGCCGTCTTCGTCCCCGGCGGCGACCCGGGGCACACGCGGCCGAAGGTGCTCCTCGCGTTCCTCGAGAAGGTGGCGCCGGCGCTGCGGCGGCACCACCCGCGGGCCGAGATGTGGCTCTCGCCCCAGAGCTTCTCGAAGGAGTGGCTCGAGGAGCTCCTCGGGATCTTGAAGGCGGAGGAGCCGGGGTGGCTCGAGGGCCTCGTGTACGGCCCGCAGGTGCGCGGGAGCCTCGCGGAGCTGCGGGCCGCCGTGCCCGCGAGGTACCCCATCCGGCACTACCCCGACATCACGCACACCCGCCAGTGCCAGTTCCCCGTGCCCGACTGGGACGTGGCGTACGCCGTGACCGAGGGTCGCGAGCCCATCAACCCGCGGCCCGAGGCGCAGGCGCGGATCTTCCGGAGCACCCAGGAGCACACGGTGGGGTTCATCACCTACTCCGAGGGCTGCAGCGACGACGCCAACAAGGCCGTCTGGAGCGCGCTGGGGTGGGACCCCGGCGCGAGCGTGCGCGAGATCCTGAGGGATTACAGCCGCTGCTTCCTCGGCGAGGCCTATGCCGAGAGCTTCGCCGAGGGGCTCCTGGACCTCGAGAGGAACTGGCTGGGGCCGCTCCTCTCGAACACGGGCGTCTACGGCACGCTGGAGCGGTTCCAGGGGATGGAGTGCGCGGCCTCGCCGCGGGACCTCCTCAACTGGAGGCTCCAGCAGGGGCTCTACCGCGCGTACTACGACGCGTACGTGCGGAGCCGCCTCCTGCACGAGACGGCCCTCCACGACGAGGCCATGGCCTCGCTGCGCGGCGTCAGGGCGACGGGCTCGGCCGCGGCCCTGGCGCGGGCCGAGGCGGCCCTCCAGCGAATCGCCTCGGAGCGCGTCGCGGAGGACTGGCGCGGGAGGGTCTTCGAGCTGGCCGAGGCCCTCTTCCAGAGCGCCCGCATGCAGCTCTCGGTGGAGCGCTACAAGGCGATCAGCGTCGGCCGCGGCGCGAACCTCGACACCATCGACGTGCCCCTCGTGCCCGTCAAGTGGCTCCGGGGGCAGCTCGCCGAGGTCCGCGGGCTCCCCGGCGAGGCCGAGCGCCTCCGGGCGATCGACGCGCTCCTCCGCCGCACCGATCCCGGGCCCGGCGGCTTCTACGATGACCTGGGCGACCCGGCGCGGCAACCGCACCTCGTGAAGGGGCCCGGCTTCGACGCGGACCCGGCGCTCCTCGAGTCCGCCTCGATCGGCTTCGCGAACGACCTCGACGGCCCCGTCGCGTGGTGGCACCACGCGCAGTCCCTGCAGGACGCGCCGCTCCGCATGCGCTACGCGGGCCTCGACCCCGCCGCGCGCTACAAGGTGCGCGTCGTCTACGGCGGCGAGACCCCGCTCCAGAGGATCCGCCTCGTGGCCGGGGACGGGATCGAGGTCCACCCGCTGATGGCCAAGCCGCACCCCGTGCGGCCGATCGAGATCGACCTGCCCCCCGAGGCCACCGCGAGCGGCGAGCTGATCCTCACCTGGACCCGCGCCCCGGGCCTGGGCGGGAACGGCCGCGGGTGCCAGGTGTCGGAGGTGTGGGTCGTGAGGAGGTGAGGGGAGGCAGGTCCGCGGAGCCCCGAGCCCCCCGCTCACTCCTGCGCGACCGTGTACGCGATGTCGTCCCAGTACACGTCCTGGCTGTTGCCGTCGATCCACGTGGTGACGATGCCGAAGCGGTCGAGCTGCGTCCCGCGGGACTTCGCGCCCTCCTCGAGGTCCAGGCTGCACGCCTTGCCGTCCAGCGACACCGTGATCCGCCCCCTGCCGCCGGCGCCGGCGGGGTCGTATTCCAGGCTCCAGTCGTGCGCGGCGCCGTCGGGATAGATGTGCGAGCACTCGCGCGGGCGGCCGACGGTGCTGCCGCCGCCCTTCGTCCGGAAGACGGGATAGAAGAGGAACCCCTCGCTGCTCGGACCTTCCACGTGGATGCCCGCGACGCTCTCCGGAACGCCGTCCGACTGCGACTCGTTCGAGCGCATGCTGTCCCTCGAGTTGTAGAACCCGAAGAGCGTGGTGCTGTCGGTCACCCCGCGGGTCAATGCGATCTTCCCGGAGGCCCTGAAGGGCTTGTCGAGCTCGAGCGGCCCGATGGCATCGCCGTACGACGCCATGCGCTCGGGATAGCGGCAGTCGCCGCGGAAGATCTGGCCGCCGAGCTCGCCGGGGGCCTTGCCGCCGGCGAGCTGCGTCGGGCTGAACCCGAAGTCGAACCACGGGCGGACCAGCGTCGAGGTCCAGGTCTCGCGGTTGCTCTTGCCTTCCCACAGGGGGTCCCTGTCGCACGCTTCGGTGCGGCCGTCGATGGCGATGTCGTCGAACCAGACGTCGGTGCCGTTGTCCACGCTCTTCATCACGCCCAGGACGCCGAAGCGGTTGAACGTGGCGCCGTCGGCAGCGTGGCCTTCATCGAGATTGCAGGTGGCGGTCGCGTCATCGATCGTCGCGGCGATGACCCCCTTCCCGCCGTTCCCGGTCGGGTCGTAGGCGATCGACCACCCGTGGGGGGTGTGTCCGCTCGGGAAGCCGATGAGCTGCATGCGGCCGCTCTGCGGGTCCTGGCGCGAGGGGAACGGCGTCGTGTCGCCGCCGGCTCGCCACTTCGAGGTGCAGTACTCGACGTAGGCGTAGAAGTGATCGCCGCGCCCGTTCAGGCGAATCGCCACGGTGTTGGGGGTGCGCCACTCTTTGGCCGTATCGGCGTTGAAGAAGCCGAGGAGCATGTGGTACCCCCCGTCGCCGCAGCTCAGTGTGCCGGACGCGCTCAGCCGGTCCTTGAAGGTCCTGGGCTCGATGGGCTTCGCGTAGTAGGCGACCTCGCCGGCGGCCGACACGAGTCCGCCGATCTCCCCCGCGTCCTTCCCGCCGGCATTCCTCGTCTTCGAGTAGCCGAAGTCCTGGCGCACGGTCGCCGGCGGGCGATTGCGCGCCGAGCGATGGTTCACGCCGATCCAGCCGGGATCGCGGTCGAAGCCCTCCGTCTTGGTCCCGGCGCCGGCGATGGTGAACGAAAAGAGTCTACCGCCCGGGGAGACCGTGAAGCGCAGGCGAGCGATGCCCTCGGGGGCCAGGTCCCGCAGCGAACGGCCGCCGAAGCGGACCCGGTGGCGGAGCGAATCTCCGCTCACGGACGCCTTGGCCTGCGCCCCGCCCAGCGACTCGCCCAGCGACTCGCCCGTCGCCTTGAGCACCTCCACCTCGATGGGCCCAACGCCGTTGATGAGCAAGCCGTCGCCATGGAAGACGAGCGGGCGCGTGGTGAGCGATCCGCCGTCCACCGAGACGAAGCCGTCCGGCCGCAGCCGCGCCCGGAAGATGCCGCCGCCGCTCACGCGGTAGGACCGGGGATGGTTCTTGCCCCAGGAGGACGCGCCGTAGTAGTAGATCAGCTCATCGCCGATCCGGAGCGGCCCGTTGCTGAGCTCGGTCATGTAGCCGCCGTCGTTCCTCGCGCCGTTCCCGCCCTCCTTGCCGTTGGGGACGAAGACCTCGGGCTGACCCTCTTCGTTCCGGAACGGCACCTTCTGCCAGCTCAGGCCGTCGCGGCTGGAGACGAGCTTCAGGTACGCGGCCCCGGCCGCGGACCAGGGGTAGTCGCCGGCCCCGTGCCAAATCCGCAGCCCGCCGAGCCACATCGATCCGTAACGCCATGCCGTGGAGGAGTAGTACTCGTCGAACGGCATGTCGCCGTTGCGCTCGGCCGCGGGGGGGATCAAACCGAGCCTCTCGATGCGGCCGAGGTCGATCGGCTGGTCGAGCCGATCGACGAAGAGGAACGCGCGCGAGCGCAGGCGGTTCTCGTTCTCCACGTTCGTGACCCCGGCGAAGCGGATGTTGGCCAGGAACCGGCCCTCTTGCCTGTCGTGATAGAAGGTCGTGACGTCGCCGCTTCCGCTCATGCGCCGGCCGTCCTGAACCAGCGTGCGGCTGCCGGCGACGAGGACCTGCGGGCCGCGCTCCCACCGGATCCCGTCCGGCGAGCGCATGAAGTACGTCCCCTCGCGCGTCTCACCCCAGTTTGCGAAGTGGAGCCATCCCTTGTACGGGTGGACGGGGTCGTTCTCGTCGTAGGTGCTCGAGAAGAGGTCGATGTTGGTCGCGCTGGTCTTGCTCGCCGGGTCGTAGAGATCGATGGCGATCCGCTGCGGCTTGCCGTCGTCGCCCTTGATCCAGCGCATCCCGTCGGGCGAGGTGAACCGGTAGAGCCGCACGCGGTCCGCGGACGCGCCCGGATAACCGGAGGCGAAGGCGAGCGCGAACATCACCCACTTGTCGAGGCGCGGATCGTGGAGGATCGTCCCGTTGGCCTCGAGCGTCCCCTTCGTCTCGCCGAGCTCGTCCTCGAGCGCGATCACCGGTCGCTCCCCGCCGTCGTCCTTCCGCGGCGGGTGCAGCGTCCGGACGAGGCCGCTCTGCTCGCTGATCAGGAAGTCGTCCACGAAGAGCTGCGCCTCCCCGCTCGCCAGCCTGATCGCGGGCGTGGACACGTCGGCCCCCCTGGACGCGCCCGGCCCCAGGCCGACCGAGATCGACAGAACGAGACTCCAGAGCTGGGTTCTTCGCGGCGGCAGGCTCATGCGGTCCCAGGGTAGCTCGCGGGGAGGAGATGGCAAGTGTCGTGGGCGGCTGGAGCTTCAGCGGCTCGTGGGCGCAACGATCCCCGATGCGGGGTCCTGAAAGGCGCCACGCCCCGGGGTTTGAGGCCCGCAGGAAGCGGTGAGGTGCTGGCCGTGAGGTACTGGCTTGTCATGGCTGCCTCGTTGAGCTTCCATAGAGCGGCCTGCGGCGTGGGCCGAGGACGCATGCTCGCGCCCGCTGTGCGAGGACGCTCCCCATCCATGACTGACCCGCTCCCTCCCGGGCTCTACGAGGCTCTCTTGACCCGAGGCCTGGAGGGGGTCATCTCCGAGCGACGAGGATCCGGCTGGCGCATCTTCGACCAGGCGAGCCCTGCCCATGAACGCCCGGAGGCGCTCGCACGACACATCTACCTCGCCGCCCGCCGCGCGCTGGCGAGCGTCACGGGCGAGCCGGAGGAGAAGCTCGCGCGCCAGGTCCTGCTCGTGAACGACGTCCTCGACCTCCTCGAGCGCCGCGCGGCCGAGGGCGCCGTGCGCGCGGCGGACGCGGTGCTCGACGAGGCAAGGCTCCTCCTGGAGGCACAGCCGCCGGACCCAAGCGGCATCGCGGCTCGGGAGATCACCCCTCGACCGCACCTGGCGCTGTCCCAGAGCGGACTCCTCGTCAACGGGCCCCGGGACTGCCCCGTGGGCACGGAGCTGGCCCGGGAGATCGCGAGCGCCGACCGGATCGACCTCCTTTGCGCCTTCGTGCGCTTCGCGGGGCTGCGCCTCGTCCGCGATCCGCTGCATGCGTTCATCGAGAGGGGCGGGGACCTCCGCGTCATCGCGAGCGTGTACACGGGGACCACGGAGAAGCGCGCGCTCGACGAGCTCGTGAGCCTCGGGGCGCGCGTGAAAGTCTCCTTCGAGACGGCGCAGACGAGGCTCCATGCCAAGGCGTGGCTCTTCCACCGCGATTCGGGCTTCAGCACGGCGTACGTGGGCTCGTCGAACCTTACGCATGCGGCCCTCCTTGACGGGCTCGAGTGGAACGTCCGGTTGAGCCAGTCGGACAACCCCGGGATCCTCGAGCGCGTCGCGGCGACCTTCGAGCAGTACTGGGCAGAGAGCGAGTTCGCCGACTACGAGCCCGGGCGAGACGGCGAGCGCCTCGAGAAGGCGCTGGGCGCGGAACGCGGCGGCGGCGTCCGCGGGGGCGTGGATGAGCTTGCGATCCGCATCGACCTGGAGCCCAAGCCGCACCAGCTCGAGATGCTCGAAGCCCTCGATGCCGAGAGGAGGCGAGGGCATGCCCGGAACCTCGTGGTCTCCGCAACCGGGACGGGCAAGACCTGGGTGGCCGCGTTCGACTTCCGGCGCTTGCGGGAGGCAGGCCTTCAGACGCTCCTCTTTGTGGCGCATCGGGAGGAGATCCTCCGCCAGAGCTGCCAGGTCTTCCAGCTCGTGCTCGCCGAGCCCGGTTTCGGCGAGGTCCTCGTCGCCGGCGAAAGGCCTGCCCACGGACGACACGTTTTCGCATCGATCCAGTCGCTGGCGCAGCGCGCCGAGGATATCGATCCGCGCGCCTACGACGTCGTGATCGTCGATGAGTTCCACCACGCCGCGGCCCCGACCTACGACCGTCTCTTGCGCCGCCTGGAGCCTCGAGTGATGCTGGGCCTCACTGCCACGCCCGAACGTGCCGACGGCAAGTCAGTGCTCGAGTGGTTCGACGGGAGGATGGCGTGCGAGGTGCGGCTCTGGCAGGCGCTCGAGCAGGGGCTCCTTTGTCCCTTCCATTACTTCGGCGTCCACGATGGGACAGACCTGTCTCAGGTCGCCTTCAAGCGGGGGCGCTATGACCTTGCAGAGCTCGACCGCATCTACACTGGCGATGACGCGCGAGTCCAGCGGATCCTGCAGGCCCTCCACCGCCAGATCCTCGATCCGGGCAGGATGCGCGCCCTCGGCTTCTGCGCAGGCGTCGGTCACGCGGAGCTGATGGCAAGGAGGTTCTGCGACAAGGGGCTGCCGTCCATCGCGCTGCATGCAAGATCCCCAGAGACCGAGCGACGTTCGGCCGTCGCCCGCGTGCGGAGCGGCGAGCTGCGGGCGATCTTCACGGTCGACCTCTTCAACGAGGGAGTGGACATCCCCGAGGTGGACACGGTGCTGCTCCTCCGCCCGACGGAGAGCGCCACCGTCTTCCTGCAGCAACTCGGCCGAGGTTTGCGCTGGGCGCGGGGAAAGAGCGTCCTGACGGTGCTCGACTTCATCGGACTGGCTCACGGGAGCTTCCGCTTCGATTTGCGCCTTCGTGCGCTCCTCGGCGGGTCGCGCCGGCAGATCGCGGAGGCCGTGGAGGAGGACTTCCCGCTCCTGCCGCCGGGCTGCGCGATCCGGCTCGATCGCATCGCGCGGAAGGCGGTGCTGGACAACATCCGTACGGCGATCCTGCGCGCCCGACCCGCGCTCCTGGAGGACCTCCGCGCAGCCGGGCCCGGTGCGGGACTCGCGGCATTCCTGCGTGAATCCGGGCGCGAGCTCGAAGATGTCTACGCGCACGGGGACGCGCGCAGCACGTTCAGTGCCCTCCGTCGAGAGGCGGGCTTCGAGCGCTCCGCCCCTGCTCCGGGAGAGGAAAGCCTGGCGAAAGCCCTCGGGCGCATGCTCCACGCCGACGACGACGAGCGCATCGACCGCTGGCTGAAGTGGCTGCGTGCCTCCAGACCGCCGGAGCCTGCGGCGCTCGATACCCGAGAGGGACGGCTCCAGTGCATGCTCTTCGCGTCGATCGCACGCCGCGGGCGCTCGCTCGCGGAGATGCCTGCTGCGATGGAGGAGCTCTGGGCCGCGGCGCCCATCAGGACCGAGCTCGTGGATCTGCTCGAGATCCTCTCCGACCGTATTCGAAACGTCGCGCAGCCCGTGGATCCGGGCGGCGTCGTGCCCCTTGCCAGCCATGCGACCTACAGCCTCGCCGAGGTCCTCGGAGCCTACGGCGCCGTGGGCAAGGCTGGCAGCCTGCTCCAGCTCCAGACGGGCGTCCTGTGGGTCGAGAACCACAGGACAGACCTGCTCTTCATCACCCTCGAGAAGTCCGAGAAGCTCTACTCGCCCACGACGCGCTACGAGGACTACCCGCTGTCGGCGACCCAGTTCCACTGGGAGAGCCAGAACACGAGCTCCCCAGACTCCTCCACGGGCCGGCGCTACATCGAGCACGCGGCCCGAGGCAGCCGTGTGGCGCTCTTCGTCAGGGAGAGGCCGAAGGATGGCCGCGGGGAGACGGCGCCTTACGCCTGCCTCGGCCACGCCCGCTACGTGCGCCACGAGTCGGAGCGGCCCATGCGGATCGTGTGGGAGCTGGAGCGGGCGATGCCCGGCGGGCTCTACCAGGCGGGCAAGGTGGCGGCGGGATAGCGGGCTCGGGCGACCGCGCGCCTGGTCACGCGAGCGGTCAAGGGGTCCTCATCGTCCCGCCCGCAACACCGCCCGCATCTCCTCCACCACCCGAGCGTGGCCCGGGTCGCGGGCCAGGTTCCTGCGCTCCTGGGGGTCGCGCTCGTGGTCGTAGAGCTCGATGCCCTCGCGGCCCTCGTCCCACTCCGTGCAGCGCCACCGCTCGGTGCGGACGCTGCGGCCCAGGATGTCCTTCTTCCGCTTCCCCTGCCCGGCCTTGCGCGTCACCTCGGTGAGCGCGGGGCGACTCCAGGCGCGGGCGGGGTCTTCGAGGAGGGGGCGCAGGCTCGCCCCGTCGAGGCCCGGCGGCGCCTCCAGGCCGCAGAGGTCGGCGAGCGTCGGGTAGAGGTCGAGGAGCTCCACCGTGCGCCCGCAGGCCTCGCCGCGGGCCTCGATGCCGGGGCCGGCGATGAGGAGCGGCACGCGCGCCGACCCCTCGAAGAGGCTCATCTTCATCCACTGGCCGTGCTCGCCCAGGAGGTACCCGTGGTCGCTCCAGAAGACGACGACGGTGCGCTCCGCGAGCCCGAGGCGCTCGAGCGCGTCGAGCACGCGCCCCACCTGGGCATCGACGAAGGACACGCAGGCGTAGTAAGCGCGGACCGCCGCGGTGCAGTCCTGCCGGCCGAGGCCCCAGTTGGGAGGCTGGACCCAGGGCGCGACCTCGGGCACGTCCTCGAGGTCGCCCTCGAAGGTCTCGGGAAGCGCGACCTTGTCCAGGGGATACCCGTCGAAGTGCCTCCTGGGCGCCACGTACGGCGTGTGGGGGCGGAAGAAGCCCACGGCGAGGAAGAAGGGGCGGTCGCGCAATGCCTCGAGGAGGCGGATGGCCTCCGAGGCGACCTTGCCGTCGGTCTGCTCCTCGTCGGAGCCCTCCGTCGCGTGGAAGGCGAGGGCGCTCCCGAGCCCCCGCTTCGGCGTCAGGTTCCGCAGCAGCCCCTCCTCGTCCTTGTCGCGGCCTCGAGGGTTCACGATCACGTCCCACGAGACGTCGTCGTCGAGGCCGCTCGTCCCGATCTGGCTCGGCACGCCGTAGTGATACAGCTTCCCGACGCGGGCGGCGCGGTAGCCGTTCCTGCGGAAGAGCTGGGGGAGCGCCACCGCGTCGGGCAGGATCGAACGGAAGCGCGTGGAGTTGTCGCGCACGCCGGTCTTCTCGGGCCGGAGGCCCGTGAGGACCGAGACGCGGCTCGGGCTGCAGAGCGGGAACTGGCAGTACGCCCGCTCGAAGCGCACGCCGCGGCCCGCGAGGCGGTCGAGGTGCGGCGTCTTCACGAGCGGGTGCCCGTAGCAGCCGAGGGCGCACGTGAGGTCGTCCGAGGCGATGAAGAGCACATTGCGCTTCGGGGATGCCTGGCCCTCGGCGGACCTCGGCGCGAGCGCCCGGGCGGGCGCCTGGGCCGCAGCCCGTGAGCCGAGGGTGCCGGCGGCGGCGCCCAGCAGGCAGAGGCTCGCGGCGGCGAGGAAGCGAAGGCGGCGGACTCTCAGGGCTGGACGCGTGGATCTCATGGCGCCATTTTGCCCGGAGGCCCGAGGGAATGGCCATCCCTTTCGAGTCCGGGGATAGCAACGCATCACCCCAGGCCTGAAGCTGGCGGAGCTGAACGCTTGCTTGCTCCAGGTGGCTACAGGGGGCTACAGGGGGCTACAATATCGGCATGCTGGTCGTCGGTGTGAAGACCCTCAAGGACAAGCTGAGCGAGTACCTCCGCTTCGTCGCCAGGGGAGAGCTCATACTCGTCACGGACAGGGATCGCGTGGTCGCAGAGCTTGGGCCCCCGCGTCCCGGCCGCACGCCCGAGGTGGCTGACGCCGTCCTTGCCGACGCAGTACGCAAAGGTTGGATCACCCCTGCCGCCTTCCCGCCCTCCGGGGCTCCGCCTGGCCGTCCCGTGGGCAAGCGCAAGGAGATCCTGCGGGAGCTGGCTGAGGACAGGGGAGACCGTTGATCTATCTGGACACATCGGTGGCGCTCGCCCACCTGCTCGCGGAGGACAAGCGGCCGCCGGAGACGCTCTGGAGCAAGACGCTGGTCTCGAGCAGGCTCCTCGAGTACGAGCTGTGGACGAGGATCAACGCGAAGGGCCTCCGCGAGACCCACGGGGACCTGATCCGAGCGTTGCTCGGGCGAGTCTCCCTCCTCGAGCTGGCGCCTGTCGTGCTGGCGCGCGCGCTCGAGCCGTTCCCCGTCGCGCTGCGCACGCTGGACGCGCTGCACGTCGCCTCGATCGAGTTCTTGCGAGGCCTCCGTCAAGAGGTCGAGCTCGCGAGCTACGACGATCGCATGCTGAAGGTGGCCAGGAGGCTGGGGATCCCGGTGCTCGACCTCGGAGGTTGAGGGAGATTGAAGACGGCCTCCGGTGCCCGGCAATACTCGCAGTGGTGGGCGGCGCGCTCGCCCACCAGCGGGTACCGTGGGTTCATGGCTCCAGCTTCTTGAGCAGGGCGGCTGCGCGTTCACCTGCGGCGCGCACTTCAGCCTCAACCAAGGCGTCGAGCTCGGCTTGCTCTCCGGGAGGGAGGGTGGTGCTGGCATCGCGGAGGGCACGCCAGCGGCTCATGAGCTCCCGGAGTCGCGCCTGCTGCTGAGCCGTGAAGAGCTCGTCGGGATGATGGTGCTGCACGATGACGAGCGTGCCTGCTTCTTCCCTTGGAAGCGAAGCCGTCAGAGCGTCCAGCGCTTCGCCGGCCGTCTTTCCCAAGGACTGGCGCGAGCCGGAAATGGCGCGATAGGCGAGGCGCCCCGAGTCGGTCGGCTCAGGGACGATGGCGACTGTCGTCATGCCAAGAGTGTAAGGGCTTGAGGCGAGAGGGGAAAGCCGTCTTTTCCCGTGCAACGTGCCGGCAGAGAGGTCAGGTGGGGGTGCTCCCGCGAGCGGGGTTGAGGGTTGGAGGAACTCACGGGATCCTACTTCACCCCCACCCCCAGCCCGCGGCACGTCTCGACGATCTGGCCCCAGGTCGTGGCGTCGAGCTCGATGCCCTCGACGAGGCGCTTCGCCCTCGTGCGGGCCTCGAGCTCGCCGGGCACGAGGATCTCGCCGCCCGGCGCCGCCACGCGCGAGCTCTTCACGAAGCGGACGAAACGGTCGATCTCCACGAAGAGCTCCCGGCGCTGGAGGAAGAAGTCGGGCTCCAGGACGATGGAGAGCATGCCGTTCGCGACGCGCCAGGAGTTCTTCGGGTCGGTGCAGGAGCCGCCCGTGAGCGCGCCGGCGAGCATCTCGATCATGAAGCTCAAGGCGTACCCCTTGTGGCCCGCCATGGGGAGGATCGCGCCCGGCGGGTCGGCGTAGAAGACCCTCGGGTCGGTCGTGGGCCGCCCCGCGGAGTCGATGATGCAGCCCTCGGGCACCGGGACCCCCTTGTTGAAGGCGACGCGGATCTTCCCCTCGGCGATGGTGCACGCCGACATGTCGAGGATGAGGGGCTCGCCCCCGTCGACGGGCACGCCGACCGCGATGGGGTTCGCCGAGAGGCGCCGGTCGATCCCGCCGTGGGGCGAGACGAGCATGCCCGCGCCGCTCGTGTTGACGAAGTGGAGCGAGATCTTGCCCGCCCGGGCCGCCAGGAGCGGCCAGTCGCCGATGCGGCCGAGGTGCCCCGAGCTCCTGAGGGCCACGACGGCGACGCCGTGCCGCGACGACTTCTCGACGCCGAGCCGCACCGCCTGCTCGCCGATCGTCTGGCCGAGGCCGAACTGGCCGTCGACCACGGCGACGGCGTCGCTCTCGAGCACGACCCGGATCGACTTCCCCGCGAAGACCTTCCCCTCGCGGAGCCACCTGGCGTAGGTGTGGATGCGGATCGCGCCGTGGGAGTCGTGGCCGGCGAGGTTCGCCTCGACGAGGTATCGGGCCACGCGCTCGGCCTCGTCCCGCTCGCAGCCCGCGGCGGCGAAGATGTCGGCCGCGAGCGACCTCAAGCGCTCGTGGGAGATGATCATCGTCCCTCCAGGGTGTCCGCGGCGTCCTTCCTGACGAGCTTTTGCAGCGTGCGGCAGCTCCGCGGCGCGCCGCCGCGCGCGCCGCCGGCGGAGATGACGACCTCGGCGACGTAGATGTCGCCCCGGGAGTCGGCGCAGATCCCGTGGGGCGCGAAGAAGTCGCCCGGGGCGCAGGGGTCGAGCCCGCCGCCGAGGCGCGCGAGGAGCGTGCCGTCCCTCGCGAAGACGCTCACGCGGCCTCCGGTCGCGTCCGCGCTCGGAGGGGCGATGCCCGGCCACATTCCGGCGCGGTAGCCGAGCTCGGCCACGTAGACGAGGTCGCCGCGGTCGATGAACACCTGGCACGGCCGCGCCACGCCGGTCCATTCCGCCAGGAAGTCCCCGTCCGGCGAGAAGATCTGGATGCGGCTCGACTCCCGGTCCGCCACGAAGACTGTGCCGTCCCGGTCGATGGCGATCCCGTGGGGGATCTGGAACTGGCCGGGGCCCGTGCCCGGCTCGCCCCACGAGAGGAGCAGCCGCCCGTCGGGCGAGAACTTGTGGATGTGCGCGTTGCCGTACCCGTCGGCCACGTAGATCTCTCCCCCGGGCGAGAGCGCCACGTTCGTCGGGTAGCAGAAGGGGGGGCCCGCCCGCCGGATCGTGCGGAAGTCGTGGCTCGTCGCGCCGGTCGCCGAGGGCCTCCCGCTCGTCCCGAGGGTCAGGAGCAGCTCGCCGCGGGGCGAGAGCTTGCGGACGGTGTGGTCGACGTCGTCGGTCAGGTAGACCGCGTCGTCGGGGCCGATGGTGATCCCGTGGGGGCGCGCGAATAGCCCTTCGCCCCAGGACCCGAGGAGCTCGCCGCCCCGGTCGAAGACGATCACGGGGCGCTCGCTTCTCGAGAAGACGTGCACGCGGTCGCGCGAGTCCACCGCCACGCCGGCGGCCTCGCCGAGGCTCCAGCCCGCGGGGAGGCGCTCCCAGCCCTCGAGGGGCTCGTAGCCCACCGTTCGCGCGCTCACGCCAGGATCCCCTTCACCACCGACGCCTCGAAGACCGAGGTGAGCTTCTCCTTGAGGCCGTTCCGCTCGACGAAGAGGCGCTCGTGGTCGATCCCGAGGAGGTGGAGGATCGTGGCGTGCCAGTCCGGGACGCTCACGAGGTCCTCGACGGCTCGCAGCCCCAGATCGTCCGTGGCCCCGTGGGTCGTTCCGCCCCGGACGCCCGCGCCCGCGAGCCAGCTCGAGAAGGCGTTCTTGTTGTGGTCGCGCCCGGCCTTCCGCACGTCTCCGCCGGCGGGGAGCTGGGCGATGGGGAGGCGGCCGAACTCGCCGCCCCAGACGACGAGCGTGTCGTCGAAGAGCCCCCGCCGCTTCAGGTCCGCGAGCAGGGCCGCGACGGGCTGATCCGTCCGCTCGCAGGCCTCCTTGAGATCGGTCGCCAGGGCCGTGTGGTTGTCCCAGATCTGGCCGTTCAGGAAGACCTGCACGAAGCGCACACCGCGCTCCACGAGGCGCCGGGCCATGACGCACCGCCTCGCGTACGAGTCGGTCGGCTCCTTGCCCACGCCGTACATCTCGAGCGTCGCCGGGCTCTCCTGCGAGAGGTCCAGCGCGTCGGTGGCCTCGAGCTGCATGCGGGCCGCGAGCTCGAAGCTCGCGATGCGGGCGTCGAGCACCGGCTGGCCCGGCCGACCGCGCCGGTGGAGCCCGTCGAGCCTCGAGCGGAGGGCGCGCTCCAGGCGGACGACCTCTTCGGGCTCGCCCGTCTCGCGCTTCAGGTTGAGGACCGGCGAGCCCACCGAGCGGAACCGCGTCCCCTGGAAGACCGGCGGCAGGAAGCCCGCCTGCCAGTTCTCGACGCCGTTGACGGGCAAGCCCAGGGGATCGTCGAGCACGACGTAGGCCGGGAGGTCCTGGCCTTCGCTCCCGAGCGCGTACGTCACCCAGGCGCCGAGCACCGGCTTCCCGGGCGCCAGGCTGCCGGACTGGATCCGGTAGACGGCCGGCTCGTGGGTCAAGCTCGTCGTGTGCATGCTGCGGACGAGCGCCATATCGTCCGCGTGCCGCGCGAGGTGCGGCAGGGCGTCGGAGATCCACATGCCGCACTGCCCCCGCCGCTCGAAGCGGAACGGGCTCCGCATCAGCGCGCCGGCGGCCTGGGGGTTCTCGACCTCGCCGGCGATCTTCTCGAAGTACGCCTCGCCGTGGTGCTCGTCGAGGAGCGGCTTGGGGTCGAAGAGGTCCATCGGACTCGGGCCGCCGTTCATGAAGAGGTGGATCACGGCCTTGGCCTTGGGCTCGAAGTGCGGCGGGCGCGGTCTCAGGTCGCCGAAAGGCTCGCCACCGTGATCGCCGCTGCGCTCCCCGACGCGCTCGCCGCCGAGCAGCT
>JACQVW010000104.1 GCA_016209535.1 Planctomycetota bacterium | reverse complement strand
TCGGCGCGGAGCTCCTCGACCTGCGCCTCGAGCGGCTTCCCGGACCGCTGGTAGGAGACGGTCACGACCTCGAGGTCGTCCCGGCCCGCGCAGGAGCGCGAGAAGGGGCCGAGGAAGGCCGCCGACCGCTCGTCGCCCGCGGCGCGGAAGACGATGGCGACGTCCCTGCCGCGCGCACCGGCGAGGCGGAGCCGCGGGCGTGGCCCAGCCCTCGCCGAGGTCCAGCTCGGCCGGCGCGGGCCGGCCCGCCAGTACTCGACCTCGAAGGGGCCGGCGCGGCGTCGCCGGGCCCTTCGGCGGACTCCGCCGCGGCCTCGCCCGCCGCCAGCCCCTCGAAGAGGTCCTCCGCGGCGCGGAGGGCCGCCTCGAAGTTGGTGCCCCCGCCCGGCGGGCCGTCTCCGTCCAGCGCGCCGATGACCGCCTCGACGTCGCCGGTGAATTCGATGACCGTGCTCGCGGAGTCGTTGAACTGGACGGCGACGACGCGGGTCGTGGCCTCGTCGAGGCCGCCGGCGAAGCACCTCAGCGCGGCGACCTCCGCCTCGAGGACCGTGTCCACGGCGCCGTCGCCGTCGACGTCGAACGCCGGGTCCCCCGTGCTGCCGGAGGAGTCCGCGACGAGCACGACATCGAGCCGAAAGCTGTCCCTGGACCCGAGGGCAGCCAGCCCCTCCAGCGTGACGACATGGCCGTCGCAGTCGCTCGGGAGGACGAAGGTCTGCCGTGGCGCCGGGGAGGCGATCGTGACCTGAGGCTCGAGGCCCAGGCGGACGAGATCCAGGTTCGCGAGCGCGCCCTCGGCGACCGTCAAAGAGGCCACGCGAGGCTCGAAGCCGGGGGCGAGCACGGAGATCTCGACGTCCACGCTGCTCCCGGCCACGCGGGCGCCGTCGTGGGAGGCGATGCTCGCCGCCGCCAGGTCGGGGTCGGTGATCACGAAGACCCCGTTCGATCCCGTGACGGCCTGCGCTTCGATGCCGTCGATCGAGACCCGGGCTCCCTCGACGGGGTCGCCGTCCTCGTCCGCAATGACTCCCCGGTAGACGCCATCGGCGAGTCGGGAGCCGCCCCCCGAGCCTCCCCCGCCGCCGCTGCAGCCGGCGGCGGAGCCGGCGACGATGACGACGCTCGAGACGATGACGAGCCCGGCGCCGCCCGATCCCCCGATCACCCGCTTGAGGACCACGATTCCCTCCTTCACCCGGGAGCGTCGCGCGCCGCGCGACCCGCCGCAGCGCTCGTTTCCCCGCTCGGACAGTCCCCGCTCGGACAGCGCCGAGCCTTGCTTCCCTTACGGGAATACGGTGCCGCCGCTCGACCGGCAAGGGGGCGCCGTCGCTCCGTACGGGGAGGACCGGCCCGGGCCGGGCGTTCGTGTCCTGGAACAGCGGTCGGGCCGTCCCATTCCTTGACAGAGGCTCGCGGCCGGGCGCCCGCGGCGCCTCGCGGCTTGCCGGCCGGCGCAGGAAGGCGAGAAGTCATCCGCTCAGGGAGCTCGTCCCTGCTCGTTGCGGGGTATCCCGCCGGCGCTCTCAGGAAAAGGCCGGATTGAGACCGCAACGGTCCGCGGGCACTGATGGGAGCGCTACAGGACCCTACGACCGGATGTCCCACGACCGGATACTGGCAAGGAGATATCACCCATGACGCTCCATGAAGCGCTGCGTTCCACGTTCAGCGATCCCCGGCACGGTGTCATCGCGAATCTCGTCCTCCCCGCCGTGCTCCTCCTCCTAATCACGGCGCGCAGGGCCGGGGCGCAGGAGACGGTCGTCACGCTCGAGTTCGACGACAACAACGCGAGCCAGTACCCGGTGCGGCAGATGCTGCGCGACCGCGGGATGCGGGCGACGTTCTTCATCCCCAGCCCCCGCATCGGCAGGAGCGGGTACATGACGCTGGCCCAGCTCCGCGACCTCCAGGCCGATGGGAACGAGATCGGCGGGCACACGCTCGACCACCTGGATCTCACCACCCTGAGCGCCGCCGAGGCGGAGCGGCAGGTCTGCGAGGACCGCGCCGCGCTGGTCAACCTGGGCTTCGACCCCGTGAGCTTCGCCTACCCGTTCGGGGCCAACAACGAGAGCGTGCAGGCCATCGTGGCCAACTGCGGCTACCAGAGCGCCAGGTCCATCGGCGGCGTGGGCGGCTGCGCGAGCTGCCCCAACGCCGAGAGCCTGCCCCCTGCGAACCGCTACGCCACTCGGACTCGCGCCTCGGTCAGGACGGACACGACGCTGGCCACGCTCCAGGGCTACGTGACCGCGGCGGAGCAGAGCGGCGGCGGCTGGGTCCAGCTCGTGATCCACTACATCTGCGAGGGCTCGACCTGCCCCAGCACCTCGATCAGCGATTCCAACCTCGAGGCCTTCCTGGACTGGCTCGCCCCCCGGGCCTCGAGCGGGACCGTCGTGAGGACGATCCGCGAGGCGCTCAACCCGTCCGAACCTCCGCCCCCGCCGCCTCCGCCGCCATCGGAGGACACGACTCCTCCCGTGACCGTGATCCGGTGCAGTCCCCGGGGGTGCTCGGAATGGAGCGACGGGCCGGTCAC
>JACQVW010000103.1 GCA_016209535.1 Planctomycetota bacterium | reverse complement strand
GTTCAAGACCGGGTAACACCCGGTCTTGAACCACGCCCAGGGTCCAAGCCGCAGGGAGCCCCCGCCCCGCCCCCTCGCCCTTCACTGCAATTCCGGCAACCCCACGGCCTCGCCGCGGAGCTGGCGCGCCTGTTCCGCGGGGTCGTACGTGCCGTAAAAGAGCGCGTTCGCGTCGATCCAGGTGGCGAGCCTCTCGAGCTCCTCGCCTTCGAGCTTCACCTCGGCGTGCCCCTCGAGGAGGAGCCGCACGAGCCGGCTGCCGCGGGCTCCGTAGGCGCCGCCGGGCTCGGTCCTGTGGACCGGGTTCCAGCCGCCGAAGCGCGGCACGAGGGCCCGCGCCGCATTCTCCCGCGTCGTACCCGCGCCGTAGAAGGTCGGTCCTGCGCAGAGGGCCCAATAGGACCGCGAGAAGCCGTCGTGGGGCGTGCCGGTCAGAGCCAGGCCCCCGGCAGGAGCCTCGTCGCCGTGGCAGCTCACGCAGCGGCGATCGAGGACGGGCTGGACGAGGCGCGGGTAGGAGAACGGCGCGCACCCGTCGGGCCCGGGCCGGATCTCCGACGGAGGCCGCCGCGCCGCTATCGGCTCCCTCGCAGGCGGCGCCGAGCGCGGGTCGTCGTGGCAACCGGCGCACGCGACGCGCTCGCCCGGCTGCACGTAGGTGACGCTCCGCATGGTCTGGAGGGCCATGCCGCGGTCGTCGAGGGCCTGGAAGGAGAGGGGTTTCCGGGCCGGGACCGCGAAGAAGGCCGAGCCGTCCTCCTCGACGGGCACCGTACCCAGGACCGCCTTCGCCGGCTCCTGGCCCGCGAGGCCCACCCGCGGCACATCGGCGACGGGGGTGGACTTGGGGAGTACCTGCAGGATGCGCAGGGCCTTCACGGCGCCCCGGGGCACGCCCTCGAGGCCGCGGTACGCGTCGAGGAGCAGCATCTCGCCGCGGTCCGCGGCGCCTCCGGCGGCTCCGCCGCCCCCGGCCGGCACGGCAGCCGAGCCCGCGGCGGCCACCTCGCCCGGCGCGGCCGGAGCGCCATCCGCGGCCGGAGCGCCGGCCGCGGCCAGCGGGAGGGCGAGCGCCGCCGCCACCGCCGGCGGCGCGGGCCGCGGCGCTAGGGGGATGGGATCGGTGGAGCCGATCGCCGGGTCGCGGTAGAGGAGCTCGCGGCCTCCGCGGCGGTCGAGGAGGTAGATCCCGAGGGCGGCCGGATCGTTGGGCGCGGGCTCGAAGACGAGGGGCCTCGCGCTGTACGCGACCAGGAAGACGTCCTCCGAGAGGGGCCACGGGGCCGCGTACCACTCCCGCGGCCCGCCCTCCGCCTCGGGGAAGCAGACCTCGGGGGTGACGCGCGTGACCGCGGCCTCGCCGTCGGGGCTCAAGGCCGGATCCACGAGCGCGATGGACCCTCCCGTGATCGAGTGGTGCGCCGACGCCGTGAATGCGATCTTGCGCGACCCCGGCACGGGCCTCGCCTGGAAGCTGCAGTGCGGGCTCTGCGTGTGGTTCCCCCAGAGGGCGGCCGGGCTCGTGCCGTCGGGGCGCATGACCCAGAGGTTCTGGTGGAGCACCGCGTGCCGGTCCACGTAGTCCCACCGGCTGTAGAGGACCGAGCCATCGGGCAGGACCGCCGGGAACCACTCGTTGGTCTCGTGGAAGGAGAGCGTCCGGATCTCGCGGCTCTCGGGGTCCAGGCGGTGCAGCGTGTAGACGTTCCAGCGCTCGCCGAACTGCGGGCCGAAGCAGCGCGCGTAGCCCTTGCGCCGCGTCGAGGAGAAGACGACGTCGCCGCCGGGCAGGTAGGCGGGCATGAGGTCTTCGAGCTCGCCCGACGTGAGCTGCCGGAGGCCCGTCCCGTCGAGCCGAGCCTCGAAGAGGTGGAAGAACGGATCCTCGCTCGAGCACCGCGAGAAGGAGAAGACGACCCGCGTCGCGTCCCAGGAGAGGCACGGGGCGAGGACGCTGCCCGAGGCGAGGGCGCCCTGGAGGAGATCGCGCGCGCCGAGCGAGCGGCCGGGCCGCTCCAGGACGAAGAGCCCGCCGCCGGGCCGCGCCCGCCAGCCGAAGTGCTGCATGACGAGGTGGCTGTAGGAGGGCGGCGCCGCCTTCGCGAAGAGCAGCTTCCCGAAGCTGAGGAGGGGATCGGCGAGCTCGATCGCCCGCCGGAGCCAGCGCGCGTCGAGCCAGAGCTCGCGCCAGGCCGCGGAGGCGGGGTCGGCGCCCGCGTCAGCGCGCGGGCCGCTCGCCTCGGCGAGGCTCGCGAGCCGCCCCGCGAGGCGCTCGAGCTCCGCGGCGTGCGCCACGAGCGGACCCTCGGCTCCCGGGCCCGCCGCGGCGCCCCGGCGGCGCTCGAGGATCCCGCGGGCCCGCTCCAGGGCCCGCGCCGCCGCCTCCAGGTACTTCCCGGGCGTACCGTCGATCCCGTCCTCCCGCTCCCACTCGGCCTCCACGAGCGCCCGGAGCGCGCTCTCGGGCCGCTCCGCCCGGGAGCCCTGAGCCTCGGCGGCCACCCCCGAGGCCCACATGCTCCCGAGGGCGGCGGCCAGAAGGGTGATCGAGCGCACGCGGTTTCCTCCGGGGCACAGTCTCAGCACGGCATCGCATTCTCCGCTCCTCTGGCTGGGGCCTCCCGTGATCCCCGTCACGCGGCGGGGATCTGGCCCCGTGACACCGTCAAAGGCGGGGCGCCGGATCGTAGAGATGGGCTGTACCTCCGGTCCGCACACGAGCGGCGCCACCCAGAAGGGTGAGCGCAAGGTCAAGGCCACGATGTACTGGGTCTCGGCGGCGCACGCCCTCGAGGCAGAGGTCAGGGTCCACGATCACCTCCTCCCGTGGGAGGGCGTTGTCCCGCTTGCGCGGCTTCGGCGGATCCTCGGTGCCAGGGCCTCCTTCGGTGGAGGCTAGGACCTGAGTTCACGATAGTGTGAACTTTCGTTGACACGAAGTTCACGATGCAGTAACCTGCCTCGCAACTTGAGCCCGGCTTGCGCCAGGCGCTTCTCTCAACTCAAACGCCATTCGGGAGGCCGATATGTCCACCGACCTGGACCTCGAAAACGTCGAGTTCGCGAGCAACCCTGACCCCCGCTGTCCCTGTGTGCTCCTGCTGGACACCTCCGGCTCCATGGCCGGGGAGCCCATAGCGGCCCTCAACGAAGGCCTGAAGCGGTTCCGCGACGAGATCTCGGGCGATGAGCTGGCTGCCCGGCGAGCCGAGGTGGCCGTGGTGACCTTCGACAGCGACGTCAAGGTGGTGCGGGACTTCGTCACCGCCGGCTCCTTCGACCCTCCGAGCCTGAGCGCTACCGGGCAGACCCACATGGGCGCGGGCATCCACAAGGCACTCGATCTCATCGAGGCGCGCAAGGCCGAGTACAAGCGAAACGGGGTCGACTACTACCGTCCCTGGGTCTTCATGATCACGGACGGCGCCCCGCAGGGCGAGCCCGCCGACGTGGTCGAGAGGGCGGCGCAGCGCGTGAGCGCGAGCGAGGCGGGGAAACACGTTGCCTTCTTCGCGGTCGCGGTGCAGGGCGCGGACGTGGAGAAGCTGCGCCGGCTCTCGGCGCGACCGCCGCTCGAGCTCTCGGGCCTCAAGTTCGTCGAGCTCTTCGTCTGGCTCTCCTCGAGCATCCAAGCCCGAGCGAAGGTGGACGTCGGGGACCAGGTGACCTTGCCGCCCACGGACGGCTGGAGCAGCGTCCAGGCATGACCGAGCCGATGGAGGTTGGCTCCAGGCAGTCCCCCGGCGGCCGTTCCGCCCCAGCGCCGTGGCGCGTCGTCGCGCGGTCGGTCGCAGGCTCGGCTCACAAGAAGCACGGCAAGCCGTGCCAGGACGCGCACGCCTGGTCCGTCGTGGGCGGACAGAGCCTGCTGGCCGCCGTCGCGGACGGTGCCGGCAGCGCTGCCTGGGGGGGGATCGGGGCCGCGGTCGCGGCGGCTTCTGCCGTGCGGAGCCTCGAGGCACAGATCCAGAACGGAACCTTGCCGGCGGACGAAGCGACCTGGAAAGACCTGCTGGGTGAGGCGCTCCAGGCCGCCATCGAAGGCATCGCCGAACGAGCGGAGGAGGAAGGCGGCGAACCCCGCGACCTGGCCACCACGCTCCTGATCTGCGTGGCGACGCCCGCGGCCTGCGCCGTGCTCCAAGTGGGAGACGGCTGCGTCGTCGCCGCCGCGCGCGGCGGCAATGACCTCAAGTTCACGCTGCCGGCGCGCGGAGGCTACGTGAACGAGACGACCTTCGTCACGAGCGAGGGGGCCCTCGAGAGCGCGCAGCTCCATGTGTGGAGCGAGCCCATCGAGGGCCTGGCGATGCTCACCGACGGCCTGCAGAGGCTGGCTCTTGACATGGCGGCCGGGCGGCCGTTCGCGGGGTTCTTCGCTCCGCTCTTCGCGTTCGCGGCCAGGAGTGAAGACAAGGCCGATCCCGGGGAGGACCTCGAGAGGTTCCTCCGCTCGGAGCGCGTGTGGTCGAGGACCGATGACGACGTCACGCTGCTCTTGGCTGCGCTCAAGGGTCGCTACGGCATGTTGCCAAGATGATGAAAAGCGTGGGATTCCGAGATACCCTTAGGCGCTGGATGCTGGAGAATTCCCGGGGCCCAGCCTGGGTCGCGAAGCAGACAGGCTACACCCGGGAGTGGATCAGCAGTGTCCTCAACGGACGAAAACCCATGAGCGAGAGGCTCGCCCGCAGCTTGGCGGAGTCCCTGGGGCTCGAGTCGGGGGTCTCAGCAGCTCAGGCTGCCACAGAAAGCCCGGAAGGAGGCGAGACCAACGACCTCGTGATCAACCCCGAGCCGAGGTGCCCCTGCGTGATCATCCTCGACGCGGCGCTTGGCGCCGACAAGGGCCTCCGCGCGGGTTTGCTCGGCGGCTTGCAGGCCTTCCAGCGCGAGCTCGGCAGGGACCGCCTTACCGCCCGCAGGGTGGAGATCGCCGCCGTCCTGGCCGGAGACACTTCGCGCTTGCTGACGGGTTTCCTGCCCGGCGACGACTTCCTCCTCACTGCAAGCGATCTCCGGCCAGGCGCGCCCGCGCGCTCTCGCGGCCTCGAGCTCTCCCCGGCGGTCGCCGCGGCGTTGAAGCTCCTGGACGATCGGCGAGCCGAGTACCAGAAGGGCTGGATCGACTGGTACCGGCCGTGGGCGCTGGCCATCCTGCGCAGGCCGCCGCGAGACGCGGGCGCCGCTCTGCAGCGGACGATCCGCGAGCTCGAGAGCCGTGAGCGTGCGAGGTTCCTGTCGTTCTTCGCCGTGGGCGTCGACGGCGCGGACGCGAAGTGGGCGGAGGGGACGGCGCTCAGGCGCCCGCTCCGCATGGCCCAGCGGCGATTCCCTGAGCTCTTCACCTGGCTCGCTGAGAGCTTGCGGCGAGTGACATCCTCCGTTCCAGGCGACCGCATCCCACTGCCTGAGGTTGGGCCTTTCACGCGACGTTGACGCAGCCGCCGATGAGCCTTCGACGGACCACGCTCAAGAGCTCGTGCAGCCTCGGGGCTCGGATCGGTGGCGGCGGCGAAGGCAATGTGCACCTCGTCCGCGGGCACCCTGAGCTCGTGGCCAAGGTGTACCACGAGCCGAAGGGCACGCCGGTCGAGAAGCTCCGCTTGATGCTGGCGAACCCCCCGGTCGACCCCATGGCCAGCGAAGGTCACCACTCGATCGCCTGGCCGATCGACTTGCTCGAGGACGGCAGGCAGGCGGTCGTCGGCTACCTGATGCCCAGGCTTAGGGATATGCTGCCGATCCACCAGGTCTACAACCTCCGCGATCGTCTCAAGTCCTGTCCTGGCTTCAGCTACAAGTACCTCTACGCCGCCGCGGCGAACATCGCCTCCTCCGTGGCCGCGCTCCATGCCAAGGGGTACGTGATCGGCGACGTGAGCCATGCCAACATGCTGGTCAACCGCAACGCGTTGACTTCGTTCGTGGACGTCGACTCGTTCCAGGTGTACGACCCGGCGGCCAGGAAGTGGCTCCGGTGCCGTGTCATCACCCCCGAGTTCACATGCCCCGAGCTGCAAGGGCGCGACATCGCAGCGCTCGACCGCACGGTCGAGCACGATCTCTTCGGGCTTGGGGTCCTGATCTACCTCCTCCTCATGGAGGGATTCCACCCCTACAAGTCCAAGTTCCTGGCAGCCGGCGAGCCTCCGCCGCTCGAGGAGAAGATCCGCCTGGGAGGCTATCCGCACGCGCCAACGGGAAACGGGACCTACGGGCCGCCGCCGGGCGCCGTCCCTTTCGTGGTCCTGCCCGAGCAGGTGCGTGAGCTGTTCACGGGCTGCTTCGCGGAAGGCCATTCGCAGCCGTGGCGGCGGCCGCAAGCCCACGAGTGGCGGCGGGTCCTCAGAGACGTCTTGGGCGGTTTCCGGAGTTGCGCCGCCAACTCTCAGCATCAGTTTCCGTCTCACCTCGGCGCGTGCCCGTGGTGCGCCCGAGCGGCGCTGTTGGGACAGGACCCCTTCCCGGCGAAGCCGGCGCCGAGACCGCGGCCAGGGACGGCGAGGCCGCCCCCCGCACCGCAGCGTCCGCCGGTGCCGCCACCGGCGGCGGCGCCCGTGCCCGCGCCAGTGCCAGTGCCCGTACCCGTCCGGGGCACGAGACCTCGCCGGCGCGGCCTTGGATTCCTGGTCGCAGGGCTGGCGGCGCTCGTCGTCGGGGCCTGGTTCTTCGGCTACCGAGGCGGTGGCGGGCTCGAGCAGGCGTTGCCGCCCGTGGTGAAACCGGCGTCGAGAGAAATCAAGGCCGCGAAGGAGGCCGTCGTCGCGACGAGCACTGACCCGAGCGCGTCGTCCGAGGCTGCCGAGGCCGTCCCCGCCGCGGAGGCGAGGAGGCCGAGCGC
>JACQVW010000102.1 GCA_016209535.1 Planctomycetota bacterium | reverse complement strand
GCTCCGCCCTCTGCGTCCCGGTCTTGAGCCGCGATCAGCGGCTCGGGGTGTTGTAGTCCCGCTCCGCCGCAGAGAAGGCCTACACGAAGGAGGACCTCCAGCTCCTCATCGTCGCGGCGAGCGAGGTGACCCACAAGATCTCGAACGACCGGGCGCTCCAGTTCGTCCAGGCGCAGAAGGAGAAGCTCGAGACGATCCTGGCGAGCCTGCGCGAGGGCGTGGTCCTCCTCGACAAGGACTTCCGGGTGGTGACGGCCAACGCCGCCGCCGAGGCCATATTCAAGCCTGCGGACGTCATCGGGAAGCGCCTCGACGATGCCCTGGCAGGGTTCCAGCACAACTTGAACCTCGAGGCCCTGCCCGCCTTGAACACGTTCCAGGTCCAGAAGGCCCCGGCGCCAGGCGAGGCTCGGAGCGCGGGGCTCCCCAGGGCCCCGCGCGTCTTCTCGGCGACCTTGAGCCGGAACACGGGGGTGCACGACACGAGCTGGATGTACGCCCTCTGCCTCCACGACATCAGCCAGGCCCACCAGCTCGAGCGCATGAAGTCCCTCTTCCTCAACCGCCTGGCCCACAAGATCTGCACTCCCCTGACGGTCGTCATGGCCACGACCTCCCTCGTCGCCAAGGAGGCGCAGGGGGTCCTGGACTCCGAGTCGAAGGACCTCCTCCAGGAGAGCATGAAGCACGTGGAGCAGTGCGCGGCGCTGGTGAGGCAGTTCATCGAGTACACCTCGCTCGGCTTGAGCGACATCTCCAGCATGAAGTGGGCTCGCGTGTCCATCGAGGACCTCATCGAGGCCGCCCTGCGCTCGAACGCCGAGCTCATCCAGAGGAAGCAGTTCCGCGTGGTCAGCCTCTGCCCGAAGGGGGCCGTCGAGATCTTCGGGGACCGCGAGAAGCTCGAGCTCGTGTTCCATCACCTCGTGCAGAACGCCGCCAAGTTCGGCAAGACGGAAGGCAGCCTCATGATCGGACCCGAGAGCAAGGATCGCCTGGTCAAGGTCCTCTTCCTCGACGACGGGCCCGGCATCCCCCCCGGGGAGATGGACAACCTGGGGCAGCTCTTCTACCAGGTCGACCCCGAGAACACCGGCGAGGTCCCGGGGGCCGGCTTCGGCCTGTGGCTGGTCCGTCAGATCGTGCAGTGCCACGGGGGCGAGGTCCGGTTGACGAGCCCGGCGAACGATGAGGGCGGTGGCACCCAGGTCGAGGTGCTCGTGCCGGGCGTCATGCAGGCCCCGAAGCCCTTCGAGGGCCAGACCGTGGACCTCGCGGTCACGGCCTGACGAGGCGCGCGGGCCGCGGCATGGGCCCAGGCCCTGCCTCGTGGCCCCCATCTTCGCCGCCTCGGACAACTCTACGGCCTCCGTCGGCCTGGCCGTTCCCCTCAACGCCCCAGACCGTGGGCAGATCTCGCGCGCAGGAAGCCTGGATCAGCGAGCGCGCCGAGGGGCTCCTCCAGCTTCGCTCGATTGAGGTGATAGGATGCGTCCCTGCAACGGTTCAAGGACATCTGCACTCAACCGGGCTTCGAACAAGGAGACCTGATGCTCAGCGAGCTGACGCTAGCGTTCATCGCCCTGCTGCTCGTACTGCTGAACGGATTCTTCGTCCTCGCCGAGTTCGCGATCGTCAAGGTGCGGGCGACTCGCCTCGAGGCGCTTGCCGAGAAGGGCGTGAGAGACGCCAGGCTGGCCCGGGAGATCCTGGGTAAACTCGACGCCTACCTCTCCGCGACTCAGATCGGGATCACCATCGCGAGCCTTGCTCTCGGCTGGATCGGTGAGCCTGCATTTGCCCGCCTCTTCGAGCGCTTCCTCGAGCTCCCCGGGTGGCTCTCGTCCGCCGTGTCCCACGGCTCGGCGCTCACGGTCGCCTTCTTCTTCATCACCTTTCTGCACATCCTCATCGGGGAACTGGTCCCCAAGTCGATCGCGATTCAGCACGCGGATGCCGCCGCGCTCTTCAGCGCACGTCCACTGCACCTCTTCTATCGGCTGTTCGCCATTCCCCTGTTCATCATGAACGGCGCATCGCGCGCCCTTCTGCGCCTCCTGCGAGTCCCGCCGGCAAGCGAGGCCGAGGTGACCTATACCGAGGAGGAGCTGCGGTCGATCCTCGGGGCGTCGCAGGAACGCGGCGGGTTCAGCTTCCACCACCTCCTGCTTCTGGAGAACGCCTTCGATTTCGGGGATCTCCGGGTCAAGGATGTGGCGATCCCCCTCAAGAACATCACCTTCCTCGACCCTTCGCGCCCGTGGCCGGATAACGTTGCGGTCATCACCGAGAAGCGATTCTCGCGCTATCCCCTCCGGGAGGGGCCGCGCGGATCGATCCTCGGCTTCATTCACGTCAAGACGATTGCGCTGGACCTCCTCGCAGGGAAGACGCCGGACCTCCGGCGCGAGAACTACAAGCTCCTCCGCATCTCGGAGGATGTCCTCCTCGAAGTGGCGCTCCACAAGCTCCAGAACGCGGGCGAGCACATGGGAGTCGTCTTGAGCTCCGCGGGCGCCGAGATCGGCATCCTCACCTTCGAGCACATCGTCGAGGAGCTCATCGGAGATGTTCGGGATGAGTTCGAGCCTTCGCGCACGATCTCGATCTCCAAGATCCTCCGGCCGGAGACTGTGGTGCTCGATCCCGACGTCAGGGACCGAACCGAGATCATCGAATTCCTCGTGCAGAAGGCCTGCGGAGGAGCCGATGGGCTTGATCCCGAGGCCGTGCTCGACGCCATCCTGAAGCGCGAGAAAGCCGTGCCCGCCTCGATATCGGGTGGCATTGCAGTCCCCCACGCCCGGGTGCGGGGTCTCAAGGAGCCTCGCGCCGCGTTCGCGCGCATCCGGTCGGGTATCGAATACCAGGCTCCGGATGGCCGCCCGGTGCATCTCGTTCTCCTGATCCTCACCCCCGCCGACGCTGCTCCAGGGACACAGGCCCGGGCCCTCCGCCGCACAGCCGGGCTCATGCAGAGCGATTACGTGCGCGCCCGACTCCTCGACGCAGCCTCCGTGGACGAAGTCCTCGAGATCTTTCGCATCGGCGAAACGTCAGCGTCCGTCTGACGAGCCCTGCAATCCCTCGGGGTCATAGGGACTGCCGCGACCTCGGCCCGGTGTTGGTAGGCGACGTGGGGCAAGGAGTCAGGGAGGCGGCAGCGAGCGAGGCCTCACCCGCCCACCGGCGCGCCGGCGAGGGCAGCCTGGAGCCGCGCGAGCTCGGCGCGTTGCTCCGCGGCGCCGACCTGCTCGATCGCCGGGGCGACCTCCGAGAGCGCCGCGACGGCCGCGTCCGCCCGGTCCAGCACCAGGGCCGCCCGCGCCTGGGAGAGGCGCGCCTCGCAGAGGTCGTAGAGGTAGCCGCCCGCCCGGAAGAGCCCGGCGGCCGCCTCGAGGAGCCCCAGAGCCGCGGGCGGTGACTCCAGCAGCTTCGCCTCGGCCAAGGCGAGCGCCGCCAGGCCCTCGGCGTGGGCCATCCCGTGCCGCCTCGCGTCCGCCCTCGCGGCCTCGGCCAGGGCCACCGCCTCCGCCAGCTTGCCCTCGGCGGCCCGCAGCCTGGCGAGCCAGACCCGAGTCATGGCAGCCCCGGCGCGGTCCTCGCTCGAAACGTGCAGGTCGAGAGCCCTCGTGAGGGCCCGGCCCGCCTCGGCCAGGAGGCCCGCCTTCAGGTGGATCCTCCCCAGCATGCGAAGCCCGTTGGCGCTCGCCCACTCGTGCTCCGCCGCGCCGGCCTCCTCGAGGCAGACCTCCACGATCGGCAGGGCCCGCTTCAGGTCGCCGCGCCTCAGGTGGCTCTCGGCCATGCGCTCGCGGGCGCGGCACACGGTCCTCCGGTCCCCGATGCGCTTGGCGGCGCCGAGGGCTCCCTCGAGCTCCGCGTGAGCCTCCCGGAGCCGTCCCATGTCCAGGAGCACGCTCCCGTACGAGCAACGGAGAGCGGCCTCCGGCTGGGCGAGGTCGAGACCGGCGATCGTGCGAAGGCACCGTTCGTGAATCGCGGCCGCCCGCGCCGGACTCCCCAGCAGGAAGCGCACGTTCGCGACGTGGTGCGCCGAGCCCACGAAGAGCGCCTTCTCGCGCGGGGCCTTGGGCGACGCGCCCTCCAGGGCCGCCTCCGCCCGCTCGAG
>JACQVW010000112.1 GCA_016209535.1 Planctomycetota bacterium | reverse complement strand
GTGGTTCATAGCCGGGTGTAACCCGGCGTTGAACCACGCCCGAAAATCAACGACCGGAGGAGGACCATGAGCAGCCGTTTCCTCGCGGCGGCGCTCCTCGCGAGCTCCGCCGCCATGGCGCAAGCCCCGGCCGAGGGCCCGCGCATGGTGATCGTGCAGCCCGGCTACCCCGGCTCCACCAAGGACGCCGAGGGCTTCCTGCGGCGTCTGTCGGGCTACGTCGAGGAGAAGGCGGGCCTGCGCGGCCTCTCGGGCGAGTACCACAACGAGGAGGAGCCCGCGCTCAAGGCCGTGAAGGGCGAAGGGCCCGGCGCCGCAGGCCGGCGGCCCCTCTTCGGGGTCGTGAGCCTGGGCTTTTACCTCAAGCACCGCGCCGCCCTGGGCCTCAGGCCGCTCCTCGAGGCGAAGCCCAAGGACAGCTTCGTCCTCGTGACGCGGGCCGGGGACGTGAAGGACCTCGAGGGGCTCAAGGGGCAGCCCGTGGCCGGCGGGCCCCTGCACGAGCGGGACTTCCTCGAGCGCATCGCGCTCCGCGGCAAGGCCGACCCGAGCTCCTGGGACCTGAAGCCGACCCTCCGGACGTCCCGGACCCTCCGGGACCTGGCGGACCGGAAGAAGCACCGGGCCGTGGTCCTGACGGGCAGGGATTACCGGGCCTTCGGCGAACTTTATCGGACAAAAAACCTGGAGAAAATCTGGGAGTCGGAATACTATCCACCCGCTCTCCTCGTGGCCTTCGGGGCCGGCCCGGAGGCGGCCGGCCCGACAGCCGGCGGCGAGGAGGCGCTGGAAAGAGTGAAGCGAGCCTTCTCCGGCCTGCCCCGGGATCCCCGGGGAAAGGAGATCCTCGAGACCATGGCGGCCGAGGGGTTCGATGAGGTTCCCAAGGTATGGCTCAAGGAAGTGGAGGGAAGGTATGACGAGCCGAAGGACCGATCCGTTCGCAGGGCAGGGGATTCGGAGGGCGACGGGAGGCCGCGCGCCGAGGGGAAGTGAAGGCCCGGTGGGCCGCAGGGCTCTCCTGTGCGCCGGTCTCTTCCTGGCGCTCGGGGGCTGCGGCGCCCCCATGGACGTCGTGATTCCGGACATGGAGGACATCCTCTGGGACCACCACTTCAAGTACGAGACCCAGGACCTGACCCCGGCTGCGCTCGAGGAGCGCATGAGGGAGATCGACGAGTACTACGCCGAGCCGAGGTCCTACGGCAAGCTCTACCTCTCCTACGAGACCAGCCTCAAGTCGATCTCCCCGGTGAACGGCTACGAGGCCCTCTGGCGGGGAGCCCGCGCCTGCGCCGCGATCGCCCTCGACGAGAAGGAGCCCCGGGAGCGGCGCCTCGAGTTCGCGGGGAAGGGGATCGCCATCGCCCGCGAGGCGGTCAAGAAGATGTCGCACCGCGTGGAGCCGTACTACTACCATGCGCTCTCCATCGGGGCCCTCGCGGACGTCCGCCAGGACGCGACGCGGGACCAGCTCACGAAGATGAAGGAGCTGATGAAGCTCGCGATCGCCATCGACGAGAAGTTCGACTACGCGGGCCCGCACCGGTTCCTGGGGCAGCTCATCACCGAGGTGAACAGGAAGGGCCTCCTCATCTACTCCCTCGGGTCGGACGAGGAGGGCTTGGGGCACCTGAAGCGATCGATCGAGCTCTTCCCCGAGTACGGCGAGAACCACCTGGCCTACGCCAGGGCCCTGGCGGCCGAGGAGGAGGTCGAGCTGGCGCGTGCCGAGCTCGAGAGGACGATGACCTCGCCGAGGCCCAGGGACCGCTCCGCGGAGCACCAGGCCTGGCTCGAGGAGGCGACGGCGCTCCTGACCGACCTGCAGGGGAAGTGAGCTAATTCCCGTCCGGCACCGCACCGATCGCGTGCGCGTCGGCGAGGGCCTGCTCGGAGAGAGCGAGCAGCTCCTCCGCGGTCCGCGCCCGCTCCGCGATGCCCGCGTGCCGGCCCTGGAGGTCGGCGAGGCGGGTCCTGTCGGCCGCGGCGCGGGCGATCCAGGCGATGCCGAAGACGACCCGGACGAGGATCAGGCCGAGGGCGGCCCAGAGCAACGGAGCGGCCGGCGACTCCCCCCGAGGGAGGCCCCAGGGAAGCTCCCACGGGGGCATCTTGACGGCGAGGAAGGCGCCCATGGCCGCGAAGGCGCCCGTGCGGACCGACTGGGACGTGATCTCCCGGCGCGCCGCCCGCAGGCCCTCCGCTAGCTTGGTCTCGAGGACGTCGACCCCTCGGCGCACGCGCACCTGGAGCGCCTCGAGCTGGTCCGTGACCGCGAGGTCGACCGAGCCGCGAGAGAGATAGCGCTCGAGCTCCGGCGCCGCCACGGCCCTGCGGACGGACCCCGTGCGGAGCGGCCGCGGCGGGGTGGCGCGCGTCACGAGAGGGCCTCCACGAGGCGCGGGACGAAGGCTCCGAGGGCTCGCTCGGCCGCCTGGACCCGGGCCCGGAGCTCGAAGAGGCCCGGGAGCGCCGCGGGGCGCAGCAGGAGGGCGCCGAGGGTCCGCACTTTGCCGAACCGCCCGTCGGGGCCGAGGATCTTCCCGAAGTCGAGGGGGAGGTCGTAGTCCGCCTCGTCGACGATCGCGCGCACGCACAGGGCGGGGACTCCTCGCTCGGCGAGGGCGCGCAGCGCGCCGCTCGTCTCGATGTCCACGGCGTCGGCCGCCAGGTCCTCGCCCAGACGGCGCTTGGCCTCGGCCGACGAGAGCACCCTGTCCGCCGTGACGAGCGTGCCCGTCGTCACCGTGGGGACGCTTGCGTCCGCGAAGCTCAGGCGCGAGGCCTTTTCGAGGAGCTCCTGGGGCGCGGGCCACCTCGCCTCCGGGACGCTCGCCTCGCGCACCTCCGCGGCGACCACGATGGCGCCGGGCTCGAGGCCCGGCCGCAGGGCGCCCGCGAAGCCCGTGACGACGACGATCGCCGGCTTCACCCGGTCGGCGAACGCCTCGGTCCGCTCCCGAGCGTTCCTCTTCCCGATGCCCGTGCGCGCGATCTCGGCGCGGAGGCCCGCGAGCCCCGGCTCGATCGCCCGCTCTTCCTCGCGCAGCGCGACCACGATGCCGACGCGCCTCGGTCCCGGTCCCGATCGCGGTCCAGCTTTCATGGCCCGGGCGGCGTCACCGGGAGGCGAGCCCGAAGAGGCCGCGGCGCGCCGCCCGCCTCTCGGCGAACGGCACGCCGGAGCGGAACCGCTCCGGCTGCGTGCCCTGGAGGACGTTGCGGTAGTAGCCCAAGGCGAAGAGGGGGAAGTAGACGCGGTAGAGGTGGTACTTGAGGTAGAAAACGCTGGGGAAGCCCGTCCCCGTGTAC
>JACQVW010000111.1 GCA_016209535.1 Planctomycetota bacterium | reverse complement strand
GCCCTGGACCTGGTTCTCTTCTACGTCTTCTGGGAGGTCATGCTGATCCCCATGTACCTCCTGATCGGGGTGTGGGGGAGCGGGAACAAGATCCAGGCCGCGGTGAAGTTCATCGTCTACACCATGGCGGGGAGCCTCCTCATGTTCCTCGCGATCCTCTACCTGTACCACCACACGACGAGGAGCGGCCCCGCCACCACCGACGTCGAGGCGCTCTACGGCATCCTCGCCAAGAATCCCCTCGAGGCCGGCGCCGAGTGGCTCCTCTTCCTCGCCTTCGCGTTGAGCTTCGCCATCAAGGTGCCCCTCTTCCCGTTCCACACGTGGCTCCCCGACGCCCATACGGAGGCCCCGACGGCGGGCAGCGTCATCCTCGCGGGCGTCCTCCTCAAGATGGGCACCTACGGCTTCGTCCGCTTCGCCGTGCCCTTCTTCCCGCACGCGGCCCTGGCGGCGGCGCCGTGGATCACGGCCCTCGCCGTCGTGGGGATCCTCTTCGGGGCGTGCATGTGCCTCATCCAGGACGACGTGAAGCGCCTCATCGCCTACTCGAGCGTGTCGCACCTCGGCTTCGTCATGCTGGGGATCTTCGCCTTCAACGTCCGGGGGCTGGTGGGCGGGGTCCTCCAGATGGTGAACCACGGCATCTCGACTGGCGCGCTCTTCCTCCTCGTGGGCGTGATCTACGAGCGGCGGCACACGCGCAGGATCGCCGCGTACGGCGGCGTGGCCTCGGCGGCGCCGGCGTACGCGACCGTGTTCGTCATCACGACCCTCTCCTCCATCGGCTTGCCAGCGCTCAACGGCTTCGTCGGCGAGCTCCTGATCCTCCAGGGGGCCTTCGAGGTGAGCCGAGGGCCCGCCGTCCTCGGCGCACTCGGGGTCGTCCTGGGCGCGGTCTACATGCTCGCCCTCGTGAAGAAGCTCCTCTTCGGTCCCATCACGAGTCCGGAGAACGAGGAGATCTCCGACCTGAACGCCCGCGAGCTCGGGTTCTTCGTCCCCCTCCTCCTCCTCATGGTGCTCATCGGCCTCGCGTCGCCGTGGTTCACGGACCGCATCGAGCCATCGGTCGCCGGCTGGCTCGAACGCTGGACCGCCGTGACGGCGACCGCTCGGTGAAGGCATGAACGGCCTGTTCACGATCCTCGACGCGCCCGCCGCCCCGGCGATCGGCTGGGACGACCTGGGCGGCATCCTACCCGTCCTCGTCCTCCTCGCGACGGGCTCGCTGGCCCTCGTCCTCGACCTCTTCCTCAAGGAGGAAGCCAGCCCCCCGGTCCCGGCGGGCAAGTGGCCGCTCTCCTTCGTCTCGCTCCTGGGCACGGCGGTGGCCGGCGCGCTCCTCTGCGGGCACATCGGCGCGGCCGGCAAGCCCTGGAGCGGCTTCCTCGGCGCCGTGCAGGTCGACCTGTTCTCGGACGCCATCGGGCTGATCGTGGTCCTGGGGGCTGCCTTCTGCCTGCTCGGTGCCGGCGATGCCCTCCGGCGCCGGGGGATCGAGCAGGGCGAGTTCCACGCCCTCGTCCTCTACGCGGCAGCCTCCATGGTCCTCTTCGTGCAGTCGGCGAGCCTCGTGATGGTCTTCCTCAGCCTCGAGGCCCTCTCCATGGCGGTCTACATCCTCACGGCCTTCCAGCGAGACGAGAAGCGCGCCGTCGAGGGGGGCCTCAAGTACTTCGTGCTGGGCGGGCTCTCGAGCGGGTTCCTCCTCCTGGGCCTCGCCTTCATCTACGGCGCGACGCGCAGCACGAACCTGACCGACATCGCCGGGGCTCTCGCCGGCGGCCAGCCTCCGGCGGACTCGTCGCTCCTCGTCGCGGGGCTCGGGCTGACCCTGATCGGCCTCGCCTTCAAGGTCGGCGCCTTCCCGTTCCATGCCTGGGTCCCCGATGCCTACGAGGGGGCCATGAGCGTCGTGACGGGCTTCATGGCCGTCGCCGTCAAGGCCGCGAGCTTCGGAGTCCTCCTCCGCGTCGCGGTGCTCTTCGGTGGCGCCGGTGCCTCCGGCCCCGGGAGCCCCGAGGCGCGGGGCGCTCTCCTCGCGGGGATCTCGGGCCTCGCGGTGGTCACCATGATCTTCGGGAACCTCGCCGCGCTGGCCCAATCGAGCGCGAAACGCATGCTCGCGTACTCGGCCATCGCGCACACGGGATACCTCCTCGTGGGCGCCGTGTCGGCCATGGAGGCGCGTCCAGGGGGCGAGCAGGCCGCGGGGGCGGGGCTCCTCTTCTACCTCTTCCCCTACGCGCTCATGAGCCTCGGCGCGTTCATCTGCCTGTCCCACCTGGGCGAGGGGGCCGAGGACCGGGAGTCGATCGATTCCCTGCGGGGCCTCGCGGAGCGGCATCCGGCCCACGCCCTGGCCCTGCTCGTCATCATGGTCTCCTTCGCCGGCATCCCGCCCACGGCGGGCTTCTGGGGGAAGCTCTTCATCTTCCGCGAGGCCATCGCGACCGGGCACTGGGAGCTCGCGCTGGTCGGCATCCTCACCTCCATCGTCTCGGTCTACTACTACCTGCGGCTCGTGGTCGCCATGTACATGCTGCCCCAGGAGGGTGGCCTCCCCGCCCCCTCCCTGGAGGCGCGGATCGGCGGCAAGCTCGCCCTGGCGATCGCGGCCATCGCGGTGGTCCTCGTGGGGCTCTTCCCCGGGATCTTCTTCCAGATCTCGGCCGCCTGCGCCCTCCGATAGAAGCGCCGGGGAGGGCGTGGTACAGTACGGCCATGGCGCTCGTCCTCACGAACACGCTCGGCGGCAGGAAGGAGCCGTTCGAGTCCCTCGTGCCCGGGGAGGTCCGCATGTATCACTGCGGGCCGACGGTCAAGGAGCACCTGAACGTCGCGAAGTTCCGCTCCTACCTCCTGGCGGACCTGCTCCGGCGCTGCTTCGAGTACGCCGGCTGTCGAGTGGTCCAGGTGATGAACATCACCGACGTCGGCCAGCTCAACGAGTTCGAGGAGGACATCGTCGAGATCGCGGCGAGCCGCACCGGCCTCTCGGCCGTGGAGCTCGTGGAGAAGGAGGAGAGGATCTTCCACGCCGACCGCCGGGCCCTCCACATCCGCGACGCCACCCACTACCCGCGCGCCCGGGAGCACGTGGCCGAGATGATCGCGGTCATCGCCGATCTCGAGAAGAGGGGCCGCACCTACGAGGCCGCGGGCAACATCTACTTCGACATCCGGAAGAGCCCCCGCTTCGGGGAGCTGGCGGGGAAGCCCGCGGAGGACCTCGAGCGTCTCCTGGCCGGCAAGAAGCAGCCTCCCGGCAAGCGGCACCTCCTCGACATCGACCTGTGGCGGAGGGACGTCCTCCACCAGACGCACTGGCCGAGCCCCTGGGGACGCGGGTTCCCGGGGTGGCACGTCGAGTGCGTCGCCATGAGCCGGAAGTACCTCGAGGGGTCCTTCGACATTCACACCGGCACCTGCGAGAACGTCTTCCCTCACCACGAGTGCGAGATCGCGCAGTCGGAAGCCCTCACGGGGAAGCCCCTCGCACGCTACTGGCTGCACACGGGCCCCGTCCTCGTGGACGGGCTCCCCATGACGAGGGACAACCGGAACGTCATGACCGCGCGGCAGATGCTGGACGCGGGGTTCCGGGGGTCCGTGATCCGCGCCGCGCTCCTCTCGGTCCACCATCGCGAGGTCCTCGACTTCGGCGAGGCCGCCATGGACCGGGCGCGGCCCAGGGTGAACACGATCCTCGCGTTCCACGAGCACTTGAAGGAGGCTACGACCGGCGCGCCGCGGCCCGAGCTGCGCCGGAAGGGCTCCCCGGCGCCCTGGATCGAGGAGACGGAGACCCGGTTCCGCGCGGCGCTCGACGACGACCTCGACTACCCGCGGGCCCTCGAGGCGGTCCTCGGCGCGATCGGGAAGCTCGAGCCCGAGGACATCGGCGACCCGCGGCAGGCACTGGAGGCGCTGGAGCGCTGGGACCGCGTGCTGGGCATACTGGCGTGAGGCGTCACGCCACCACCAGCCTCAGGTGCTTCTTCTTCCCCGCCCGCAGCAGGATCGCGCCGTCCTTCAGGTCCTCCAGGGTGAGCCTGCGGTCCTCGCCGACGGGCAGGCCGTTCACGTAGAGCCCACCCTGCGCCGCGAGGCGGCGGGCGGCGTTCCGCGACTCGCAAAGCCCCGAGTCGGCGAAGGCCTGCAGCACGCCGAGACCGCGCTCGAGCTCGGCCCTCGGCACCGCTCGGCTCGGGCAGGCCGCCTCGGCACCGGGGGCGGCGCCGCCGAAGAGGGCCCGCGCCGCGGCCTGAGCCTTTTCCGCCTCCTCCCGGCCGTGGGCGAGGGCCGTGGCCTCCAGGGCGAGCCGCTGCTTCGCCCGGCGCACCTCCGCGCCCTCGAGGCGCTCGAGGTCCTGGATCTCCTCCATCGCGACGAGGGTGAAGAGCCTGAGGAACCGCCCCACGTCCCGGTCGTCGACGTTGATCCAGTACTGGTAGTACTCGTAGGGGCTCGTGCGGGCCGCGTC
>JACQVW010000110.1 GCA_016209535.1 Planctomycetota bacterium | reverse complement strand
GTGCGGGTCAAGGCGAGCCTCGCCGTTGGCCTCAAGGGCACGGTGAAGGCCGACGTCGTCGTGGTCGTTCGGGCCACGAGCCCCTACCTGGAGGTCGACGTGCTCGTCGACCCGAAGCTCGAGGCCTGGGCCAGCGGCGCCGTCCACACGGACGTCTTCTGGGGCATCGTCTCCGCGACCGGCGAGGTCGTGCCCACGGTGGGGCTCCGCTTGCCGCTCAAGCTCAAGCTCGAGGGCGTGGACCTCAAGGCCACGGTGGAGAGCTGCCTTCGCCTCGCCCTCGGCGTCAAGGTCAAGGCGTGCATCAACTACCTCTTCGGGAGCGCGTGCCTGGAGAGCGGGGTCATCTCGCTCGCCGACGCGCAGGCGCCGACGGGCTGCTGGACGCGCGGCGGCGGCGGAGTCGACGTCTCCGATTCGCCGGTCCCCGAGCTCCGCATGCCGGCGCTCGCGACCTCCCCGGACGGCCTCATGGCCTTCGTCGCTTACGTCGAGGACATGGATCCCACGCCGGGCTACCGCCCGGAGATCCACGTCACGGCCAGGTATGGCGAGAGCTGGGAGGGCGGGGGGTGGCTGCCCCCCCGGCCGCTCTTGCATGACGCCGGCGCCCGGTACTTCCAGAAGGACCCGCAAGCCGCCTTCGTCTCGGACCACGAGGTGCTCGTCGTCTGGACGCAGAGCAAGCTGAGCCGGGAGGAGCTCGAGCGGGTGGGGGCTGCGATGCCGGCGTGGGAAGCGTTCAACTGGGCCCTCTCCAGCGAGGAGATCCACTACGCCCTCTACGACCTGCGGGCCCACGATCTCATCGCCGCCGAGTGGCTCACCGACAACGACCTGCCCGAGGGCAAGGCGAAGGTCGCGGCCATCCCGTTCCACCCCGACGGGGCCGCCGTCGTGGCCTGGGTGAGCTACGACGTCCACGAGGTCCTGGACGATGAAGGCAACGCGCGCCTCGGGGAAACCTCGGTCTGCGCCCAGGTCGTCTCTCCTTCAGGTCCGCTCGATGCCGAGTGGTGCGTGTCGTTTCCCGGAAACGGCGCTGCCGACCTCGAGCCGGCGCTGGCCGTCTCCCCCAGCGGGAGGAGCGCCTACCTGGTCTGGGTGGAGGACGCGGACGCGGACTTCACGACCCCGGAGGACCGGAGGCTACTCTGCGCTCGGTGGACGAACGACGGCGGCGCGGGCTACTGGAGCGAGCCCATCGCGGCCGGCGAGGACTGGCCTGCGGCTGGAGCCGGCGGGCCGCTCATGCCCAGCATCGCCCTTCACGGCGACGGTGACGGCGTCCTCGCCTTCACGGCGAAGCCCTGGGACGCGAGCACCTCTGAGCTCCTGAGCGAGGATCGGGTCCTCGCCTCGCGCCTGGCGGGAGGCCTCTTCCAGCCCCCCGAGCCCCTGGGGAGGGGCCGGCGCTCTCGCGCCCTCGCAGGCCAGTGGCCCGTCGCTGCCATCACGCCGGGGGTCGCCGGCGGCCAGGGTCCTCACGCCGCGGTCGTCTTCCGCGAGCTCGGGGAGGCCGGGGCCGACGGCGACGTCGCGCTCGCGAGCCTCGACGTCTCGGATCCCGACGCGAAGTGGTCTCCTGTCAAGGCCGCCTCCGGGGACGAGGCGATCGACTGGGAGATCGCGGCGGCTCCCGGACCTGGAGGCCGCGTGCGCATCGTGCGCTCGCGCGGGCCCGGCGGCGCCGGGGGACCCGGCGTCGACCCCTCTGGCTCCATCGCCGCCACCGACCTCGTCCTCCGCCCCGACGTGAAGGTCTCCTCATGCCGCGCCTCGAGCCCCTACGTGCCTGCCGGCGCGCGGGTGGAGTTGATCGCCACCGTGGAGAACGCGGGCCTGGCCGCCGGCCGGGCGGCGCAGCTCACGGTCCACGTGAGGCTCGGCAGCGCGGATTGGACCTCCCTCCCGGGCGGCATCGCTTTCGACCTCCGGCCGGGCGAAGCCACCGAGGTCAGGGTCCCGGTGCGCATGCCGCCGGAAGGAGTCCAGGCGCAGGTCCGCCTGGGCCGCCACCCCGATGAGATCGACGGGATGAACAACGCGGCGGCCTGCTACCTCGGCGTGCCGCCGCCGGCGGGCCTCTCCTGCGCCGACGCCTCGACCTCCGAGGCCTGCCGGGCTTACCTGCGCTGGACCAATGGCACGCCGCTCTACGACGCGATCTCGCTCTGGCGGGACGGCGAGCTGCGGGCGATCCTCCCCGGCGACGTCGAGGCGCACGTGGACGAGGGTGGGCTCTCCCCGGAAGAGCACGACTGGGAGGTCCGCGGCGAGATCGGCCTGGCCCGCTCGGCGGCCGCCGCCGTGCGGTGCGCTCCGCGATGCGCCGGCACCGCCTTCCGGCGCTCCGACTCGAACGCCGACGGCGAGATCGACATCTCCGACGCCATCTTCACCCTGGCGTTCCTCTTCCTTGGCGGGGGCGAGCCGCAGTGCGCCGATGCCGCCGACGCGAACGACGACGGGCTCCTGGACCTCTCCGATGCGGTCTTCACCATCGCCTACCTCTTCCTCGGGGGCGAACCGCCGCCGTATCCCTTCCCCGCCTGTGGTCCGGACCTGAGCCTGGATGCGCTCGAATGCCGGGAGCTCGCGGCGTGCGCCGCGGAGCCGGTCCTCCTGCCCGCCGGGCCTGGCCGGTAGCTCCTCGCTCATGGTCCGCCCCCGGCGGGGCGGCCCGCCACGGGCGTGGCTCAAGAACCGCGATGACGCGGTATGCGACCACGCCCGTGTTCTCCGGCGCGCAGGACGAGTGCGGCCACTGCGAGGATCCCTTGTAACGCGCGCGGGCCGTTGTCGCTACTATGGACTGGCCGCCCGAACGACTGGCCTCCCGAACGGGCCGTCGGGGCGGGTATCCCAGCACACGGAGGTCTGACATGTCGCCTCGCTCGATCGTTCTCCTCTCGGACGCTGTGGCGGTCTTCGGCTACCTCTTCCTGGGCTCGAAGCCGCCGGTCCTGGGGACCGAGTGCGTGCCGATCCTTGACTGCTCGGACAGGTGCCAGCCGTGATCGCCCCCCTGCTGCCGCCCCTCGTAACCGCGGTCGCCCTGGCCCTGACCGACCCCACGGCCCTGGTCGAGAGCGGCGTCGACGACTTCACGCTGGCCTCGGGGAGGGTCATCTGGCACACGGCCGCGGGCTGCACGGAGACCCCCGACCACGGGCCGGTCCTCGGCTCCGGCGACCCCGAGGTGCTGGCCCGGATCGCGACCTACGGCGGCACGCCACGGCAGATCTTTCTCAGGAACGACCCGCGGCCTCCGGACGTCTGCAACCCCTATGAGATCTACTCCGAGATCGTCTCCGACTCGGGCCACGTCTACTGGGTGGACGTGACGGGTCTCGTCCGGCTTCCGCTCACGGCCAATCCCGGCGATCCGACGGAGCTTGTCACCGACGATATCGCTGGAACGGGTGGCGGCCTGCGCAAGGTGGAGATCGCCCAGGACGACGAAATCCTCTACGTCCTCACGCATGACCGCTTTGACCGGGCTCGCGTCTGGCGGGTGCCGAAAGGCGGCGGGGCCGCGACCGCCCTCGCGAGCGTCGGCGCCCCGGCGAGCGACCTCCAGGCCGACGGCGAGAACCTCTACTGGCTCACGGAGGGGAACTTGCGCAGGCTGAGCTCCCGCGGCCTGCCCACCACGATCGCCACCGGCGTCACCGGCTACCACCCCGAGGGGCGGCGCGAGGAGCCTCGCGGCGGGGCCGTCACGAGCTACGTTTACCACGGCAAGGGCAACCGGGTGCTCCGCTACAACAACTACACCGGCACCACGGCCGTCATCTACACGAGCGGCGCCGCAGGCGGCCGTATCTACAGCCTGGTGAGCGACGCGAGCAAGCTCTTCTTCCTCGAGCGGCTTGCCTACACTCCCCCGGGCGGCACCTTCGTCCGCTTCCAGCAGTCCCTCCTCCGAACCGGACGGGGCGGCGGCACGGCCGAGGCGCTCTACTTCCGGACCTCGCAGATCCTGGGGGCCTGGGACGCCGACCACCTCACTCGCGCCGTGGTCTTCCGCGATCACCCGGGTTTCCTCTTCTGGCAGGAGGCCGGGAGCATCCAGCGGCTCGCCTCCGACGCCGAGGGCTTCCCGCTGACCAACCTGCGGCCGACCGGCCTGGAGGTGACGCAGGGCATCCAGGACCTCCAGCAGAGCGTCCTCCTCGTGGAGGGGCGGCGCACCTTCGTGCGCCTTCACGTCCGCTCCGATGGGCCGCCCGTGCCCGGCGTGACGGCGACGCTCTCGAGGGTCTCATCGAGAGGGAACGCGATCGGCGAGCCGCTGGCGCCGGTCAACTCGCCCGGCACCCACCTCACCGTGCAGCCGTCCCCTGATCGCAGCGTCCTCGACGCGAGCTTCCTCTTCGAGCTGCCCTGGGAGTGGCTCGAGGACGGGCTCCGGCTGCGCGCCGAGGTCAACCCCTACCGCATGCCGCCCGAGGTGAGCTACGCGGACAACTCCATCACCCTCGGGCCGCTCCAGTTCGAGCCGTCGCCCCGGCTTGAGGTGCAGCTCGTGGCATTCGGGCTCGAGCTGAACGGCACCACCCGCTACCCCCGCTACCAAGAGGACGTGCTCGAGACCTTCTCGTGGATCCGCAGGACCTATCCGATCGCGACCGGCCACGTGCCCTTCGGAGACCCGACGCCGGGCCTGAGCACGCGCGTCGCGTATGTCTTCGACGAGGAGCTGGGCCCGTTCAGGGAAGTGGCCCCCCTCGACGAGTACTTCAGCGCCCTCAGGCACGTGATCGCCCGCCTCGGGGCCTGGGAGGCGGCGTACGGCGGAGGCCGCTTCTACTACGGCATGTTCGAGGGCTACGAAGGCAACGGCGAGGCCCCGGGCGGCGCCGGCTCGACCCTGGCCGCCGGCACCGCGGGGGACCCGATCTACGGCGTCGACCCTCGCCCCGAGACGGACGCGCCGTTCTCCGGCCGCGTCGCCGCCCACGAGATCGGGCACCTCCTCGGCCGCCACCACCCCGGAGCCCACGCCAACTGCCAGAACAGCGGCCCCGACCAGAGCTACCCCTACGCCGGCGGCTTCATCGGGCCGCCCGACGGCAGCCTCGCGGGGTTCGACGCCGGCGACAGCCGCTTCGACGCGCCTCGGGCTGTCCTTCCGGGCAACCTGTGGAAGGACCTCATGACCTATTGCACGCGCCAGTGGATCAGCGACTACACCTACGAGGGAATGTACAGCTACATGGCCGCGGCCGGCATGGTGGGCGGGGGCGCGGGATCCGGAGCCGGCGGCGCGATCGGCGGCGACTGGCTCCTGGTCTTCGGGGACCTCGATCCCGAGGGCATCGCGGTGATCCGCCACCTGCGCCGCGCGGGCGAGGTCTCGAGCATTCCGAAGCGCAAGCCCGGGAGCTACTCCATCCGCCTCCTCGACGCGGCGGGGTCCGTCCTCGCCGCCTACCCCTTCGCCCTGGAGGCGCCGAGCCCGGAGTACCCCGGCGGAGCGAGCTTCGGGCACGTGGTCCCCTTCGCGGAAGGCACGCGGGAGGTGCGCATCGTCGAGGGCGCCGAGGGCCGCGTCCTCGGCGCGAGGCCGGTGAGCGCCGGCCCGCCGGAGGTCTCGAGCGTCCACCTGACGGACGCGGCGAGCCCAGTCTCAGGGACGGTCACGATCGCCTGGTCGGCGATGGACCCCGACGGAGATCCCTTGACCTTCGATGTCCTCTACGGCCTCGAGGGGGAGAGCTTCCAGCCCCTGAGGCTCGGCGCCGGCGGCGAGGAGGCCGAGATCGACACCTCGCGCCTGGGAGGCGGCAGCGCGGTCGTGCGCGTCGTGGCCTCGGACGGCGTCTTGAGCGCGCACGCGGACAGCGCGCCGTTCCAGGTGGCCCTGAAACCGCCCGAGCCGCGCATCGTCTCTCCCGAGGACGGCGCCAGGATCCAGTGGGGCCAGCTCCTGAGCTTCATCGGCGAGGCCGACGACCTCCAGGACGGCGGCGTCCCGGCGAGGCGCCTCTTCTGGACGCGCCGGCGAGGCGCCGAGAGCGCTCCGCTCGGCTCCGGGCCACTCCTCTCGGTCGCGGACCTCCCCGTCGGCACCCACGAGGTCACCTTCACCGCCGTCAACCGATCGGGGCTCTCCGCCTCGGCGAGCGTCACGGTGACCGTCCACGACGACCTCGAGCTTCCCGGCCCGACGCTCGCGGCAGGCCCGCTGCAGGTGGGCTGGCAAGTGGCCAGCCCGGCGGCGAGGGCCGTCACCGCTCAGGTGCACATCGCCAACGCCGGCGAGGGGAGCCTGAAGTGGACCGCGGCCGAAGCGGCCCCCTGGCTCGCCCTCGACCGGACGAGCGGCGCGGCCCCGGCGACCCTGGTCCTCACGGCGGACCCGGCCGGGCTGCGCTCGGACCGCGTGTACACGGCGGAGCTCGTCCTCGCCGCGCCGGCAGCGGGCGGGGAGCCGGCGCAGGCGGTCACGATCGCCGTGAGCCTCGTGGTCGGCGACCCGCGGGCCGCGCCCCCGGAGCCCGAGCTCGTGCGCGGCGATTCCAACGGCGACGGCGGGGTGGACTTGAGCGACGCCATCTTCGTCTTGAACGGGCTCTTCCTGGGGGGCCGCCTGCCCGCCTGCAGGAGCGCCGCCGACGCGAACGGGGACCGGGCGCTCGACATCTCCGACGCGAGCTACCTCCTCAACTTCCTCTTCCTGGGGGGGAGGCCGCCGCCCGCGCCGTTCCCCGGGTGCGGCCCGGCTGTGCCCGAGGACGACCTCGGCTGCCTGGAGCTGCCCGCGGGGTGCCGGTAGCCGGAGCGCGGCGCCACCCGGATTGGCTGAAACGCGCGCGGGCCGTTGTCGCTGGAAAAGCTGGAATAGATGGCCGCCCACCGGGCCGAACGGGCGGCGGAAAACCCAGAGGCTCCCCACGCCACGGAGATCCGCCATGATGCATCGCACTTCGCTCGCTCCCCTCTCGCTCATCGCCCTCGTCCTGCTTTCGAGCCCCGCAACTGCCGGGCTCGTGTCCCACTGGCCCTTCGAGAAGAGCCTCGAGGACGTCGTGGGGCCGAACGAAGGCATCCAGCCGGCAAACCCTCCGCCGGAGTTCGGCGCCGGCGCACGGAAGCACGGCCTCCATCTCGCGGGGGACACCAACCTGGGATATCACCACGTCCTCGTCCAGCACCAGAGCGGCCTCCCGATCTTCAGCCACTCGAGCTATTCGGTCGCGCTGTGGGTCCGGGGCTATCCTCAAGCGGACAAGCGGGTCTTCGCCGAGGGTCACAACACGGACTACGATCCCCTGTTCACCATCGGCACCGACTCGACGGGCGCCACCGGGAAGGTGGACGTCTACATCCGGGACAACGCCGGCACCGTGGTCCTCGCGCACGCCAAGTCGCAGGGCATCGCCTTCGATGGCACGTGGCATCACATCGCCTGGGTGGACGATGGCGGCGCGGCGAGGCTCTACATCGACGGGGTCCAGGACCCGGCCGTGTTCGACTACCCGCGGGCCTCCATGGGGCCCATCACGCTCAACACGACGGCGATCGGGGCGGTCGTCCGGCATTCGTCCTGCTGCTTCTTCGTGGGGAGCCTCGACGACGTTCGGGTCTACGACCACGCCTTGACCCCGACCGAGGTCCAGGCGCTGGCGGAGATGGACCCCTTCTTCGTCCTGGGCTTCGAGGGTCCCTCGGTCGCGGACTGGGACTCGCCGGTCTACTCGACGCTCAAGGTCCTGGAGCTGCCCGTGCCCGCGGAGACAGGGGTCACGGGGTGGTCCTTGGGCGCCGTCACCGAGGGGGGCTGCCGCATTGCCGCGGCCACGGTCTCGGGGACCGTCGCCGCGGACACGGCCGATGGCGGGATCGGGCAAGACGGCTTCGAGTTCACCGAGCTCACGCAGGGTCCGGGGAACGAGGGGCTCGTGGCCGCTCGCGTCCTGAGCTTCGTCGAGCCGATCTACCTCGGTCTCGCGGGCAGCCCGCACCAGATCCTGGCGATACGGCTACAGCCCGATTCGCCCGGGTGCTCATCCTGCGGCCTCCGGTACAAGGATGGCCTCCAGGGGTCGGGCCTGCCCGTTGAGGTCTGCATCACTTCTGGAGGGAACGGCTTCTGCGCTCCGCCCACCGCCCCGTTCGAGCTCCAGGCTTGCCCTTGCTTCCCGAGCGAGGAGATCCCCGGCTGGACCGTCACCGACCTCGGGGACGTGAAGGCCGGAGCCTCGCGGCCGCGGGCCGGCGTGCCCGGCGGCGTGGAGCTCTGCAGCTCGAGCGGCGGGTACGGCAGCGTTCCCTTGGAGTTGCGCTTCCTCTCGCGGCTCGAGGGCGGAGACTTCGAGCTCGCGGTCCGCGTCGATGACATCGCGCCGGGGGGCATCGCGGGCATCGCGGCCCGGGCGGAGCTCACGTCCGAGCACAACGCGCCCCGGAGCGGCGTCTTCGCGCACCGGGACCTCGAGACGGGGGAGGTCGAGGTCATCTCGCACTACGGGTTGCCAGCCACGAGCGGCTACCATTGGGTATACGACCTCTCGCTGCCCTTGTACCTGCGGATCTGCAGGATCGAAGGTGAGATCCACAAGGCCTACTCGCTCGACGGGGTGGATTACACCGACCTCGGGGGGTGGCCGGACCTGGGCGACGCCGGCCTCCACGTCGGCCTGGAGCAGGCCTCCCTCTCGGGCGGACCCGCCGTCGCCCGCTTCGCCGTGATCTCCTCCGGGGACCTCGACTCCGACGACGACGGCTGCAAGGACTGCGAGGACCAGCACCCCTACGACTCGCTGATCGTTGCCGGGACCGCCCGCGGCGCGTGCTGCCCGGGGCGCCTCCCCTACTTCAGCTTCGAGGGCTCCGACACGGACCGGGACGGCCTCATCGACTGCAAGGACCCCGACGACGACAACGATGGCCTCAACGACGAGGTCGATCCCTGCCCGCTGGGCCCCTGCTCCTTCTCCATGGATTGCCCCTGCGAGCCACACGATTACCTCGTCTGCCAGCTCGTCGACTGCTACGCGTTCCTCCTGAAGGTGGTGGAGGCCGTGAACCCCGACCCGACGCGGGAGGTGGTCTTCGAGCGCTTCCAGATCGTGAACCGCGACATCTACATCGCGCCGCCGCGCGGCCTGAGCGTGGAGGAGAGCGCCCTGGCGCTCCTGGGCGCCGGCGCGGGCCGGGGCGGCGCCGGCCGAGGCGGCGGGGGCGGCCTGAGGGGCGCGCCTTTGCGCCTCGAGATCTGGTCGCGCCGGCCGCGCGGCCTGTCGGAGCGCGTGGCGGTGGTCGCGGAGTACGATCCGCGCGAGGTGAAGGTGGGGGACCTCAAGCTCGGGAGGTATCTCTACGTGAGCCCGCCGGGCTCCAGGGGGCTGCCCATGGCGCTCGGTGCGAGCTGGGCGCCCGGCATCCCGCCGGGCCTCGAGCTCCTGGACTCGGACGCGGACGGCGTGCCCAACGCCTTCGACAACTGCCAGAAGGTCGCGAACCCCGGCCAGGAGGACACGGATGGGGACGGCCTCGGGGACGCCTGCGAGCACGTGGGCGGCCTCCGCATTCCCGGCGACGGCAACCAGGACGGCAAGCTCGACCTCTCCGACGGCATCTTCCTCCTCGGCTTCCTCTTCCAGGGCACGGTGTCGGAGCTGCCCTGCGGAGACGGGACGCTCGCGACCGCCGGGAACCGCCTCCTCCTCGACTCGAACGGCGACGCCAGCTTGGACCTCTCGGACGCGGTGGCGGTCTTCGGCTACCTCTTCCTGGGCTCGAAGCCGCCGGTCCTGGGGACGGATTGCGTGCCGATGCTGGACTGCTCGGACCGGTGTGCTCCCTGAAGGAGCAGAATGGAGATTCCTTCCTGGCCTGGCGCGGGTAGTATCCCCGCAACAGGGCCGAAGTAAACGCAGAATAAGGTATCCTGCCATGAACCGACTCACCAGCACGCTTCACGTGATTGTCCTCGTCCTCGCGGCGCCCCTTGGCGCCCGGGCCTCCCCGCTCGCAAGCCGTCCCCTCGCCTTCGAGCCCAACCGCGGGCAGACCGATCCGCGGGTCGCGTTCCTGGCCCGCGGCTCGGCCTATGCCATCTTCCTGAGCGCGACCGAGGCGGTCCTGGTCCTTCACGGCCCTGGGACCGCCGTGTCCGCCCGAGCGGCGGCTCGCCGCCTGGAGCGCGGCGGTCCGCGCCCGCTCTCCTCGGAACCCGCCCGCGTCATCCGCATGAAGCTCCTCGGCGCGAATCCAGCCGCGCGCCCCGAGGGCCTCGACGAGCTCCCCGGCCGGGTCCACCACCTCATCGGCCGCGACCCAACCCGGTGGCGGCGGGACATTCCCACCTACTCGCGGGCGCGGTTCGATGGGGTCTACTCCGGCGTCGACGTGGTCTACTACGGAGCCCGGGAAGGGCTCGAGCTCGACCTCATCGTCCACCCCGGAGCCGACCCTGGGGTCATCGCGCTCGAGCTCGAGGGCGCCGATGGTGTCGAGGTCGACGAGCTCGGTGAGGTGGTCCTGGCCCTGGGCTCGAGCCGGCTGCGCGTGGTGATCCCCCGGGTCCAGGAGGAAGACGCGGGGGAAGGGGACGAGAGCCCCCGAGGCGCAACCCGCGAGGTGCCGGGGCGGTTCGTGAGACGCGAGGACGGCCGGATCGGGATTGCGGTGGGCGCTTACGACCGCGCACGGACCCTCCGCATCGATCCGGGGATTCTCTACGCGACCTATCTAGGCGGGAGCGGTAATGACTCGGGCGAAGCCATCGCGGTCGACAAGGCCGGGGGTGTCTACATCACGGGGTCCACTCAGTCCCTGGACTTCCCTGCCAAGGCCAGCCAGCCGGGCCCCTACCAACCCACGAAGGCGGGTGGGACGGACGTCTTCGTCAGCCATCTCAGCGCCTCCGGGACCCAGCTCCTCTACTCGACGTACCTCGGGGGAGGATCGTCCGACTACGGCTGGGGCATCGCCGTGGACGCCCTGGGAGATGCGTACGTCACCGGGCTCACCTCGTCCTCGGACTTCCCCACCACCCTGGACGCCTTCCAGACACAGCACGGGGGTGGTCAGGATGCCTTCGTCGCCAGGCTGAACCAGAAGGGGTGGGATCTCACCTACGCGACCTATCTGGGAGGGAGCGGGAACGAAAACGGCAGAGCGATCGCCGTCGATGCGGCGAACGACGCGTATGTCACGGGGTCAACCACGTCCTCGGACTTCCCCGTGACGCGGGCCGCCTTCCAGACCCAGCACGCGAACCCGAACGGCTCCTACGATGTCTTCGTCTCCAAGCTCAACGCTCAGGGGACGGGACTCGTTTACTCGACCTACCTCGGCGGGGACGAAAGAGAATGGCCCGGCGGGATCGCCCTCGAGTGCGGCGGGGCGGCCTTCGTGGCCGGGACGACGTTTTCCACGGACTTCCCGGTCAAGCCGGCGGGCGCCGGGGGCAGATTGCACGGCCCGAGCGACGCCTTCCTCGCCAAGGTCAACGCCTTCGGGACCGGGCTGATCTACTCCCGCCTCCTTGGCGGGCAGGGAAACGACGAGGCTGAGGCCGTGGCGGTCAAGGTCTCTTACAGCATCCCGTATTCGGCCGTGGTGACGGGGTGGACGGTAGCGACCGACCTCCCGGTGACCGCGGACGCGTACCAGAAGACCTTCCAGGGCGGAGCTTCCGATGCCTTCGTCATCCACGTCAACTCGGCCGGCACCGGCCTCGACTATGTCACCTACCTCGGCGGCAGCAGCTTCGAGGACGGCAGGGGCATCTTCGCCGACTCCCAGGGGCACATCTACGTGGCGGGCCGGACCCTCTCCACGGACTTCCCGACGACGGCGAACGCCGCCCAGGGGAGTTATGGCGGCGGCAACGCAGATGCGTTCCTGGTGAAGCTCGAGGAGGGCGGCGGCCTCAAGTACTCAACGTTCCTGGGCGGAGGTGAAGAGGACGTGGTGTGGGGTCTCGCCATCTCCCGCGCCGGCCACGCGCACGTCACGGGGAGCTCGAATGGAAGCTACCCGACGACGTCCGAGGCATACCAGAAGACGGCCGGTGGCGGCAAGGACGCGGTCACGATCAAGGTGGGCACCCTGGCCCCGCAGGCCTGCAACTGCTACTACTCCTGCGACTGCCCCGGCTATAGCAGCGAGAACAAGGTCTACTGCGGCAGTTATGGCGCCTGCAACTTCCAGCCGTACGGCACCCTGGACCCGACGACCTGCATCGGCGGCCCGAGCTGCGAGAAGCCCTTCGACGGAGGGTGCCACATCCAGCCAACGGCGATCTTCGCTTCCAGCCAGGCCGCGGTCCTCCGGGCCGTGACGCTCTGGCTCCTGGCTTTCGAGGCCGCGGGCGCTCGAGGCGGCGGCCCGCCGGACCGCGCGCTCGTGGCCCGGGCGCGGGACGTCCCGCTCGCGGCCGAGGAGCACGAGGCGGTGCGCGAGCTGGCGATCCAGGTCCAGGCCCTCTACCTCGGAATCGTGCAGAGGGGCGGGCTCTTCACGCCCCCGGCCCGCTCGGGCGATGAGCCCCTCGAGCCTCAGGAGAACGGCGCCGTCGCGGCCCTGGACCGCTGCCGCCTCGATGTGGCGGCGAAGATCCGCGAGGCCATCTCGGCCGAGCTGGAAGCGCCGCGCCGTGGCTCCTTCGAGCGCCGCATGGCCGAAATCCCGAAGGCCTGCCCCGACTACGAGACCCCGGGCCGCTGCGAGTTCCCGCACCCTCCCGAGCACGGGCACGAGTTCCCGTTCGCCGACGGGATCGACTGCCTGACCGAGGAGCTGGGCGCGGCGCTGCGGGGCCTGCTGCCGCCCGAAGAGGGCGCCAACTGGGTGAGCTACGACGCGAACGGCGACGGCGGGGTCGACATCTCGGACCCCGTCTCCCACCTCGGCCACCTCTTCCTCGGCGCGCGCCAGCCCGCTTGCCTCGAGGCCCTCGACTTCAACGCCGACCGCGCCCTCGACGTCTCCGATCCCGTGTCGGCCTTCTCGTTCCTCTTCCTGGGCGGGCCGCCGCACGCCCGCGGGCCGGGCTGCCAGGTGTACGCGAGCTGTCCTGCCGGCAGCGCATGTCGATGAGCGCGGGGCCTTCCAGCCATCCCCTCACGCGGTGTCGCCCGCCGCCGCGGCCCGCAGGCGGAGCCCCCGGAGCCCCCGGAGCCCTCGTTGAGGACTCGGCCCGCACGATCTGCGCGCTCGAGGGCGCCCTCCAGGACGAGGACTCCAAGGTCCGCGAGGCGCCCGGGACTGCCTTGAGGCACGTGCGCTCTCGGTAGCGGCCGTCGTGGCTCCCGCGGCCGAGGCCCCTGCCCCGCGCCCACGGACCACGGAAGCCCGCGTCCCCGATCCCTGGCAGCGACCCCTCCGATTTCTTGTTCTTGCCTGCCAGCGACGGCTCTCGTAGACTGGGACCTTGTCGACAGCCGGTTCAGAACACGGGCGCGCGCGACGCAACGGAGAGGGCTGTGAGTCACGAGAGCTTCCAGGATACGCTCCACTTCATCCGGACGGCTCAGGAGGGAAAACCGCGCGCTCTCGAGGCGCTCATCGAGCGCCACCTCCCTCGGATGCGCCAGATCGTCGCCCTGCGCATGGGGCGATTGCTACGCCGGATGGGCGACGTGGAGGACCTCGTGCAGGACGTTGTCGTGAGGGTCCTCAAGGGTCTTCCGCGCTTCGAGCAGCGGTCGGAAGGCGGCTTCCGCAACTGGCTCCCACGCTGCGTCGAGCGGCAGGTCGCCGACCAGGCGCGCGCCTGGGGCCGCAAGAAGCGCGGAGGCGGCAACGTCATGCGCTTCTCGGACTGCGGCTCTGTGCTGGCCTCCTCCATCTTCGAGGGCCGGGAGCCCAGCCCGAGCGCGGTGGCTCGCGCCAAGGAACTGGCCGAGAGGCTGGAGGATGCCCTCAGCGGCCTGGGGCGGGCCACCATCGCGAGGTCATCATCCTCATCATCCGCGCCATCTGCGGCATGTCCTACATGGCGGTGGCTGGCGAGCTGGGGATCGGGGAGGAGAGCGCGGCGCGCAGGGCCTTCCCACGGGCGCTCACGAAGCCAAGGACGCGGCGTTCCGGGAGAAGACGTCGGCCCTCGAGGCGGAGAGCCAAGCGCTGGCGCGCGCCGAGGGCCTCCGCTTGACGGCCCAGTCCGCAGTGGTCCTCCCCACGGACCCCGCCCTGGCGCTCCTCATCGCGATCGAGGGCGCGCGGCGCGCGCCCGGCCTCCTCGCCACGGACGCCCTCCTCGAAGCGCTGGCTTCCTTGCGGGAAGAGCGCACGCTCCTCGGCCACGGGGGCACGGTCATCAGGGGTGCCTCTTCAGCCCCGACGGGAACCGGGTCTTCACAGCCTCCTGGGACGGCCTGGTACGGGTCTGGGACGCCGGCTCCGGCGAGGAGGTCCTGCGGCTCGTCGGACCCTGCGCCGCGGTCCATTGGGCAGAGTGGAGCCCCGATGGAGCCAGGTTGGCGAGCGGCTGCTTCGATCCGGTGGTGCGGGTCTGGGACGCGGCGAGCGGGAAGCAGCTCTTCGAGCTCGAGGGCCAGAAGGGCGTCATCGACCACGTCGCCTTCAGCCCCGACGGTGAGAAGATCGCACGGCCCGGGTCTGGTGGGGACGGATTGCGTGCCGATCCTGGACTGCCCGGACCGGTGCGCTCCCTGAAGGAGCAGAATGGAGATTCCTTCCTGGCTCTGTTGCAGGTAGCATCTCTGCAACAGGGCCGGGGTCAACGCGGGTCGAGCCAGCAGGAGGTTCCCTATGCAGAAGATGTCATTGCGGATCGGGGTCGTGAGTCTCGGACTCCTCGTCGCGCTTCTCGGTCGTCCCGGCCGAGCTCGCGCCGACCACATCAACTTGCGCGTTTCGTGCCCCTTCGGTGACGGCGGGGATTTGCTGGACCGAGGCTTCTACGTCACGAACTACCAGGGTACGAACCTGGGCCGCGTGACGCTGCGCTTCACGAGCGACACGCCCGGCCTTCATACGATCTCGCTCACCGCCCGGAACGGGGCCTTCGATGGCCCCCAGCTCGGCGCGAGCACGGCGACCGTGGACTTGAGCGGGGTGGTGGGCTCGTTCACGCCCGCGAGCTTCACCTTCCTTGCGCCCGCCGTAGCTCCGGGCAGCACCATCGCCTTCTCGCTCTCGCTCGTCGCGGGCCCCGGGGTCACTAGGGTCTTCTTCGACGTGGGCAAGTGCGGCCTCGGCGACGAGTCCTGTAGCACCTGCACCAACGTCGTGGAGACCAGGGACACCGATCCTCCCCTCTCGCAGTTGCGCAGGAAAAGCGTCGGCCTCAGGGTCTACGAGTTCCTGCCCTGCAACTGCTACTTCTCCTCGAACTGCCCGGACGCCGGCGACTACTGCAACTGGGGAGACTCGATCGGCCAGGCGGATAGCTGCACGTTCCGCGAGCCCAAGCCATCTGGGGTGGGCGACGGGTGCGAGAGTACGCCGCCTGGCTATGGCGTGTGTGACGGGATCTGCACGCCGACCTGGATCGGCTCGATCATCCACTTGATCCACATCTCGATCCTCCTCGAGGTGATCCGCCTGTGGGGCGAGGCGATCCTCGTCCCCGCTTCCGGCGAAGGCGGTCTCATCGATCAGGACCGGGTGCGGCGAGCCCAGAGCCTGCTCGAGGACCGCGTCGACCCCCGCGTCGCCTCCCAGATCATCGGCCGCGGCCTGGCCGGCTCCGTGTTCACCACCATCGCGGGGGACTTCTTCCTGCACCCGGAGCGTATTCACGGCTTCGAGGAGCACTCGGTCCCGAGCTTCCGCCGCAGCCCCTGCTTCCTCGAGGCCTTCCGCCTGGGGCTAGAGGCCCTCGAGGCGGAGCTCCGGGAGCCCGGGGCGGGCGCGCGGCTCGCGGCGATGATCCCCGAGGTCTGCCCGGAGGTCCGCCGGGCGAGCCCCGGCTGTCCCGGCCTCGACCTCGAGACGTGCCTCGAGCGGAGGATCACCGCGTTCGGCCTGCTCCTGAGGACGAAGCCCCGTGACGTGGCGGACGCCGGTGGGCAGATCCCGGGCGACTGCAACCAGGACAAGCGGCTCGACATCTCGGACGGCATCTGCCTGGTGGGGCACCTCTTCCTGGGCGACCCGGAGACCCTCCCCTGCGAGGGCGGGACCATCGACGACGTGGGAAACCGCTCGAGCTACGACGGCAACGGCGACAACAAGGTCGACCTCTCCGACGCGATCAGCCTCTTCGGCTACCTCTTCTTGGGCACGAGGCCTCACGTCCTGGGGGCGGAGTGCACGGCTATCGAAGGGTGCCCGGCGCTGTGCACTTGACGAGATCCTATGGCACGACGGAGTACGATACGGACTTCCTGTGCGCGAACACGCTAAGTCTCCCAGAGCACAGCGACGCCTCCCGCAGGACGTGGTTCGTGAACAACTTCGGCGACGTCAAGCCGGAGAACGAACGACACCCTGTTTCGACGAGCGCCGAAGGGATCTGGTTCGTGGGCTGGGATGAGCCCCTCTCGCCGCGATCACGTCGTCGGCGCAGGACGATGTGATCGAGCGCGTGCTGCGGCACATCCATCGGTGGGATGCTCCCTGGAGAGCGCACCGCCCCAAGAAAGCGCGGCGCCCTCCACGGGCCGCGGGCGACCCCACGCTGTCATTGCCGGCCGTTTTTGACCCAGGCTGCCGGACAATTTGACCCACCCCCTTGGATCACGGTGGCGGCCTCATTCCTTTGGCCGCAGGCGATCCTTGAATCTCATTCCTCTTGGCCGGGAGGCCAAACGACACGACAAGGAGCCCCGGACACTCGTGGCGTCCTGGGGCTCCTTGTGGGGGGACGGGGAGTCGGAGCTGCGCCTACTGCTGGGGCGCGGCCTGGCCTGTTCCTTGCGCGTTGGCTGGTGGGATCGGTTGGGCGTTGGGCTTGGACACGTTGCGCGGGTGCCGGATGCTCTCCCCGGTCAGCCGGATGCCTTGCGCGCCGTCCAGCAGCCGATCGCTGAAGGCCATGCCCATGGCCTTCGACGGGAAGAACTGCCACCACTCCGTCACGTCGGTGTTCGAGGTCACGATGACGCTGCCCGTCTTGAGCTCGTGGCGGTCGACCACCAGGCTGAAGAGGAACTCGACCTTCTCCGGCGCGTAGGGCAGGTACGCCAGGTCGTCGAGCAGGAGGAGATCGACGTCACGAATGCGGGCGTAGAGCTTCCCGAACTGAAACGAGCTCCGCTTTGAGTACAGGAGCTCGACGAGCGCCGCCGTGTTGAAGGAATAGACCTTGTAGCCCCGCTTCAAGGCCTCGGCGCCCAGCGTCCTTCCGAGGAAGGTCTTCCCCGTGCCCACCCGGCCGGCGAGGATCAGGTTGCGCCGCGCCCGCACGAACTCGCACCCGGCCAGGTCCCGCACCACTTGGGGATCCAGCCCGTGATCGCGGCCGATCTCGAAGTTGAAGTGCTCCAGCCCGTAGCGCTCGCTGAGGCCGGAGGCTTTCAGGTTGCGCTCGAAGCGCCGCTGGCGCTTGCGTAGCTCCTCGCGCCGGAAGACCTCCCCGATGAGGTCGATCTGCCCCCAGCCATCCTTCTGGGCCTCCTCAAGCAGCCCGGGCAGCTCCTCCGCCATGTGGCGGAGCCGGAGAGCCCGCAGGGTGGCCAGAAGGGCCTCCAGGTCGTTGGAGTCCTGTCGTCTCGGTGAGCTCATGGGTCTTGCTCCTTGGGTTGGTCTTGGAAGATGTCTCCGTAACCGGCGGGGCTCCCGGGGTCGACGGGACCCAGGGAGAGCCCCTTGGGGATCTCGCGCGCGATCTCCCCCAGGCGCCCCGTGGGAAGCTTCCGGCAGAGGATCTCTCGCACGTAGCCCGCCGTCGGCGTGCCGTCGGCCACCGCCCGCTCCAAAGCCTCCCGGACCTCCTCGACGCGGTAGCGCCGCGCCACGACGAGGAGCTCCCTGAGGTGGATCGGGGCGATCGAGCGCAGCGTCTCCTTGAGGCGGTCCAGAAAGGCCTGCGAGCCCGGGAAGCGCTCGAGAAACTGCCGCTCGAGCTCCGGCACGGTCTTCGAGCGCCTGCGGCGCTCGAGCTCCGCGTAGTGCGCCTCCTCCAGCACGAGCCTCCCTTTCTCCTCGGAGAGCTTGTGGCGGGCCACGAGCTCCCCGCGCTTGTCGTACAGGAGCACGTCCTCCGGCCCGATCGAGGCCCACACCTCCCGGCGTCCCTCCTCGACCAGGCGCGCCGGCACGCTGTAGCGGCTCCCGAGGACCGACACCGTGCAGTCCTTCTCCACCTGCCGCTCCTCCAGCCGGCGGGGGAGGAAGTCCGTTGGGGGAAGCTCCAGGAGATACGGCTTCTCCTCCAGCCAGCGCTCCTGGGGCACCTCGCCGGTCGTTCCGTGCTTGCGGCGGTTGCCCTCCTCGGGGTCCTCCAGCCCCTCGAGCCACTCGGACAGCTGGCGGTTGAGGTCCTCCAGCGACTCGAAGCGCCGCAAGGGCAGAAACGAGGTCTCGAAGTAGAGGAACGGCCTCTCGATCTTGCCCTTCCTCTCCTTGTGCCCAGACTCGCAGAGGAAAACCTTGAAGTCGTAGTGTTCGGCGAACTCACGGAACTGCTCCGTGAGGATCGGCTTCCCTGCGATCTCCAGGGGAGTGATCGTCGCCTGCCGGTCGTAGACGATCCTCCACGGGACGCCCTCGAAGCTTTTGAACGCAGCGACGTGTCCCCACAGGAGCGTCGGCAGCCGCTGGTCGAGGTAGGCGCGGAGGAACTGCTGGCGGCTCCAGCCGAGGATCATGCTGAAGAGCTGGATCCTCAGCAGCTTCCCGCCGATCTCCACCGGGTAGGTGGACCAGTCCTGCTGGGCCTCCTCCCCGGGCGCGGTCTCGAAGCGCCGGAAGGCTCTCCTGGAGCGGCGGCCGGGGCCTCGCACCTCGCCGACGTGTTTCGCCAGGAGCGTGCGACCCCCCTGGTAGCCGAGCTTGCGGATCTCCTTGAAGATCCGCCGGGCGGTCAGCGGCTTCTGCCCCGGGCGCCTCCTCCTCTGGCGCTCGTCCTCCTGGAGGATCTCCTCGATCTTCTGCTTGTAGGGCTCCAGGAGCGAGGGCTTCCTCGCCGCAGCGCCCTCTGGGGGCGGCTTGAGGCCGAGGATGCCCCGCACGGTGTTGCGCGAGAGGTCCAGGTGCCGGGCGATCCAGCGAATGCCGTATCCAGCCTCCTTGAGCCTCAGGACCTGCTTGCGGGTCTCTTCCGGGACCATGCTCTCTACCTCCGTTGGGGTCTCGGGACGAGTTGGCGGTGGTTGCCGTGGCTCGCACCGAGGGCTGCATGTCCTCGGCAGCCTCCAGGCCGAGGAGCGCTGAGCGGACCTTGCGCAGGAGGGAGCGCAGAAGCGGCCGTGCCAGGCGGATGGGGGTCGGCTCGCCGAGCGCCTTCCCGAGAAGCTCGTGGACCCCGAGGAGCCCCGGCCTCTCCGGGCCGGCGCTCCCCGGCGCCGCCCTCAGCCGCTCGAGGGCCGCTCGGGGGTCCTCGAGCATGCGGGCCCTCTCAGCGCCGTCCTGGCTCCCCAGGAGCTTCAGGAAGCGGATCGAATCCCCCAGCCCGAGCCCTGCCGCCGTGACCCCGAGGGCCGTCCTCACCTGCTCCTGGGTGGGGAGTCTCGAGAGGAGCTCGGCGACCGTGGGGCGGAAGAGCCGATCGCCGAGGAGATCCGCGACCTCCGGCGAGAGCCGCTCCAGGATCTCGAGCCTCCGGCTCACCCATTCCTTCCTCCTGCCCAGCCCCCGTGCGATCTGGCGCGGCGTGAGGCCTTCCCGGAGGTGGAGGTCACGCAGCGCGTCGATCTCCTCCCTCAGTGTCGTCTTGCGGGAGGGGTTGTTCCTGCGCAGCCGCTCGAGCTTCGCCTCAACCCTCCCCCAGGGCTTCACGATCGCCCAGGCCCGGGTCCGGCCGCTCTCCCTCAGGGCCAGGTAGCGCTTGAGGCCGTCGACGAGAAGGAGCCGCCCCTCCTCCTCGATCACCACGAGGGGATCGTCCCGGTCGACCTCGCCCGAGCGCCGAGAGTGCCCGAGGAGCTCGAGGGAGATCTCTTCGAGGGGGACCTCGCGGATCGTCATCGCGGGCTCCGTGGATCGCGCTGCGCTGGAAGCGAGAGGACCTGGAAGGTCGGGTAGCGGAAGGCCACGAGGTCCTCGAGGACGAGCCCCCGCAGGCTCTCGAGCACCTCCTCCACCGGGAGCTTCAGGAGCCTCGAGATCGCCTTGTAGCTCCAGAAGCTCGTCCCCTCCGGGCCAGCGACAAGCGCGAGGAAGAAGTACAGGAGGATCTCCTGGCTCGTGAGCCGCCCGAGGAAGCCACGGTGAAGCAGGTCGCGGTCGATCCAGGAGAAGCTCCTGGGGATCGTGCGCAGGCGGTCGGTGCGCAGGGGTGCTCTGAGCTCGTGCACGGTGGTGTCCTCCAAGACGGGAGCTGTCGCCCGGCGGCGGCGAGCTCAGAACGGGATCTCCTCCACCCCGGGAATCGGGTCCGGCGGCTCCTGCAAAGGCACCGACGGCGGCTCGAGCACGAGGAGCCTACGGAGGCGGACGGCGCGGATCTTCACCGAGGCGCGCGTCTTCCGCAGGTAGCCCACCACGAGCACGCGATCGCCCTTGCGGGACTGGAGCGCGTCCTCGTGGCCAAGCCACATCTCGACAGGGAAGATGGCTCTCCCCTCCAGCGAGGTCTCGCAGAGGAGGCGGAAGTGGACGTGCTTTGCCCCCTGGGCTTCTCGGGGATCGTCGAGCAGCGTTCCCTCGAGCAGGACTTGGTTGAGAGGCATGGTCTCGCACCTCGTTGAAGCGATGGGTGGGTGGGTCTTCGAGCGAGGCGCGGAGTGTACTGGCGCCCGCCGGTGCGCTGGAGGCGCATCCTCTGCGGGTCGTTACCGGCCCTCAGGCACCCTCGGCGCTGAGCGCCCCTCGGACCGTGATCGGCGAGAGAAAGCGCAGGAGCTCAAGGAGCGCGTCGCCGAAGGCGCGGGCGTGCGATCGGAAGCGATCGAGGAGCGAGCGCGGGAGCCGCTCCTCGTCGACGGCCGAGCTGAGCCTGCGGCGCGCGGCCTTCCAGAAGCTCGAGGCACGGAAGATCTCCCCGAAGAATCTCTGCCAGCGCGCGATCGTCCGGCGGTCCACGCCCAAGTGGCGCTGGAGGAGGCGCAGGCCCCTGGGGGTGGGCCCCTGACGCATGGCCGTCACGAGGACGACGACGGCCATGACGTAGACCTTGCGGCCGAGGAAGCGGACCGACGGCGGGGTCACCCTGCGGCGGCAGTCGTCGGCGGAGCACGAGAAGCTGAAGCGAAGCCGGAGCTCCGCGGGCAGGCCGTCAGGGCCACCTCGGGGCTTCCTCGGGTAGTGGCCGCTGTGCAGGGCCTCGCCGCAGTGGGGGCAGCGCTCGTCACGGGCCTTCTGGGCGAGGTCGCGGTCCACCTCGAGAAGGAACGACTCGAGCCTGGAATCGGAGAGCAAGTGATGCGACACTGGGGGAACTCCTTTCTGTTGTTGAAGGTGACAGAAGGAGTGAACCCCCTCGCGAGGCCGGGATCAAGGGATCACGGTAAGCGAGGGGGATTTCATCGGGCCTCGGGGAGTGTGCGTCGTCCCCCTTCCCCATGCGCCGGCTCCCAGCTCCCCGCGCCGCCCCCGGATGCTCCCTCAGCAAGCCGGGTCACGCCCAGCAGCCAGGCAGGTGGGTCAAAACCCGGTGGCCAGGTGGGTCAGTTTTCGGCCGGCAATGACAACGCGGCGCATGCAAGCGCCCGCAGCCTTTCGACCCGCAGCCTTTGGAACAGCGGTCCCGCCGAGCGGGGGGATATAATGCCGTCGAGGTGAATGCCATGCAGGTGATGGAACCGAGACAGCGCCTTTGGACGAAGGCAGAATACTACCGAATGGCTGAGCTGGGCTGGTTCGATGGCCAGCGCGTGGAGCTGATCGAGGGGGAGAT
>JACQVW010000109.1 GCA_016209535.1 Planctomycetota bacterium | reverse complement strand
GGGGGCAGCTTCGCGAGTCTCGGGACGGGCGGCGGGGGCAGCTCGAAGCCCCACGACTCCCTCCACGACAACCTCTTCACGCCCAACCAGCAGTCGATCGGCAACGTCACCGTGAAGTACACGATCACGGACGGCGAGCGCATGATCGACTTGAACCGCATCTTCGACTACGTCCGCCTCCCCGAGGAGGAAGTGGAGCCCGAGGCGGGGGGCGCGGCCGGAGGCGCGGGCGGCGCGCTCCTGAGCGAGGAGGAGATGGTCGGGGCCGTGGCCGGGAAGAGCGAGGAGGCGGCCGCGACGAGCCTGCGCGAGAAGGCCCTCTCGAGGATCCGCGACCGCCGCGAGAAGGCCGGCGGGAAGGCGAGCGCGGCCGCGACCGGGGCCGGCGCCGGGGCCGAGGGCGGCGTCCCGGGCGCCGTGACGACGGGCGCCGGCGGAGACCTCTCGGCCTCGGGCACGGACGCGGCGGCCCAGGCCCTGAGCGACTACGAGCCCCTTCCCTTCCCGGAGCCCGAGCCCGAGAGGGTCGAGCTGACGAAGGAGATGGTCTCGCGGGCGCTCCTCATGATGTTCAGCATCAACGAGTTCAAGTACGGGTACACCTACTCCCGCAAGTACGACGCTCGGGCCATGGCCAGCAACATCGTGGACTACGTGCACCAGAGGAGGGCATCGCCCTTCCAGAACCGGATCTACCTCGTCACGGAGCTCCTGAACATCACCCCCCAGGGCGGCCAGGGGGCCGGCGACGTCACCCCCGAGGTGTTCTACGGTCCCGTCCCCCGCGTCACGGGGGAGGAGCCCATCCTCGTCGGGGACGGCTTCGAGCTGCGGGTCGACGAGTTCGGCGATGTGGTGCCCGAGTACATCGACCCGTCCGTCGACCCGGTCGCGCTCAAGGAGGAGAAGCGGCTCCTCGAGGAGCTCCAGACCCAGTACGGGCAGTTCGCGGACTTCCCGGGGCTCGGTTTGAGCCGTCTGGCCTCGAACCCCATCACTCGCGGGATGCAGGAGCCGGCGATCGCCATGGACCAGGACGGCTCCGAGTACCTCGTCGAGGTGCCGAAGGCCATCGGGCTCAAGGACATCTTCACGACGTTCTCGAGCGGGAAGATCAACATCAACACGGCCTCCGTGCCCGTCCTCTACGCCCTCCTCCGATCGCTCTCCGACGAGGACGCGAACCTGGTCGCCCTCGACATCGACGACTACCGCCGGCGCTTCCAGGAGGAGGTGGACGAGGAGGGCGGGGTCTCGGACGTGACCGCGGGGAGCGAGACTCCGGACCTCGGCCAGCCCAAGCGCCGGAAGCGCGACGAGGAGGAGGAGAAGAAGAAGGCGGCGGCCGCCGGCGCGGCGGGCTCGTCGAGCCTCGCGGGCGCGGGCGGCATCCCGGGCGTGGACCCGGCCCTCCTCGAGGAGTACTCGGGCTCGAGCTACCAGGACCTGGAGCTCAACTACTTCTCGAGCCTCGAGCAGGTCGAGCTCATCGACGGGACCGACGGGAGCCGCGACGACCGGCTCCGGCGGGACGAGGGGGTCGAGAAGGTCTCCAAGGAGGACGAGGAGAGCCTCTTCCGCCGCGTGATCCGGGACCTCGAGAAGGTCGCGGTCTTCTCGAGCACCTACTACAGCGCGGAGCTCAAGTCGAAGCCCAAGGAAGGCAAGGGCGTGAAGACGGGCTACCTGACCGTGCGCCGCGACGCGAAGACGGGGATGCTCGACATCCTCATGTGGAAGAACCTGCAGAAGTGAGCGCGCCATGAGACTCCGCCCCGGACCCGCTTGCCTGCGATCCTCGATCCTCGTCGCGAACGTGCTCCTCGCCCTCGGCGTGCCCGCCCTCGCCGTGTACGGCTATCTCCCCAGGGGCGGGGGGAAGAGCACCGCCGTCTGTCCGGCGGGTACCTTCGTGGATGAAGGGGGGCAGCCCGGGGCCCTCGGCGAGAGGTCGCTGGACGGAGTCGCGAAGAGCTTCGAGCCGCCGGCGCCCGCGAAGGAGCCCGAGCCACCCTCCCCGCCCGTCCCGCCGCCCGCGCCCTCCGCGGGCTCCGGCGGACCCCTGGCCGAGGCGGGCTGGACCTATGCCTGGTACATGCTGAGGGACGACCCCCGCCGGAGCCAGGTGGTCCTCGAGCGTGAGGAGCCTGCGGCGGCGCCCGCCCAGGTCCGGCGCCCGGCGGGCAAGCTCCCGGGCAGGCGGCCCTCGGATCGGGTGCGCTTCTTCGTCTACGAGGGGACCATCCGGGACGAGGAGCGGGGGCTCGACTTCGTGGCCCTCGCGGCCGACGCGGAGAGGTTCGTCTACTCGCTCCCCGGCGAGGGGAGCTCCGAGACGGAGCTCTACGCGCTCCCGTTCCGGCGCCCTGGAAGCCCCGGAGGACTTGGAGGACCTGCCATGGAACGACCCCTGGACTCGAGACCTGGCCGATAGGAGGGGCTGCCGACGATGCGAGCTCGACTCAGCGCCACCCATCTCCGGATGTTGATCCTCACCGGGAACCTGCTCCTGGCCCTGGGTGTGCCGGCGCTAGCCGTCTACGGCTACCTGCCGAAGGACAAGGGCGAGAAGGCCACGATCGTCCCGGATGTCACCGTCTTCCGGCCCAAGGACGACGGCGGCCCCGTGGGGCCCGACAGCGCGGCCAAGCTGACCGCCGTGAGCTCGTGGCTCCAGAAGCTGCCGCCGCCGCCGCCGCCGACGGGGACCGAGGCGAAGGCGGCCGAGGCGGAGGCTGTGAAGGCCGACGAGCAGGCCAAAGACTCCGACGAGCTCCAGCCGGGGAAGCTGGGTGACGAGGGCTGGGTGTACGGCGGGTACATCTTGCGCGAGGACCCGCTCAGGACCCAGGTCTTCCTCCACAAGAAGGACCCTGCGGCGGGCACACCGCCGTTGCCCGGGGCCCTCGGCTCCGGGAGGACGAGCCCGCGCCTCAAGACGTCGCCCCTCGCCCAGCGCACGAAGCGGGTGACGGGGAGGGTCACGGTGCAGCAGCCCTTGGACCGCGTGCACTTCTACGTCTTCGAGCGGCGGTACCAGAACCCCGAGCTGGGGCTCGACTTCATGATCCACTCGGCCGACGCGAAGCAATTCGTCTACTGGCTCTCCGACGATCCGGGCCCCAAGAAGAAGCTCTTCGCGCTCCAGTACGTGACCGAGAGCCAGTACGACCAGGACCCGACACAGGGCCTCCGGCCCCCGCCCAAATCGCCTGAAGAGGCGGCGGCCGAGGCGTCCTCCGAGACGAAGAAGCACTTCATCAAGCGCTCGAAGAAGGAGTTCGAGGACACGCGGGAGCAGGAGTACCAGGAGTGGTACGGCGGCACGCCTCCCGAGGTCACCGACGGCGACTCGAGCCCGGGCGGCCTCCGCACGATCGAGCCCCCGCCGGGCGCCGCCGGGGCGGCGCCCGGGTCGCCGCCGCCGCCGGGCGCACCGCCGCGCCCCGGGACGAGCCCGAGGGCCGCCGAGCTGCGCGGCGCACCGCCGAAGGCCACGGCGGAGCAGATCAAGGACCTCGGCGAGGCGAGAAAGGCCATGTCCCCCGAGGACCGGAAGAAGTGGGATGAGGCGCTGAAGGGGATCAAGCTCAAGTGATCGCTGCCTGCCCAGCGCCTGGAAATCTGGCGTGGTTCAACGCCGGGTTACACCCGGCTATGAACCACGCGTTCATTCCCACGATACTGCCCCTACCAAACTGCCCCTGCTG
>JACQVW010000100.1 GCA_016209535.1 Planctomycetota bacterium | reverse complement strand
GGTAGCCGGTGAACCCCTCCCTCGGCCCGCGCGAGACCGCGAGGAAGATGCTGTGCGTGCCGGCTCGGGCGCCCTTGCGTGGGACCAGCACCGGTCCGCCCACGACGGCGCAGCGGAACATGCGATCGAAGCTGGCCCGGGCGGTCGCCTCGGCCTCGCGGGACTCCGCGTCGGTAGCGCTCAGGTGGCGCCAGATGCCGAATCGGCCGATGTGGTGACTCCAGACGCTCGGGCCCACGAACCCGCGCTGCAGCTCCCAGGGCCTCTCCACGCGCCAGAGCTCGGTCCCCGTGGCGGCGCTCAAGCAGCGGATCGGCTGGACGGCCTCGGGCGCGACGAGCACGGTCTCCTCCAGCCTCACCAGGCGCTGGAGGGCCGAGGCCGCGTACTGAGGGGTCCTCGGGGCCCAGAGGTACCCGCCCGTGTAGGGCCTCTCGCCCTCGGCGGCGAAGGTCCTCGACCAGAGAGGCCTCACCTCCCCGGCGCGGAAGCAGGCGACCTCGTAGGCGGAGACCGAAGGCTCGCGCTGATCGGGGGCCGGCCTGGCCAGGGAGCTCAGGACCAGGACGTGCTCCTCGTCCTCCTCGCCGGCGAGGACCTCGAGGACCGTGCGCTCCGGCGGCTGCGTTCCTCCTTCCGTCCCGAGGACGAGGCTCTCGAGCCACTTCCCGGACTTCAAGTCGAGGCGAGCGACCCGGTGGGGCGAGACCTGGACCTGCTGGCCTGCCTGCGGGTCCGTGCGGTACCCGACGAGGTAGAGGACACCGCCGCCCGAGCCGAGCCAGGCAAGCTGGGACCCGTCGGCGGACCTCGCGGTCCAGAGCGGCTCTCCGCGGGTCCGCGAGAGCGCCGTCACCGAGTCGCCCTGGACGGAGAGCCAGAGCTCGCCTCCGCCGTCCGCCTGGCCGGCGCGCAGGCGGGGCCCTGCCGGTTTCAGGGCTCGGCCCGCGGCCTCCAGCGAGCACTCCTCGAGCCGCGGGCGGATCTGCGGCTTCTCCCCGGCCTCCTCGGAGGCACCGGTGCAGCCTTGCCAGGAGAGCGAGACGAGGAGGACGAGGTGCTGAGCGGGGCGCGCGGCCGTTTTCATCGCCAGAGCTCCTGTGCCGGTAGGTGCACCCATTGTACGCCAGGAGTCTGGTGGCGGTCTCGTCCTCGCAAGGCCTCAAGGCGCTTGAGAAGGCCCGCGTTCGGCCCCGCCCCCTGCAGCCATGAGCTCGCGGCGGACGACCCACCCGGCGCTCGATTGTCTCCTTGACTCCTCCGGTGGCACGGCGGAGACTTCCCATCGGCTACCATGAGCGCCGTCGTCCTGGATGAGTCGATCCGGATCCCCGGCAAGGCCGCGAGCCTCGAGGCCTTCCGCAGGTGGGCTCGCTCACGGGACTTCCCCACGCGCGGCCGCTACTCCTATCTCCGGAACGAGGTCTGGGCGGATATGAGCGCCGAGGAGCTGTACACGCACAACCGGGTGAAAGGGAAGATCACCTCCGTCCTCACCATGCTCCTTGAGAACGTGAGGCTGGGTCAGTTCTTTCACGACCGCGTGCTCGTGACCCACGTCGAGGTCGGGCTTTCGACCGAGCCCGACGCGACGTTCGTCTCCTTCGACGCCTTCAAGACGGGGCGCGTGCGCCGGGTGCGAGGGGCCGAAGGGTACGTTGAGCTCGTGGGGTCCGTGGACATGACCCTCGAGGTCGTCAGCGCCAGCTCCGTCCACAAGGACACCGTCTACCTCCGCGAGCTTTACTGGGACGCCGGCGTCAGGGAATACTGGCTCATCGATGCTCGGCGGGGCAGCTTGAGCTTCCAGGTCCTCCGCCACACGAAGCGCGGGTACGTCGCGAGTCGCAGCCGCGCTGGATGGGTCGACTCCGCCGTCTTCGGCCGGGCCTTCAAGCTCACCGTAAGGCCCGACGAGATCGGCGACCCGGAGTACAGGCTCGCCGTGAGGTGAGGATCCTGATCAGCCCGTGGCAACCACAACGTCGCCGAACACTGAAGCTGCGATCTGGACTCGTATCGTCCACCCCGAGGGCGAGCTGACGTCTCGGTCTGCTCGCGCCATCCTTCAAGTTGGCTTTCAGCAGGGTGACCGGGAGCGGATGCGCGCCTTGGCGGCGAAGGCTCGCGAGGGTCTGCTCACCCCAGAGGAGGAGATCGAGATCGACAGTTTCGAGCGTGTCGGCCACCTGCTCTCCACGTTGAAGTCCAAGGCCCGCAAGGTGCTCAAGAAGACCCGCCGCCACTCCTGAGCGGCCCTCATCGACGAAGGCGTGTTCCCGACGGCCTGACCGGGCCTGCGCCCGCGGCCGTGACACGAGGCACAGCCCGGCCCGCTCGGGGCGCCGAGAGTACGCAGCATGAGAAAGGGCCTTGCCAGCGCGGTCGTCTTCACCTGCGGCCTCCTCCACGGCCTCGCCGCGGCCCGCGGGCTCGCCGGCCCGCCGGCGGTCGCGCCGGGGCACCCGCGGATCTTCCTGCGCGCCCCGGACGTCGCGGCGCTGCGGGAGCGCTGCGGCTCGGTCGAGGGCGTGAGGGAGCCCTGCGCCGCGCTGCGCCAGGCGATCCTCGGCGGCGCCGCGCTCGTGAGCGATGCCACAGCGGCCGGCGCGGCCGAGGACCTCACCGCGGCGGTCGTGGCCTGGACCGCCGGCGAGCCGGACCCGCGGCTCCTCGAGAGGGCGCGGCGCCTCGCCGGCGGGCTCTTCGCGGCGGAGCCCGACCCGGCCTCGCAGGCGGCGGTGCTGAGGGCCCTGAGCCTCGCTTACGACGGACTTCACGGAGCGCTCGCGCCGGAGGAGCGCGCGAGGTGGGGGGGGCGCCTCGCGGAGCGGGCCCGGAAGGCGCTCGGCTCGAGCGCGGGCGCGCCTGCGGGCGCGGACTCCATCGCGCGGATCGCGCTGCTCTACCCCGCTCTCGCGCTCGCGGGCGACGGGATCGACGACGACCTTGCCTCGGAGGCCCTCGCCGAGGCGGAGAAGGCCCTCAAGGAGAGCTTGATCCCGGCCGCCAACCGCCTCGCGGCCCGCATGGCCGGCGCGGTGCCCGCGGAGCCGGGGTCCTCGCCGGGCGCCCTCGCCCGCGAGGTCGCGCTCGCGCTCGAGGCGTGGCGCACCGGGACGGGCGAGGACCTGTTCCCGTCGGCCCCGGGCCTGCGCGCCGCCGCGGCGTGGATGCTCCTCGCGACGCCGCCCGGCGATCTCGGGGCGGCCCTCGAGCGCGACGGCGCGTGCCTGCCGCTGATCGCCGCCCGCTCTCGCGATGGGCGCGCCCAGCGAGCGGCACAGCTCGCTGCGCCCGGGGGCGTGCGCCTCTGGCCCCGCGTCCTCTGGCACGACCCGGCGCTCGAGGCCGCGGCCCTGGACTCGCTCCCGGCGTGCGCGTTCCTGCCCGGGATCGGCCAGGCCGCGGTGCGCGGCTCCTCGGAGCCCGGCGCTGCCTGGGCGCTCTTCGACGGCGCGGGGCTCTCGGTGGCCAGGGGCGGGCTCCTGCTCGACGCCGCGGCGCCCGAGGGCGGCGGCGAGGCGAGGATCGCAGCGTACGAGGACAACGCGAGCTTCGCCTTCACCGCGGGCGGAGCGCCGTCCTTCACGCGACGGGTCGTCCTCCTCAAGCCCTCGCTCCTCGTGATCGAGGATCGCCTGCGGCCGCCCGGGGCCGGCGCGGCGGCGCGCTGGTCGCTCCGCACGGCGGAGGCCACCGCGATCGAGGGCTCGCGCGCCCGCATCGGCCAGGGCGAGGACGAGGTGGTCCTCCAGGCGCTTCTGCCCGCCGGCACGGCCCTCGCGTTCGACGCGGCCCGCCGCGCCGTCGCCCTCGTGCCCCGCGAAGGCCCGGGATCGAGCCCGGCGCGCACGGTCTGGCTCCTCCGCGCGGGGAGGCGCGGCGAGCCGGCCCCGAGCCCGGAGGTCGCCGAGGCCGAGGCCGACGGCGAGCTGCGCCTCGCGGTCGCGTGGGGCGGGCGGACGTACCGGCTCGGGCTCCCGGCCCGGGGTGCGGGCGGCGGAGAGATCGGGGTCACGGCGGCGGGCGGGGAGGCCATCGTCGAGCGCCGCCTCCTCCCCTCGGGCGTCCTCCAGCGCGGCCTCGACGTCGCCGGGGACCTGGAGCGCTGGGATTCCGCCTACCGCGACGGCCGGCGGCCGCCCTGGGACACGGGGCGGCCCTCGAGCGAGCTCCGCGCGGCCGTCGAGAGGGACGACCTGCGGCCTTGCCGCGCCGTGGAGCTCGGCTGCGGGACCGGCACGAACGTCGTCTTCCTCGCGAGCCGCGGCTTCGACGCGACCGGGATCGACATCGCGCCCACGGCCCTCGAGCGCGCCCGCCGGAAGGCGCGCGAGGCGGGCGCCCGCGCGTCCTTCGTCCTCGCCGACGTCCTCGCGCCGCCCGAGCTCGAGCCCTTCGACCTCGTCTTCGACCGCGGCTGCTACCACGGGCTGCGGCGGGGCGGCGCCGCCGAGTATCTCGAGGCGCTCCGGAGGCTCACGCGGCCCGGGGCGCGCGTCCTGCTCCTCGCCGGGAACGCGAACGAGCCGCCGCCGCACTACGGGCCGCCGCGGGTCAAGGAGGAGGAGCTGCGCGGCGACCTCGGAGGCCTCTTCGCGTTCGAGAGGCTGGTCGAGACCCGCTTCGACACGCAGGAGCCTTCCGCGAAGGGAGCGCTCTCGTGGTCGGCGCTCCTCGTGCGCGAGGAGGGCCTGCGCCCGGCGACCCTCGACCTGCGCGAGCCCACGGCCCTGGGGGCGCGGGCCATCGCGCGGCGCCTCGATCCGGCCGCGGGCTGGAGGCCCTGGTTCCTGATCCGCGGCGTCTCGGGGATCCCGGCGAGGCCCGAGCACGCGAGCTGGGACCTCGGCGACATGACGGGGCGGTACCTCGAGAGCCTCGTCCAGGCACGGCGCATGGGCGTGGCGGCCCCCGAGCTCTCCGAGGCCGAGGGGCGCCTTGGCAAGAACCTTCTCGCGATGCTCGGGTCCGACGGCCTCGTCCACGACCCCGCCACGGGCGCCGCCGACCACCCCTTCTCGCAGGGGAGCGCGTTCTACGCCCTCGTGGCGTGGCTCGAGGACTCGGGCGATCCGGCCGTGCGGGACGCGGCGCAGCGGCTCGTCGCGGGGCTCCTCCGGAGCGCCGAGCGCCGCGAAGGGAAGCTGGTGGTGCCTGCGGCGAAGCTCCCCGAGTCGTCGGGGAGCCACCTCGCGGGCTACGGGATCTGGCCCGCCGTGCGCCTCCACGAGATCACGGGCTCGCCCGATGCGCTCCAGCTCGCCGAGGGGCTCGCCCGCTGGGTCCTCGAGGACCCGGTCCTCGCGCCCGACGGCGCCATCGCGAAGCCGCTCTCGTGGGAAGGCCACATCCACTCCTGGCTCGACGCGCTCGCCGGCTGCGCCCGCGCCGCGCGCTGGTCGAAAACGCTGGACCGGGCGCGGACCCTCGAGCGCTGCCGGGCCGCCTACGACTGGGTCCGCCGCACGAACGCCACGGCCTTCGGCTGGATCGCGACGTACCCGACGGGCGGCTCGTCGGAGACCTGCGCGATCTCGAGCGCCGTGCGCCTCGCGCTCGAGCTCGCGGCGAGCGGCGAGGCGAAGGACCTGGCCTACCTCGGCGACGTGGAGCGCTTCGCGAGGAACCAGGCCGTGGAGGCCCAGTTCCGCGACCCCGGCGCGTACGCGGGCGGGCCCGAGCCGCCGTCGCCGCTCCTCCTCGGCTCCTTCGACAGCCAGTCGATGCCGAACGGCCACCTCGGGACGCGGGGCGGCGAAGACGTCGGGACGGTGGAGGGCTGCTGCACGAACGGCGGCCTCCGGGTGCTGGCCTTGGCCTGGGACGCGGTCCTCTCGTCGGACGAGGCCGGCGTCACGGTGAACCTGCGCTTGAGCCGCGACGGCCCCGCCGCCGAGGTCATCGGCTACGAGCCCCACGAGGGGCGGGTCGACGTGATCCCGAGGTCGCCCGGCTCGGTGCGCATCCGCGCCCCGGACTGGGCGCGCCGGGAGGACCTCTCGGTCGCCATCGATGGCGCGCCGGCGTCGTGGACCTTCGAGGCCGGCTACGTCGTCGTGGCCCGAGCGCGGGCCGGGAGCCGCGTCTCGCTGCGCTATCCCCTCCGCGAGCTCGAGGAGACGGTGACGGCCGGAGGGCAGGACTTCCGGGTGCGGTGGCGCGGCGACACGGTCGTCGCCGTGGACCCGCCGGGCGCGCGCGAGCCAGCGTACCGGGGCCGCGCCGCGGGACCCGGGCCGGCGCCGCTCGCGCCCAGCGCGATCGCCGTCCCCGACGGCCACGAGCTCCGCGACGCGGCCCGCCTCGCCTCCTCGAGCATGCTCGCGAGGCTCGACCTCGAGCGCAGCGGGCAGCCCTTCTTCCGGATCTACCCCTTCGCGACGCCCCCGCGGGCCGAGCACGAGAAGTGGGACGACGGCGACATGAGCGGCCGCTACGTCGAGGCGCTGATCCTCGCGCGGCGCATGACCGGGATGCCCCCCGACCCGCGCGAGCGCCTCCTGCGCCGGTACTTCGCGGGGCTCTTCGACGCCTCGGACGGCTTGGCCTACACGCGCGAGGCGCCCTGGACGCCGCGGCGCGCCTGCCTCTTCAGCCAGTCCTGCGCGATGCTCGGCCTCCTCGCGTGGCGCGCCGAGACCGGATCGCCCGAGGCGCTGCGGCTCCTCGACCGGCACGTGGACGGTCTCCTGAAGATCGCCGCCGGCGAGGGCCCCTACGCCTCCTTCCCGAAGTACGAGCACGACGGTACGGCCTACGCCGATGACCCCAAGGGGAGGGACGCGCCGGCCTGGTACGGCGGGCGCTTGATCCTGCCCCTCGTCGAGCTGTGGAAGCTCTCGGGTCGCGAGGAGGCGCGCGTCCTCGCCGAGAAGCTCGCCCGCTACTCCATGGAGGTGAACGGCGGGGTGAAACCCGACGGCGAGGTGCGCGGGAACGGCTGGTGGGGGCACCTGCACTCGACCATGGACATGGCCGCGGGGATCTGCGAGCTCGGCCGACTCACGGGCCGGCCCGAGTGGCCGGCCTGGGCGCGCCGCGTCCACGACTGGATCGGCCGCACGCACGCGAACCGCTACGGCTGGGTGTCCGACGCGGTGGGCTCGCCCGTCTGCGAGTCCTGCGCGATCGCCTCGAGGATCCGCCTGTCGCTCGCGCTGCGCCGCGCCGGGCTCCTCGAGGACCCCTTCGGCGAGATCGACCGGTACCTGCGGAACCAGCTCCTCGAGAGCCAGTTCACCGACGCGTCCTTCCTCGCGCCCCTCGAGCCCGATCGGCCGCGCACGGAGCGGGCGACCTACCGGGGCGTGGACCGCATGGTGCTCGGCACCTTCCAGTGCTGGGGCACCGCGAACGACTTGATCGGCCACGACGACATCGAGGGCTGCGGCGCGGGCGGCGGCGTGCAGGCGCTGGCGCTGGCCTGGGACGCCCAGTCGGAATGGGTCGACGGACCCGGCGGGAAGGAGCTGTACCTCCACCTCCTCTTCAACCGCCGGATCCGCGGGCCCGCCGAGCCGCCGCTCACGACCGGGACGCCCGTCGCGGCGGAGCTCTGGAGCTGGCTCCCGCGCGAGGGACGCGTGGAGGTCGTGGCGCACCGGGCGATCCCGCGCGTCTCGCTGCGCCTCCCGGACGGCGTGGGTGCGTTGCGCTGCAGGGTGCGCCGCGGCGGCGACGCCGCCGGCGTGCCGGCGGAGCTCGAGGGCCGCTACGCCTTGGTGCGCGGCGCGGCGCCCGGCGAGAGGATCGAGCTCCATTTCCCCCTCGAGGAGTACGAGACCGTGGAGCAGGCGCAGGGCAAGGCCTACCGCGTGCGCTGGAAGGGGAGCGCGGTCCTCTCGATCGACCCCCCCGGCGCGAGGATCCCGCTCTACGCGCGCCGCGCGAGCTACCGCGGGCAGGCGCCGCTCTCGGGGCCGAGGTATCCGTGATCACCTCGCCTCGACGAACGGATCCTTCGCTCCCGCCTCGAGGAGCCTCGCGAGGCCCCAGGCCGCGTGGTCGCAGGTGTGGCCGTCGCCGCCGTTCAAGACCCTCAGGGTGACCTCCTTCGCGCCGCTCACGTCGACGTGGAAGCGGTGGACCGCGCCGGGCCTCAGGACGGGGCTCCGGCCCGCGACGGCGCCGTCGAGGAGCACCTGGAGCTCGACCGTCCCGCCGCCCGAGGAGCCCTCGATGCCCCCCTCGGCGGCGAAGACGGCGTAGCCTTTCCCGGCGATGTCGATCGCGACGTCCGCCGGCGAGCCGTCGTCGAAGGAGTGCGTCCAGACACCCTTCGGGCAGCGCTTTCCGCCGACCGTGTTTTGCTTTCCGTGGTAGTTGAAGTCGCGGCGGACCGGGTTTCCCGCGCCCGCCGTCGCCCGCGACCAGGGGAGGTCCGAGACGAAGACGACGCCCTTGAGCTCGGCGAGGCAGGGCGTCGAGAGGCTCCCGGGCTCGCCCTCGCTCCAGCGCGCGCCGCCCCGCGAGACCGCCTCGACCCGCCAGCGCAGCTCGCGCCCAGGCGGGAGGCCCGAGATGCCCGTCGCCGGTCGCGCGACGAGCCGCTCCGCAAGCCTCCCCGGCTCATTCCCCCCGGCGGCCGGCGCGCCACCGGGGCCAGCCGCGGCCGAGACGACGAGGCGGTACGACCGCGCGCCGGCGCTCGGCTCCCAGGCGAAGCGCGCCGACACGTCGAAGGGATCGCTCGAGGCTTCCGCCTTCCCGAGGCGGAACAGGCCCGGCGGATCCCAGGCGCGCCCGCGGTCGACCGCCTCGTCCTCGATGTAGACGAGGTCGCTCGCGAAGCGCTCGGGGAGGCGCACGTCGAGCCCCGCGGCCACGAGGTGCTCGCCGCTCCGCACTCCGGGTGCGACCGAGCCGTCCTCGCAGCCGACCCGGTAGCGCCGCCCGCCCTCGAGCCCCTTGAGCCTCACGGTGAGACGCTCCTCGGGCGCGTCGGGGCGGAACACGTAGAGGGTTCCGCGCCGGAGGCTCGGGCTGAAGTAGAAGAGCCCGTCCCAGCGCACGCCGTCGGGCCGCGGGAGGACGTGGTGCACCTTCGCGTCGGCGAGCATGGGGCGGATCCACTCCTTGTAGATCTCCGCCGATCGTGCCGCCGACTCCAGCTCCTCCTCGGTCCAGCGCACCGCGTCCGTGGGATCGATCTGCCACGCGCCCATCATCGCGCTCCGCCAGAGGAACGTGCCGGGCCCGTCGCCCGGGACCGGGTAGTAGTTGTCGTAGGTGTAGGCCTGGAGGAGGAGCGGCGGGAAGGCGAAGGTGGAGTCGTAGATGCTCTGGCGGTCCGGGAGGTTCGAGAGGGTGTCCGTCGTGACCGTGTAGTGGCTCCTCTGGACCACGCCGAAGTCCTTCAAGTGCCCTCCTCCCGAGCAGTTCTCGAGGATGAGCGCCGGGAACGCCTCCCGGAGCCGCTCCATCACCTCGTAGTACCCGAGCGCAGCCCAGTAGCTCGCGTCGGTCCCGTGCCGGTGGCGGTGGCTCGTCTTGTTGCAGCGCGTCGTGATGGGCCCGATGTCGTGCTTCAGGTAGTCGAGCTTGTGAGCCGCGACGAGCCAGCGCGTCTTCTCGATGGCCCACGCCCGCGCCTCGGGGCAGGCGAGGCAGAGGCGGCCGCCGGTGAAGGGGCCCGGCCTCCACTCGGGGCCGTAGTCCTCGTGGAGCCACTCGGGCCGGCCCGCCGGGCCTCGCACGCTGAGGGCGCCGGCGTCCTCCGATAGGCCCGCGTTCGTCCAGGCGCACCAGAGGGCGAGCCGCATCCCGCTCGAGTGCACGTACTCTTCGATCGGCCCCATGCCTCGAGGGAACCGCGCCGGGTCCCAGCGCCAGTCGCCGACGTGGGGGAACCACATGGCGTCCGGCAGGAAGGCCTCGAAGCCGATCCGGCGGCAGAGCTCGGCGCAGCGTAGCACATCGTCCTCCCTCGCCGCGTTTCCGCCCGCGTCGAGGTAGAGGTTGTACGCGAGGATCGGGTCGGGCGGCCCCGCCGGCAGGGGCGGGCGGAGCTTCTCGACGATGAAGCGGTGGAGCGAGTAGCTCCCCTCGTCCATGTCGCCGGCGAAGCAGCCGACGAAGGCCGCCGGGACCCGCAGGGCCTCCCCGGGCTCGACGTCGGTCTTGAAGTCGGGGAGCAGCCCGGCGTCCAGACGCCAGCGGCCCGGGTGGACCGCCGGAGCGATCTCGATGCGGCCGAGCCCCGAGAACTCCCAGCCCACGTAGAGCCCGCGCCCCCCGCCGGGGCCGCCGGCCGAGTGGACCGCGAGCCACGGGACGGGGCTCGCCCCGTCCTCGGGGTCGCTCGCGAGGCGGAGGCGAAGCTCCGGCGACACGGGCTCGCGGAGCGTGCCGCCCTGCGTGCTCGCGTTGCCGCCGCCGCGGCGGATCCACCAGGCCTCGGCCGGCGCGGGCACCGAGAGGCCGTCGAGCGTGAGGCTGTCCTGGTGGAGCGCCGTCAGGGGCCCGCCCGAGAGGTTCTCGAGCTCGAGGGAGTGCTCCACGGGCCCGCGGCCCGGCCGCGCCCGCCAGATCGAGCGCAAGGCGAGCCTCGGAGCCTCGCAGGCGAAGGAGAGGACGAGGCGGCCCCCGCGCTCGTCGAGGGCGCCGCCCGCGAAGCGCCAGCGCAGCTCGACGTTGCGCCCCTCGGCGATCGCCTTGGCCGGGAGCGGCAAGGGCATTCCGCCCCCAGCCCAGTCGTGCGGGTCCGCGCGGCTGGCGAGCCGCGCGATCAGGATCGCGTCGTCACGGACCTCGAGGGCGAGCGATGTGTCCGCCGTCGAGAGGGTCCAGCTCGCGGGGTGCGCGCCGCGGGCGGGGGCGAGGCAGAGGCACGCGAGCGCCAGCAACGCCGTCAGGGCCCCGCGAGTGAATCTCATACGTGCATCTCCTGCTGGCGCGTCGAGAAGACGATGGCTCCTTGGGCTTCCGGCGGGATTGTCTCCCGGCGCGGGGCAGGGGGCAAGGCCCGCTTTCAGTGTGCATGGCGGAGCTTGTCTATCGTCTCGCACGCGGCTACCCTGCGCCGCGGGCTGGAGGCCTCGATCGATCGAAGGTGGAGGGCCCTTGCCCGCACAGGAGGACCGATGACCGCACCTGAGCCCGGAGTACCTTCCGGCGCCCCCCGGCCGCCGGCGTTCCGCGCGAAGCCCGAGGGGGCCAAGGAATTCACCCTGCGGGCCGTCCTCGCGGGGGTCGCCGTCGCGCTCATCCTGGGCGCCTCGTACCCGTACATCGTTCTCAAGCTTGGCTTCGGGCCCAACGTTTCCGTGGTGGCGGCCTTCCTCGGGTTCATCTTCCTCGGGCTCGTGCGCCGGGACTTCAACCGCTGGGAGAACAACGTCATCCAGAGCGCCGGCACGGCCGCCGCCCAGACGGCCTTCCTGTGCGTGCTCCTCGCCGCCTTCGACATGCTCGCCGCGAGCAAGGTGGTGGCGTTCGACGTGACCCTCTCGCCGATGCAGTCCTTCCTCTGGCTCACCACCGCGGGGCTCCTGGGCGTCTTCCTGGCGGTCCCCTTCCGGCGACACTACGTCGTGGACGAGAAGCTTACCTATGCCGACGGCGTGGCCGCCGCCGAGACGATCCTCGTCCTCGACGGACGCGGGAAGGAGGCCGGCGCGGCCACGCGGGCGCTGGCCCTGGGCGCCATCGCCTCGGCCGCGCTCATGCTCTTGACGAGAGACGCCTACGTCTTCGACCTCTTCGACTCGACGGCCTTGATCCCGGCCGCGGTCTCCTTGGGGGGCGCAGCCATCAACACGCTGCCGATGCAGGCGATGGGCGTCGGCGTGAACTGGAGCCTCCTCTCGGTGGGATCGGGGATGCTCATCGGCATGCGGATCAACCTGAGCATGCTGCTGGGGACCGCCCTCTCCTGGATGGTCGCGCCGTACGTCCTTCACGACCTTGGCATCGTCGCGGAGCTCAAGAAGAACGACGTGCTCTTCTGGGTCATGTGGCCGGCGACCGGAATGATGGTCTGCGGCGGCCTCGCGGGCCTCGCCCTGCGCTGGCGCGTCCTGGCGAAGACCTTCCGGCAGCTCAAGACTCCGACAGGCGCGGCGGCGGAGGACCTCTCTCCGCGGTGGGTCGTCCTCGGCGCGATCGCAAGCGCCGTCGCGCTCGTCCTGGTGCAGAAGGTCAGCCTGGGGCTCGACGCGTGGGTGACCGTGACGGCCATCCTCCTCTCGCTCCCGCTCATGCTCGTGGGCCTGCGCGTCCTCGGGGAGACCAACTGGGGCCCCATCAGCGCCCTCTCGAACCTGATGCAAGGGGTGTTCGGCGCCCTCGCGCCGGGCCACGTGGCCGCCAACATGCTCGCGAGCGGCACGACGGGCACGGTGGCCGCGTGCTCCGAGGCGATCATGCAGACCTACAAGACGGGCGCGATGGTCGGCTCCACGCCGAAGCACCTGACCTACGCCCAGCTCCTCTGCACGCCCGTGGGGGCGCTCGCCGTCTCCTGCATGTACCCGCTCCTCGTGAAGACCTACGGCATCGTCGGGGACGGCGCGAAGCTCTCCTCCCCCATCTCGCGCAAGTGGGCCGGCTTCGCCGAGATCCTCTCCAGGGGATTCAGCGCGCTGCCGCCGTACGCCCTTCACGCGTTGCTGGTCGGCTCCGCCCTGGGGGTCCTCCTCGCCTTCCTCGAGACGAGTCCGCGGTGGAGGAAGCGGATCCCCTCGCCGACGGGGGTCGGCATCGGCATGCTGGTGCCGGCCGCCGTGATCGTCACCATGTGCATCGGCGGTGTCGTCGAGTGGATCTGGTCGCGCCGCTCGAAGGCGACGAGCGACGTCCTCCTCACGCCGCTCGCCTCCGGGCTGATCGCGGGCGAGGCGATCGGTGTCCTTCCGGTGAGCCTGCATGAATCCGCCCGGCGCCCCGGCTACCCTGGGCCGGCATGGAAACCCACCGCCCACCGGCATGCCGGCGCCGCGCGCCGAGCCTTGCTGCGGTCCGACG
>JACQVW010000008.1 GCA_016209535.1 Planctomycetota bacterium | reverse complement strand
GGGGGCCGGGGGGGGAGGGTGCCGCGCCGGGAGGCTCGGGCTTCTCTCCGGGCCGCACGATGCGCCCCTTCTGGCGGGCCGGCACGATGAGCTTCTGGACCCAGAGGACCTTCTTCCCCCGGTAGTCCGTCTCGCTGAGCTCGAAGCCCTGGTCCTCGAGGATCTCCGCCGCCGTCTTCGCCTCGAGGGCCTCGATGTCCCGGGGCAGGCGGATCTCGAAGTCGGGCCCCTCGGCGCCCTTGAAGTAGACCGTCTCCCCCGTGGAGTCGGCGAGCTGCTGGAGGAAGATCGCCAGGAGCACCTCGCCCCGGGCGACCTTCGCGGGCCTGCCCTTCCGCTGCGGCGCGGGCCGGTAGGTGGTGGTGTGCCCCGGGGCCTGGAGGGCCCAGGCCCCGGCCGCGGCCCCGAGGGCCGACGCGGCGGCGCCGAGGACCAGGACGGGAATTCGGTGCGATCGACCTGCTTTCATCTCGATCCTCCTCTTCCTATCATGGGGGCCTGCGTTCCTGAGGCCCCCTATCCAAGCGAGGACTCTGCGATGGACCGAACCGCTGCCCCGCGAACCGTCCGCTCGAGCTCGATCCCGTGCGCCATGCTACTCCTCCTTGCGGGTGCGTCCACCTCGGTCCTCTCCACCCCGGTCCTCGCCGAGGAGCGGCCCCGGGAGCTTTCGGAGGACATCGGGGCCAACGCCGCCTGGCGGCGAGGAGTGCCGATCATCGACGTCCACGGCCACATCGGAGCGGACGCGGTCGAGAAGACGCTCGCCGCCATGGACGCGAACTTCATCTCCCGCATCGTGAACCTCACGGCGGGGAAGAACGCCGAGGAGCTCGCCCGGGCGAAGAAGGTCTTCGACGCGTTGGGCAAGGGGAGGTTCATCCTGTACGTGAACGATCCGTACCTCAACTTCCCCGTGGAGGACCCGGGGTTCGGGAAGAAAGTGGCGGCCGTCGTCGAGGAGTGCGTGCGCCTGGGGGCGCGGGGGCTCAAGGTCTCGAAGACCCTGGGGCTCTACTGGAAGGACAAGGCCGGGAAGGTCGTGCGTATCGATGACCCCCGGCTCGAGGGGATGTGGGAGGCCTGCGCGCGCCTCGACATCCCCGTCTCGATCCACAGCGGCGATCCCAAGGCGTTCTGGCTGCCCGTCGACGAGAAGAACGAGCGCTACGACGAGCTCCGGGACCATCCGAACTGGGCCTTCGGCGGCGGCGCCTTCCCGCCCCGCGAGGAGATCCTGCGGCAGCTCGAGAACGTCGTGGCGAGGCACCCCAAGGTCACTTTCGTGGGGGTCCACTTCGGGAATGACCCCGAGGATCCCGACCACGTGGCGCACCTCTTCCGCAAGCACCCGAACTACAACGCCGACGTCGCCGCCCGGGTGCCCGAGATCGGGCGCCAGGACCCGGCGAAGCTGCGGAAGCTCTTCGTGGAACACCAGGACCGGATCTTGTTCGGCACGGACTTCATGGTCTCGCCCGCGGGGTACATCCTCGGCGCCGGGCCGCGCCTCCCGAGCGAGGCCGAGGTGAAGAAGTACTTCGATGCCCACTGGCGCTTCTTCGAGACGAGCGCCCGCCAGGTGGAGCACCCCACGCATATCCAGGGCCGCTGGAAGATCGACTGCATCGACCTCCCCGTCGAGGTCCTCGAGAAGCTCTACTACAAGAACGCCGAGAGGATCATCCTCAAGAGATCCGGGCCCGGCGAGGCGGGGAAGTGAGGGGAGGCTACTCGTCCCTGCTCCGGCCGCCGCCCAGGAGCCCGAGCCTCCAGGCCCAGTAGAGGAGCTCGGCCACGGCGGTCACGGTGGCCGCCACGTAGGTCATGGCGGCGGCTAGCAGGACGTTGCGGGCTGCCCGGTTCTCCTCGAGCGTGAGGATGCCCGTCTGGGGCAGGACCTCGAGGGCCCGGCGGCTCGCGTTGAGCTCGACGGGCAGGTTCACGAGCTGGAAGAAGGCCACGGCGGCGATCAGGGAAAGCCCGATCAACGTGAAGGCGTTGAGCACGTTGCCCCGGGTGGACATGGCGAGGCCGATCATGATCACGAGGTAGCCGAGCCCCGAGCCCATGCTCGCCAGGGGCACGGCGAGGTTGCGCACGACGAGCGGCCCGTAGGACTGCGCGTGCTGCATCGCGTGCCCCGCCTCGTGGGCGGCGATCCCCACGGCGGCGATGGAGGTCCCCGAGTAGTTCCGCGGGGAGAGGCGCAGGACCTTTTCCCTGGGCGAGTAGTGGTCGCTGAGCCAGCCCTCGACCGGCTCCACGCGGACGTCGTGGATGCCCGCGGCTCGCAGGATGACCTGCGCCGCCTCGGCACCGGTGACGCCGTTCCGGTTCGCCACCCGGGAGTACGTCGAGTAGGCCGATTTCACCCAGAGCTGCGCGAGGAGCATGAGGCCGAAGCAGGGAAGGAACACGTACAGGAGGTAGACGGGATCGAAGTGCATGAACACGGTCGTGCGCGCCGAGGTCTCCTCGGCCTCCGGGATAGCGCCGGGCGCCCGAGCCCCTCCAGGGGGCAGTCCTCCAGGAGGCCGCGGGCGCCCGGCGCGACGTTGTGACGCCTCTTTATAGGGCCTGCGGGCTCCTTGTCAAACCACCGAGCCTCGACAGGCACGCCTCCAGTCTCTTCGGATCTGCGGAGCCCGTGGTGGAGCCCTGGAAGCGCACGCAGAGGGTGCCGAGGGCGCAGCCGAGGCGCGTGCACTCGAGGGGGTCGAGGCCGCCCAGGTGGCCCGCGATGAACCCGGCGGCGAAGCTGTCCCCGGCCCCACAGGTGTCCACGACCTGGACGGCCTCCGCCGGGACATCCTCGAACCGGCCGTCCCAGGAGACGATGGCCCCTCGCTCGCCTCGCTTGATCGCGACGGTCCGCACCCCGAGCTCGTGGAAGCGGGCGGCCACGTCTCGCAGCTCGCGGCGGCCCGTGATGAGCCGCGCCTCGGCCTCGTTGGGGAAGACCATGTCGCAGTGCTCGAGGAGGGGCCGGTGGGCCCGCTCGATCTCCCCGACTGCTGCCTCCCCCTCCACGGCGAAGGTGTCGAGGGTCACCGTGCGCCCCGCCGCGCGCAGGCGCCTCGCCGCCTCGACGGCGCCGGCGGGCCAGAGGCCCGGGAGCAGCTCGGGCGCCGCGAGGTGGAACACCCGGCAGGGCGTCGAGAGGGCCTCGTCGGGCAGGACGAAGTCGGCGTTGGTCCCGGGGTGGTGGGCGAAGCTGCGCTCGCCCCGCTCGTCGTTGTAGACGAGGGTGGCGGGGCTCGAGCGCGCGGGGAGGAGGCGGAGGAGGGAGGCGTCCACGCCCTCCGACTCGAGGATGTCACGGAGGAGCCGCCCCGGGAGGTCGTCCCCGAGGACGCCGGCGAAGGCCGTGCGTACACCGCAGCGCCGCGCCGTGATGGCCGTGTTGGCCCCGTTGCCGCCGGCTACGAGGTTGAAGCAGCCGAGCTCCGTGATCCCACCGGGCGGCGGCGGCGCGTGCGCCGTCGTGAAGATGTCGATGCACGCGTTGCCGATCGTCACGAGGTCGAAGGTCTTCACAGCCTGCGGATCTTCCCCTCGAGGCCGAGCAGGACGGCGTGGCAGCCCGGGAACACGCGCTCCGCGATGGCGCGCTCGAGCACCTGGCGTGCGGGCAGGATGTCGGCCTTATCGGCACGTGCTGCGGCGAGGGCCATGGCTGCCACGGCGAAGGATACGGCGAGCATCCCGGCCCAGGATACCGGCGGCTGCAGTGGAAAGAAACGGCGGGGCGGGAGCCGAAGAACCCTACATGCCCCCACGCGGCACCGAGCTCGACGAGAGGGCTCTCGAGAGGCCCGAGGTCCTCATCGTCGCTCCGTCCCACGGATACCCGCCGACCCAGGCGCGGCTCGCGCGTCCCCTGGAGCTCGCGAGCGAGCTGTCCCGGCGAGGAGCCTCGGTCGACATCGTCCTCCTCCTCGAGAGGCCCCTCCAGCCGTACGAGGAGGATGGGCTGGAGGAGCTGCGTGCGGCGGCGCGGGACCTGGACCTGGTCCGGCACCCGGCGGCCGGCGGGCTCCTGGGACACGCCCTGGTCCGCCTGCGGGAGGCTCTCCCGCCCGCGCCGAAGCTCGGAGGCTGGCTCTCCTGCCCGCCGAAGCTCCTGGCCCTCCTGCGAGCCAGGCATGCGCCGCGAGGCTACAGGGCCGTCATCGCCTGCGGCGTCGAGCTCGCGCGGGCCCTCGAGGTCTTCCCCCGGTGGACCGAGAGGCTGCTCGACATCCCGCGGATCGGGAGGGACGCCCACGAGAGCCACGCCCGGGCCGGAAGGCCCGACGCCTTCGAGGCCTTCGCCGGGGGAGAGCGCGAGCTCGCTCTCCTGGGCGGGGCCGACGCGCTCCTCGTGCGCTGCACGGCCGACGCCGTGCGCCTCCGCCAGATCGGCTTCCAGGGGGACCTGTGCTCCGCTCCGATCGTGGCGCGGGGCGCCGCGGCCCTCGAGGCGGCGCCTCGCGCGGAGCCCGTGGAGCCGATCCGGCCGCCGCGGATACTCTGCGTGGGGTCGGAGACGACGGCGAACCTCGACGGGATCCGGTGGTTCCGCAGGCAGGTCTTCCCGGCGATCGCACGCCGGGCCCCCACGTGCAGGCTCCGCCTCGTGGGAGAGGTATCGAGGCACATCGAGCCGGGTCCGGGCGTGGACCGGATCGGCTGGGTGGAGCGGCTCGACGAGGAGTACCGCGATGCGGCGATCGTGGCATTGCCTCTCCGCATGGGGAGCGGCCTCCGTCGCCGCCTGGTGGAGGCGCTCGGGTGCGGCAAGGCCGTGGCCGCGACGACCGTGGGAGCCCACGGATCGGGTCTCGTGCCCCAAGAGGACGCGGTCATCGCCGATGGCGCGGCGGCCTTCGCCGAGGAGATCGGTCGAGCCCTCACCTCCGACGTCCTGCGGAAGGTCTACGAGAAGCGCGCTCTCGCGGCCGCCCGCACGGCGTTCTCGCCGGAGCAGGCCCTGGCCGCGCTCGCGGAGCGGCTGGACCTGGACGCGCGAGAGCGTTCCGCGGCGCCGCGCCCCGAGGCCGCGCTCATCACCGCGTGACGGCGGGCGGCCCTGCCAAGACACTCAGTCCTCGATCCCCAGGAACTCCTTCATGTGGGCCTCGTAGACCTGGTTCCCCTGGGGCGAGAGGAGGTTGAGGCGGTACTCGTTGATCACCTTGATCGACATGGCGAACCACTCGCGCCAGCAGGGCTGGCAGATCGACTCCTGGATCTTGCGGCCCAGGTCGTTGAGGAACGGGGGCTCCGCGAGGCGCGCGTTGGGTCTCGAGCACCGCCTGCAGACCCATGCGCCGGGGAGGGGAGAGCCATCCGCCGCAGGGCCCGAGGCCTTCGCGGCCTGAGGCAGCGGGGGCTCGACGCCGATTCCACGCAAGGCGTCCTGCATCTGGTTCCGCGGCTGGTATTCGCCCTTGTCGTGGGCGAGCTGGATCCCGCGCTTCAGGATGTCGACGGCCTCGTCCCTCCTCCCGAGCTTGAGGAGCGCCTCTCCGAGGAACCTGTGGGCCTGGGCGTGCTGCGGGTTCAGCTCGAGAGCGCGGCGGAGGGACCTCTCCGCCGCGGGCGCGTCCCCCAGCTCCAGGTGAGTCTTCCCGAGGCTGAAGTGAGCCAGCTCGTTCGTGGGGTCAGCGTCGGCCATCTTCTGGAAGACGGCGAGGCGTTCTGCCGGGCTTTGCATGGTTTCCTTTCGCAGGGAGCCTCACGCGAGCCCGAGCAGCTCGAGGAGGTTCCGGCCGAAGATCCGTCATCATTACCGAATCGTCGTTTTTCCTTGCAAGGGCTCAAGGGACTGGATAGAGCTTGTCCGATCTTGGGGGAGAGAGCAAGGCGCAGAGAACGCCGGATGAACGCTGGATGAGAGTCGCGATCCTATCAAGGAAAGAGAGCCTCTACTCGACGGGCCGCCTCGTCGAGGCGGCGCGCCAGAGAGGACACGACGTCCGGGTCTACGATCCCACGCTGTTCGCCATGGGGGTGAGCGCGAACCCCACGCTGTACTACGAGGGGACGCCCTTCCCGGGGGCGGACGCCGTCATCCCGCGGATCGGGGCCTCCATCACCTTCTACGGGGTCGCGGTGGTCCGCCAGATGGAGCAGATGGGGCTCTTCTGCGCCAACGAGAGCCAGGCGATCGCCCGGAGCCGGGACAAACTGCGGTGCCTCCAGGTCCTGAGCCGCCACAAGATCGGGATGCCTCCCACGGAGTTCGTGCGCGCGAAGGCGGACATCCTCCCCGCGATCGAGCGTCTCGGCGGCGCCCCCGTCATCCTCAAGGTCCTCGAGGGGACTCAAGGCATCGGCGTGATCCTGGCCGAGTCGGCCAAGGTCGCCGAGGCGGTCATCGAGGCCTTCCAGAGCGCGAAGCAGAACCTCCTCATCCAGAAGTTCGTCAAGGAGTCGAAGGGGAGGGACATCCGGGCCTTCGTCGTGGGGAGCCGCGTCGTGGCGGCGATGCGGCGCTCGGCGAGCGCGGGCGACGAGTTCCGCTCCAACGTGCACCTCGGCGGGACCGTCTCGAAGATCGACTTGTCCCGCGAGTACCAGGAGACGGCGATCAAGGCCGCCCAGATCGTGGGCCTCAACATCGCGGGCGTGGACATGCTCGAAAGCGCCCAGGGCCCCGCGATCCTGGAGGTCAACAGCTCCCCGGGGCTCGAGGGCATCGAGAAGGCCACGGGCGTGGACGTAGCCTCGGAGATCATGGCTTTTTGCGAGGAGCGGGCGCGCTTCGCCGAGGTGCGCCTCGAGCAGATGCTCCGCTTCAAGCAGGGCTACGCGGTCGTCTCGGTGCTCGTTGCGCCCGATTGCCCCATCGCGGGGAGGACGCTGCGGGAGGCGGACCTCACGAGCCGCGACGTGTTCATCCTGGGCATCGAGCGCGGGAGCCTGCGCTACAACTTCCCGCACGCGGGCACGCGGATCGAGGCGGGGGATTTGGTCGTCTGCTACGGGAAGCTCTCGGTCCTGCGGGAGATCTTCCCGTCCACCGCCGAGGAGCCGAGGAGGCCCGCCTCCAGGCGGGCGAGCCGCGCGGTGGACAACCGCTGACGGGCCGCTCAAGATGGGGGTATGACGCTCGAGGACCTCCTGAGGCGCTTCACGGCCCCGTCGGCGCCGGAGCTCGCCCGGAAGCTGGACGGCGGGAGGATCCAATGCCTCGCCTGCGGCCACCGCTGCCGCATCGCCGAGGGGAACTGCGGCGTCTGCCGCGTCCGCTACGTCGAGGGGGGCGAGCTGCGCCGCCCGTCGGGCTACGTGGGGGCCATCGCCTGCGACCCCATCGAGAAGAAGCCCTTCTTCCACGCGTTCCCGGGCCGCGATGCCCTGACCTTCGGCATGCTCGGCTGCGACCTCCACTGCGCCTACTGCCAGAACTGGGTCACGAGCCAGGTCCTCCGCG
>JACQVW010000099.1 GCA_016209535.1 Planctomycetota bacterium | reverse complement strand
GCCTTCAGGTACTCCACGAGGTCCTCGAGCTCCTCCTTGGAGATCTCGTGCACCGCGCCGTGGAGCTTCTCCTTGTTGCAGGTGGTGAAGACGTCCATGAGGGTGGCGGCTCGGCCGTCGTGGAGGAACGGCGCCGTCCGGTAGAGCTCGACGAGCTTGGGCGTGTAGAAGGTGTCGTCGGGCTTGTAGAAGGGGCTCCCGGTGCCCACCTTGTGGGCCTTGTTATCGGCGCCGACCTCGCCCTCGTGGCACCGCACGCAGTCCGCCTTGCCATCGAAGAGCGCCTTGCCGCGGGCCGCCCGCTCGGAGAGCTTGCCGCCCACGAGGAACGGGCTCGGCTCGGGCTGGAGGCTCTTCAGGTAGGCCATGAGGGGCTCGACGAGCTGGGGCTCGGGCTTCCTGAGGAAGAACTCGATCCCCTTGGGGACGGACTCCTCGATCCCTCCGCGGACGCCGCGGGTCGTGGTGGGGTTGATCCTGTGGCTCCAGAGGAGCGACCGCGTGCGCTGCGGGGTGCCGAGGCCGTCGCTCATGAGGTCCCAGCGCAGGCCGTCCGTGCGGCCCTCGTCGGGGTGGCACGTGGAGCAGCTCATCCAGTGCTGGAAGCAGATCGAGGCGTCGTGGAAGAGCGCCTCCCCGCGGCGCACGATGTCGGGCTCGCGCTGGGGCTCGAGGCGCACGCTCGAGGCCGCCTTGCATGTCTTCGGGTCGGCGAGGACCACGGACCCCGAGAAGTAGGCGGCGATGGCCAGGAGCTTCCCGTCCGGCGAGAGGTCGAGGCCGCGCGGGCTCCGGGCCTCGAGCTGGGTCCGCTCGATGAGCCCCGCCACGTGGAGCGCCGAGAGGTCGTCGGCCAGGAGCGAGCGGCGCTCGGGGGCCTTCTTGATCTCGACCCAGACGTTCTGGGTGCCGGTGCCGTAGGCCTCCTTCGAGGCCAGAGTCTCCGGCAGCTCGCCGGCGAGGAGCTTGAGGAGCCCCGCGACGTCGACCCTCGCGATCTGGTGGACGCCCCGGAGCGAGATCCAGAGCGTCGAGCCATCCTTCGAGAGGGCCAGGCCCCAGGGGTCCGCCGCGCCCTCGAAGGGGTGGTCGAGGAGGACCGTCGAGTGGTGCTTCTTCGCCGCAAGGTCCAGGATGCTCATCGCGTTCGTGTTGACCCAGCCCCGCTCGAGCTGCGTCGCGGGGACGTTGAAGCGACCGAGGGTGTGGGCCGCGTAGGCCCACTTGCCGTCGGGCGACACGACCACCTCGCGGACGCTCGTCGAGCCCGGCGGGAGGCGCACGTCGGCCGTGCGCTCGAGCTTCTCGAGGTCGATGAAGCTCAAGGCCGCCGATGACGTGGGGTCGTCGGCGCCCGTCGCGGGGACGAGGTTCCCCGCGACGGCCACGGCCTCATCGGGCGCCACGGCGAGGAAGAAGGGCTCGCGGGGCACCTTGACCCGGGCGCGCTCCTTGCCCGTCGCGAGATCCACGACGGAGACGTCGTCGGTCACCGTGTTCGCCGCGAGGAGGAGGCCCCGGCGCGGCGCGAGCGCGACGCCCATGGGGCGGAGGCCCACCGCGAGCCTGCGGAGCACCTTGCCCTCGGCCGCATCGACCTCGGCGACGGTCCCGGCGTCGTACTCGGCGACGAAGAGGCGCGGCGCCTCCGGCGCCCAGACCAGGCCCGTGGGCTGGCCCGCGAGCGGCACCTCGCGGAGGAGCTTCGGCCCCGACGGGTCGATGATCGCGACGCGCGCCGCCGTGCGGTCCGACGCGGCGAGGAGCTTGCCGTCCGGCGAGAAGGCCACGTCGAAGGGCGAGCGGTAGGGGGGATCCTCGGCCGGGGTCGGAGCGCTGATGACGAGCCCCAAGGCCAGGGCGCAAGCGGTTCGGATGATTCTCGGCATGTTCCTACTCCGTTGTTGAGCTTCCTCGGGGACCATCGAACGCCCCCCGGCGGCGCAGGTCCGTGACATGCGTCACGAGGGCCCTGCGAGGTCCGTGACCCGTGTCACCGTCACGGGCCGCGGGACATCGCATGCTGGGGCCGTCATGGGATCGCGAGCCGCACCGCTCATCATCGTCCTCTTCGTCCTGGCCCTCGGGGTCCTGTCGCCGTCGCGCCCTGCGGGCGCCGGGCCCCGCGGTGAGCCGCCCCGCTCGGTGCGTGAGGCCCTCGAGCGGGGGAGCGCCCTCGGCTTCGACCGTGTGTTGTTCGTCAAGCGGCACCCGGGCCGCTTCCCGCACATGTGCGACCAGTACTACGGGAGCTTCGCGCGGCCGGGCGGCGGGCTCTTCGTCCTCGAGGACGTCTGGGGCGAGCCCCGGGCCGCCGACCTCCTCGGCGGCCGGCTCCCCGAGGGGAGCTTCCTGAGCCCGGAGCTCTCGCCGGACGGCGCTCGGGTCCTCTTCGCCTACGCGAGGGAGCGGAAGGACGCGGGCCAGGGCGCGATCTGGACCCCCGAGGTCTGCTTCCACGTCTACCGGGTGAACATCGACGGGACGGGCCTCGAGCAGCTCACGGACGGGCCCCACGATGACTTCGACCCCTGCTGGCTCTCCGATGGGAGGATCGCCTTCATCTCGACCCGTCGCGGCGGGTTCTGCCGCTGCGGCGATCGGCCCGTGCCGGCTTACACGCTCCACGTCATGGAGGCCGATGGGTCCGGCATCCGCCGGATCTCCCATCACGAGACGAACGAGTGGCACCCGGCGCTCCTCGCCGACGGGAGGCTCGTCTACACGCGCTGGGACTACGTGGACCGCCACACGAACCTCGCCCACAGCCTCTGGGTCACGGGGCCCGACGGCTCCGGGCCCGCCGCCCTCTTCGGCAACTACAACTTCGACCGCAGGCCCTGGGGCGAGTGGTGCCCGCGGCCGATCCCGGGCTCGAGCAAGCTCGTCGCCGTCGCGGGGGCCCACCACGGCTACGCCATCGGCTCCCTGATCCTCGTGGACCCCGTGAAGGGGAGCGACGGGAGCCGACCCGTGACGCGCCTGACGCCCGACGTGCCGTTCCCCGAGGCCGAGGGGTGGCCCCAGAGCGCCTATACCACGCCGTACCCGCTCGGCGAGAGCGTCTTCCTCGCCGCGCACAGCCCCTCGTGGTCCACGCGGGACGCGGCGCACTCGGTGACGATGGGCCTCTGCCTCATCGACGCGTCGGGGAGCCGCGTCCTCCTCTACCGCGACCCGGAGATCTCCTCGCTGGACCCGATCCCCGTCCTCCCGCGGCCGGCGCCGGGCACGTGGGTCCCCGAGGCGCGCGCCGTCGCGGGCGGCGAAGGGGAGCTCCTCCTCCTCGACGTCTACCGGAGCACGGAGCCCATCCCGCGCGGCTCGATCCGCGAGCTGCGCGTGATCCAGATCCTCCCGAAGAGCACGTACCGCAACGACCACCCGAAGGTGAGCGCGGCGAAGCAGGTCTCGGCGCGCTGGCTCGTGGGGACGGCGCCCGTCGAGGAGGACGGCTCGGCCTACTTCCGGGCCCCCGCCGGCGTGCCCCTCCTCTTCCAGGCCGTGGACTCCGACGGCCTCGCGTACCAGGGCATGCGGACGGTGACGTACCTCCAGCCGGGCGAGCGGCGCGCCTGCATCGGCTGCCACGAGCCGCGGAACACGGCGCCGCCGGCCGCGGCCCCGCTCGCCGCCCGGCGCCCCCCGTCGGCCCTCGTGCCGGGCCCCGAGGGCTCGAGGCCCTTCTCGTACGCGAAGCTCGTCCAGCCGGTCCTCGACCGCCTCTGCGTGAGCTGCCACGGCGAGCGGGAGCCCGCGGGTGGCGTGCGCCTCACGGGCGACTTCACGGCCGCGAGCGGGCCCCACACCGAGTCCTACAGGAGCCTCGCGCGGAAGAGCCTCGTGACGTGGTTCGACAGCATCAACGGCAGCGAGTGGCTCCCGAGGACCTACCCGGGCGAGCTCGGGGCGCGGAAGAGCCGGCTCATCGACCTCCTCCGCCGCGGCCACGAGGGCGTCGTCCTCGAGCGCGCCGACCTCGAGCGCCTCGCCCTCTGGATCGACCTCAACGTGCCCTTCTACGGCGCCTACGAGGAGGCCCACGTGGCCGCCCAGCGGGAGGGGCGCGAGGTGCGGGAGGAGGAGATCCTGCAGTGAGGGGGGCGGGGGCGCTCCGCGCCAGGATCAAGCGACCAGGAGGTCCTTGACCGCGATCCGGCCGATCTCTCGGCCCTCGAGCACCACGGGCACGGCCTCGCCGAGCGAGTAGTCCCTCCTGCTCGAGAAACCGGGCTCCTCCGCGGGGCCCGACGGGCCGGTGTAGACCTCGATCTGGCGGTCGACGAGGTTGACGATCCAGTAGATCGGGACGCGCGCCCGGGCGTAGATCCGGCCCTTGAAGCCGCGATCTCGGACGAGCGTGGTGTCGGCCACCTCGACGAGGAAGGCGACATCCTCGGGCCCCGGGTGGCTTCTTGCATAGCGGCTCGCGGGGCCACGGACGACCGCGAGGTCGGGTTCCGGCTCACTCTCCGCCGTGGTGATCGGCAACTGGACGCGAACGCGCCACTCCGGGGGGAGTCGGCTCCCGATCGTATCCCGGGCCTGGTC
>JACQVW010000106.1 GCA_016209535.1 Planctomycetota bacterium | reverse complement strand
CTGCAGGGTCGTGCCGTAGAAGCTGCCGTCGCTCGCCTCGATCAGCGGGGCATCGAGATAACTCCCGTCCGGGCTGCTGAAGGAGTGGAGGGTGGTGAGGGTCCCGGCGGCGTCGATCTTGAAGACGCCGCCCCGATCCGATGTGCCGCCTTGACCGGTCGTGCCGTAGAAGCTCCCGTCGCTCGCCTCGATCAGCGGGGCTCGCGGGTCGTACAGGCCCTTAGGTTCAAAGCCATTGAGCACCTGGTAGGACGGTTGGCCGTACGCCCTCCCGGCGAAGATCGCCAGGACTACCAGCATCCGGGAGATGGAAAGCCCGCTCGCCATGGAGAGGATACAGAGAATCTTCCTTAGAGCGCGCATGGTGAACCTCCTTTGGTTCCTGTTCGCCTGACTCGGTTTCCCGAGGAGTCGTGATTCGACCTCCGACGGATACTCTCCGGCAAGCCGGGTCGATCCTGGGACATGGAATCTCCAATCTTTTGCAAAAGCGGGTGGACCCGCCCCGACACGTTCAATCCCCCGAGAGGAACCTCGGCCTCCACCAGGGGGAGAGCCCGAGGGTGGTCGGTCCGCCGAAGGTCCCCTTTCCGTGAGTCTGTCGGTCCATAGAGTCTCATCCCGCAGGCCGACCCATTTCCGGGAAAGGCAAATTCGAGATTCAAGACGTCTCGTTCCTTACCCTGTGTGGTAACAGGAATTGGGAAAAATGGACTTCTTTGGGTGGCACTGTGAAGTGTTACCCTCGGTTTTCGTTTTCCCTGCAGGCACACTTAACGAACAATAGACGTCACCGCCGCGAGAGGAACCTCGGCCGCCACCAGGGGCCCAAGTCCAAGGTGCTCTTCTTCCCGAAGCCGCCCTTCCCGTCGTTGAAGAAGAGCGTCACGTCGCCCGAAACGAAGTTCGAGATGGCGAGGTCGAGCTTGCCGTCGCCGTCGAAGTCGGCCAGCTCGAGGCAGGAGGGGGCTTTTCCAGCCACGAAGTCCACGGGCGGGCCGAACTCCCAGTTTCCCTTGCCCGGGAGGACGCAGACGGAGCTATCGCCTCCTGCCGCGGCCAGGTCGACGTTGCCGTCGCCGTCGAGGTCACCACAGGCGACCCACTGGACCGGGGAGCTCAAGGCGAGTCTCCTGGGCTCGTCGAAGGTGCCATCCCTCTTGTTCCCGAGCAGCGAGAGGTTGTTGTTGTTCGGGTGGGTCACCACGAGGTCCACGGAGCCGTCGCCGTCGAGGTCCCGGGCAGCAAGACTCCAGGGGTATTCGCCGAGCTCGTAGTGCTGGGTCCGCTCGAAGGAGCCATCGCCCCGGTTCATGAAGCCCAACACCTTCGTGACCGTGTAGGCCTGGCTGCAGGTGGCTGCGGCGTCCATGTCGCCGTCCCGATCGAGGTCCGCGAGCACCAGGACGTACGGGACCGGCTCCGTGGGGAAAGGGGGCAATGCCTCGAAGCGGGCTCCGCCGAGGTTCCTGAGCACGTGGACCTTGCCGTCCTGCGCGGCCGCCACCAGGTCGATGCGTCCATCGCCGTCCATGTCGGCGGCGGCCACGGAGTTCACGCGGGCTCCGATCCCGGTGTTGACCGCCCCCCCGAAGGATCCGTCCTCCCGGTTCCTCAGGACGGAGATGTCCTTCGAGTTGAGGTTCGCGACAGCCAGGTCAGCGTCCCCGTCGCCATCGAGGTCGGCGGGGGCGACGGAGAGCGGCGCCTCGCCGACCTCGTAGTGGCCTGCGATGGAGAAGCCGCCCTTCCCGTTGCCGAGGGCCACCGACAGGCTGTTCGACCCGGCGTTGGCGATGACGAGGTCGGCCCTGCCGTCGGCGTCGAGGTCCCGGGCGATCACGTATTGCGCCTTTGTCGGACGGTGAGCCCGGGCCTCGAGCATTGCGGCGAATGCTCCCAGCGCGAGCAGGAGCGAGACAACCGCGGCTGCGATCCGGTGGCGCTTCAGGAGCGCCTTGAGGGAATACGCGGGCCCAGGCAGCCTGGCCCGGATCTTTTTCCCGCCCGCAAAACGGTCCAGGTCCTCGGCCATCTCGATAGCCGACCCGTACCGGGCTTCGGGGTCCCTCTGGATCGCCTTCAGGACGATGGTCTCGAGGGCGCGAGGGATGCGGGCGTCGAGCTTGCGCGGGGGGGGCGGGGATTCCGCGGTGACCTTCTTGTAGAGCTGCGCTTTCTCCTCCTTCTGCTCCTCTTGCTGGTCATCTTCCTGGAAGGGCGTCCGGAGGGTCAGGAGCTCGTAGAGGGTCAACCCGAGGCTGTAGATGTCGCTGCGGTGGTCGCTGCGGCCCTTGAACTGTTCCGGGGCCATGTAGCGGAGCGTGCCCAGGATCTCGCCCGTCCGGGTGATGTCGTTCTCCTCGACGAGCTTAGCGAGGCCGAAGTCAGCGACCCAGACCTTGCCCTGTGCGTCCAGGATCAGATTCGAAGGCTTGATGTCCCGGTGGAGGACTCCCTTCGCGTGAGCGTAGGAGAGCGCTCCGGCAACCTGACCGGCGAGATGCGCAATGCTCGAGTAGTACGCGAGCGACGGGAACCTCCCCGCCGCTGGAATCCTCGCGAGACGAGAGGGCGGAGACCGAGCTGACGGTACCGCCGGCGGCGGAGGCGCGACGCCGAAGGACCCGCTGAGAAGCCCGAAGGCGATGGTCGTGCTCAGGTCCTCGCCGCCCCCCGCGCCGCCTGGCGGCGGGGACTCGACGCCGCTCGAGATCCGCTTCACCTCGGGGAGGACCTTCTCGAGGCTCTGGCCCTCGACGAGCTGCATGGCGTAGTAGTGGATGCCCTCATGGAGGCCGAGGCCGTAGACCGGCAGGATGTTGGGATGCTGGAGCCCGGCCGCCGCCCGGGCCTCGCGGCGGAAGCGCTCGAGGCGCCGCTCATCCATGAGCGAGTGGATCGGCAGGACCTTGAGCGCGACGCGCCGGCCAAGGGGCTCCTGCTCCGCCTCGTAAACGACGCCCATCCCGCCGCGCCCCACCTCGCGGACGAGGCGGTACTCACCGAGACGGCGAATCTCCCGGGGCTGCGGCGCCGCCAGTGCCGCCGGTGCTGCCGATGCCGCTAGCTCCGCCGATGCCGCCAGCTCTGCCGGTCGCGCGGCGGCCTCGCCGGCCCCCGAGCAGGGCTGCGGAATCTTCTCGAGGAGAAAGAGCGCCGGGAACACCTCGCGGATCCTGTCCGCAAGCTCGGGCTCCTTCTCCACGTACTCGGAGATCGAGGGCCGTTCGCCCCTCTGGCAGCGCTCCACGAAGGAATCGAGGAGGGCCTCGAGCCGCTTCTCCTGCGATGGACCCAGCGTGCGCCTGCCGCTTTCCTCTCGGTGCATCCCCGACTCCTCGGTCATGGCGCCCCGTTCCCATGCGGGTGCTTCTTCTCGAAGACCTCCCGGAGCCGTTTCAACGCCTTCAGGTATCGCTTCCTCGTCGCCTCCTCGCGGAGGCCGAGCACCTGGGCCGCCTCCGCGCTCGAGAGCTTCTCGAAGTAGCGGAGCACGAGGATCTCGCGGTCCGTGGCATCCAGGCTGTCGAGGGCGTTTTGAATGGAGGCCCGCTCCTCCGCGTGGATGGCGGCCTCGCTGGGGGACGCGCCCTTCTGGAGGAGGACGTCGGCCAGCGCAAAGGAAGACGCCTCCGGGCCGGCAGGACCCGCGCGAAGCGGTACCTCCCGGCGGGCATCGCGAGCCTTCGCCGCCAGGTGGTCCCGGTGGATGTCGTGGAGCCTGTCGGCGGTCACGCGGCGCAGCCAGAGGAAGACGGGCATGGGAGCGTCGCGGAGGTATCTCGGGAGCTTCCTCGAGGCATCGAGAAACGCGTCCTGGAGCACGTCCGAAGGGTCGATCCTCCCGCGGAGGCGAGGGTGGAGGCGCAGGTCCACCATGTGGCGGAGCCGGTTCCTGTGCCGCGTGAAGATGTCGGCAAGGAGATTCTGCCGTTCCGCCTCGCTCTTACAGGCCCGCAGGTGGGCAGCTTCGCTGCCAAGGTTCTTCGTAAAAGCCTCCCATCACAAGACACAGGACATGTCAGATTTCACCGGGTCCTGAAGAACTAATCAATAAGGAGGTCCCGTGCAAAACACTCCCACGTACGCGGCATCAATGCAGAGAAGATCTGACGGCTCTTCTCTGCTTGCGGCGCTGCCGACGCGCGTGCGAAACCACTCGGGTCTTCATCTTCCCGGATCCCTTCTTCCTTCGCCGTCGGATAGGAACTCTCGCCCGAACCCTAACCCCTTGTGCCGCTTATATCAATGGGTCAGGGGCGTTCTCCAGAGGCCTCCAGGGGCTGGGTTGGGGCTCTGGGGCTGAGGTTGGGCCCACTCCCTGCCGGGAGGCCCTCGAGGGCCTCCCGGCAGGGAGTGGAGCGCGTGGGTTCTCGTGAGATCAAGCGGCGCCTGCTGACCACGGCGAGGGCATCCCCCTGGCCGGCTTCCGGCCGGCTTGCGAGCCCTGTGGCGGTGAGCCCTGGCTCGGGCCTTCCAGGCGGCTGCCGGTCTCTCAGGGGTCCCCGCTCGAGGGAGGGTCGATACAGTACTCCGCGTCGAGCGGCAGTGGATCGATCGGCTCCGCTGGGTTCGCCAGAGCCTCCTGGGAGCCGGGAGAGTCCCGGCGTTCGTCCGGAGGTCCCCGCGCTCGGCGGGGGCGCTTCCAGGGGGGATCCCACCGGTGGAGGTGCCTCAGCACTCTCTCGATGACTTCGTCCTGAGCCGGGGACGTGATCGCCGCGACGATCTTCATGGGCTGGCCGCACGAGGAGCACAAGCAGGGATCGTCGTAATACACCTTGGCGATTAATTTCGCCCAGTCGCGCCGGCGCTTCTTTCTGAAGGCCGTCTCCTCCTCGCTGGGCCCCTGGGGGTCTCGAGGAGGCGGCAGGGTGGGTGGCTCTGCGCTTCGGGCCTGGAGGCCGGGCCCGGGCGGCGCCGAAGGGAGCGGCGCGTAAGCTTCAGCCGGCGGCTCCTTGACCGGCGGGGCTTCGACCCACCCGACTCGCTTTCGAAACGTGGTCGAGAGCGCACCGTAGGTGCGTATCGTGACCTCGTAGCGCAGGAGGACGTGCCCGACCAGGAGCGCCAGGAAATCGACCGGCTGAGACGCGAGCTGGCGAGCGGCGAAGAGCCCGGAGCCGCCGTGCACCGCGCAGCGGTCGGCGGCGAGGGCCGGGCCCGGAGGCGAGCGCGCAGCGCGAGACCGGAGGGGAGGAGCTGGTGATCGATGTGACCTCATCGAGCGCCGCCAACGCCATCCATTGGCTCGCAAGCAGCCTCGTGGGCTTCGCCCGAGGCTGGAACGATGCTCCGAAGATCGCAGCCTTGAGCCTCGTTGTCCTCTCCGGCTCAGGCGGCATGGCCCTTGGGTTCTCGATCGTCACCGTGGCCATGGCGGCAGGCGGACTCCTTTCGGGGCGGAAGGTGCTCGAGACGCTCTCGAGGAAAGTCACGGCGATGCCGCTTGCGGAATCGCTGACCGCGAGCATGACCATGGCAGCGCTCGTGAGCCTGGCCTCGTGGAATGGGCTGCCGGTTTCGACGACCCACGTCTCCACTGGCGCCATCGTCGGGGCAAGGCTCAAGCACGACGCACGCGCGGTCAGGTGGGGCAAGGTCGCGGAGATCGTGCTCTCCTGGGTCGTCACGCTACCCGTGGCTGGGGTGGTCGCGGGCGTCGCGAGGAGCCTGTTCGGGTAGTCTCGCCAGCCCCCACCGGTACTACCCGGCCCGCCCTCCTCGCCCTGCGGCCTCGCCGTGGATCCGCCGGGGTCGGCGGGGAATCTGGGGTGCGAGGGGTATGGGGCGTGCGGGTGAGAGACGACCCCCTGTCGCCTTCCGCCCATCTCGCGGCAGTCAGTCGCAATCCAGTAGAGTCGAGAGGTGGCGCGGTGCTCAGACCAGCCTCGCCTCGGTCGCCGCAAGCGGCTACTGGAGACCACGCCGGGTGAGTTCGTTTCCACCTCCCGCTCATCGAACCGGACGTGCGCTATTAACG
>JACQVW010000105.1 GCA_016209535.1 Planctomycetota bacterium | reverse complement strand
GCTCTTTCCTGTTACCTGAATGGAGCCTGATCCGAACCACGCCGAAAGAACCACCCCCACCGGTGCCCCAACCGCCCCCTCGGGGGGGCCGGGGGGGGAGAGTACCGCGGGGAGAGATCAGTACTCGGACTCGAGCGGGTACTCCTCCATGTCGAAGATGATGCGGTCGAAGTTCATGTGAAAGCGGTGGAGGCCGTAGGGCACGGTCATTACGAGCCTCCCCATGTTGTCGACGAACCCCTCGTTGGGGTGCTCCTCGAGGCCGAAGAAGACCCGCTCGACGTCGAGCGCGGACCTCTTGAAGCCGTCGATGACGGTCAAGGCCCGACGCTTGTTGTGCGCCGCACCGTAAATCACAGGCTCCTTCGTCTGGCAGCCCGCGCCGAGGGCAGCCAGGAAGGCCAAGCCGACGGCGCTCAGGATCAATGTACGCAGCATCCGCGTCCCTCCAAGGTCCTTGAGGCGGGCCGCGGGCCACCTTGCGCTCGGGGAGCGCCGGCGGCCGAGGTCCTGCCCGGGTCCATTTCTCCGGTCGTGGGAAAGCTCTCGTAAGCTCTTCAGGAGACGTCGATTGTAGTGGGGGACGGCGCGCCAAGTCAAGTCGTCTCAAAGTCGTCGTCTCAGGTCGTCTCAAGTCGCCTCCCGCCAGGGACCCGCCAGAGATATGTCCCGGAGCCCTCGGCTCGGGAGCGGACACAGGCTTGCCTTGGGGGAGTTCGTCCTCCACGATATACGATCAGCGAGGAGGCCCGGGGCCTGGGGCCTCGTGAGCATGTCCATGAAGCCTGCGAAGAGAGCGAAGAAGAAGCTGGATACGGCCGAAGCGGTGCGGTCGACCTGGGTCGGGGTCCTCGAGCGTGTCCGCCGCGCGGTGCCGCATGCCGGCGTGGAGGACCGCGTCCGCCGGCTGCGCCTCGTGCCGGAAAAGCTGGCCTGGAAGTGCGACGCCGGGGCCTTCGACTTCCGGACGACCCGGGACCTACCACGGTTCCGGGGGCTCCTGGGGCAGAGGCAGGCCCTCCGCGCCTTCCGCCTGGGGCTCGCGGTCAAGAGCCCCGGCTACAACCTTTTCCTCTGCGGGCTCAACGGGGCGGAGAGCCTCTCGGTGGTCGAGGAGTACGTGAAGAGGGTCCGTCTGCCCTTCAAGGAGCGGCCCGACAGGGTCTACGTCCAGAACCTCGCCGATCCCCAGCGGCCGCGGCTCCTCGAGCTGCCCCGAGGCCAGGGGGAGAGGCTCCAGGCGGAGGTCGCCGCGGTCCTGCGCCGGCTGCACCGCGCCCTCGAGAAGGAGAAGGAGAAGCGCTGGAGGGGCAAGGCGCGCGCCGTCCTCGACAAGGTGATGCCTGCGCTCCTGGAGCGATTCCCGCAGCCCCCGGTCCGCTCCTGGCTCGAAGGCTGGCGGCGGAGCATCCTCGACCGCGTGCACCACGCGATCGTCGAGGACTACGAGGTCAACTGGCTCGCCGTGCCCCAGTCGCGGGGGGGAACGCCCGTAGTCGTGGAACGGCTCCCGACGCCGGCGAACCTCTTCGGCTGGATCGGGCGCCGCGCCCTCGGGGACCAGGCGCCGGCGCCTCACTTCACCGAGATCCGGGGCGGATCGATCCTCGCCGCCGACGGCGGGGTCCTCATCGTCAACGCGGCGGACTTCTACTCGGTCCCGAGCGTCTGGGGCATGCTCAAGACCTGCCTCAAGTACGGGACCCTGCAGATCGAGGACTACGACCCGTCGAGCTCATCGCGCGCCGGCGGCCTCAAGCCCGACCCGATCTCGGTGGACGTCAAGGTCGTTCTCCTCGGCGACTACACCCTGTTCGACGACCTCTTCGAGACGGACCCGGACTTTCGCGACATCTTCAAGGTCCGCGTCGACTTCGACAGCGAGATGCCGCTGAGCTCCGGCGTCCTGCGGAGGGACTTCCCTGCCTTCGTGGCGCGCACTTGCGACTCGAACCGGCTGCGGCCGGTCACCGCCCGCGGGGTGGCGAGCATCCTCGAGTTCGCCATGCGCAAGGCAGGGAGGAAGAACAAGATCACGCTGCAGTACTCGCTCGTCGCGGACCTGCTGCGCGAGGCGGACTACTGGGCGCAGACCTCCGGGCGCCGGCTGATCACCGAGGCGGACGTCCAGAGGGCGGTCTCGGAGAGCGTCCTCCGGCTGAACCTGGTCGAGACGAAGATCGCCGAGATGATCAGCGAGGGGACGATCCTCATCACGACCTCGGGCCGCCGGGTCGGCCAGGTTAACGGGCTCGCGATCTACGACATGGGGGACTACCTCTTCGGGAAGCCCTCGCGCATCACCGCCGAGACGTCTTGCGGCCAGGCCGGGATCATCAACATCGAGCGCGAGTCGGGCTTCAGCGGGAGGAGCCACGACAAGGGCGTCCAGATCCTCGCGGGGTACCTGAGGTCGCGGTTCGCCCAGAACCGTCCGCTCAACCTCACCGCGAGCGTCTGCTTCGAGCAGTCGTACTCGGGGGTCGACGGGGACAGCGCGTCGGCGACCGAGATCTACGCCATCCTCTCGAGCCTTTCGGGCCTCCCCGTCCGCCAGGACATCGCCGTGACGGGCTCCATGAACCAGAAGGGGGACATCCAGCCCATCGGCGGCGTCAACGAGAAGATCGAGGGCTTCTTCGACTGCGTGCGCGCGGGCCGCTTCACGGGCAAGGAGGGGGTCATAATCCCCCGGAAGAACGTGATCGACCTCATGCTGCGCGAGGAGGTCGTGCGCGCCGTGCGCCGGGGCCAGTTCCACATCTACGCGATCGACACCGTGGAGGCGGGCTTCGAGATCTTGACGGGCGTGCCCGCAGGGCGGCGGAGCAAGTCGGGGGCCTACAGCTCGGGGAGCGCCTTCGCCCTCGTGGATCAGCGGCTCGAGGAGATCGCGAGCGGCCTCAAGCAGTACCACGCGGGCGAGGAGGACGGACAGCGATGACCGCGGGCGGCGCGGCGCTCGGGGACCGACCCGCGAAGTGGTCCCAGCCCGTCTCCGTGACGGCGCGCCGCTCGCCGCCGGGACCCTCGAGGCAGATCCCCTTCCCACGCTCGACGCGGCCCACGCGGGTGATGTCGAGGCCGAGGCGCCTCGCGAGGGCGAGGGCCCGGCTCTCCGGGCCCCCCCGGCCAGGCCGGGGCGTCGGAGACGTCCCCGAAGTCCCCGACGTCGGGGACATCCGGATCATCCGGGATACCCGGGACGCCCGGGGCGCCGTCGTGAAGAGGAGCTCGTAGTCCTCGCCTCCCCGGAGCGCCGCGGCCAGCGGCTCTTCTCCGAGCCGTCGGGCGAGGCCCACGAGCCGCGGGAGGCCGTGGACGGCTCGCTCCTCGAGGACCGCGCCCAGGGAACGGCCTCGCGCCCGCGAGCTTTCCTCGAGCACGTGACGGAGGTCGGCGGCGAGCCCGTCGCTCAGGTCGATCATGGCCGTCGGCCGGAGCTCCCGGACGATCTCGAGGGCCTCGGCGAGCCGCGCCCGGGGGCGCAGGAAGGCCCGCATGGCCTCGCGCAGGTCCCTCGCCCCGGCGCCGCGCCCGAGGCCGCGCCCGAGGCCGCGCTCCAGCGCCAGGAGCCCGAGGCGCGCGAGCCCCGGCGTCCCCGTCACCCAGATCTCGTCCCCGGGGGCTGCCCCGGAGCGCCGCACGAGGGCCTCGGCCTTCCCCTCGCCGATGGCCGTGATCGTCAGGGACACGGGGCCCGAGCTCAAGTTGCCGCCCAGGACCCGCGCGCCGTAGCGCCGGGCCGCGGCGTGGATGCCGCGCTGGATCTCGCGGAAGGAGCGGGCCGGCATGCCGGGCTCGAGGACGAGGGAAGCGAGGACCGCCACGGGCCTCGCGGCCATGGCCGCGAGGTCGCTGAGGCTCGCGGCGACGGCCCGCTCCCCGATCTCGCGCCAGGTGGACCACTCCCGGCGGAAGTGGACGCCCTCCACCTGCGCGTCCACCGTGAGGACGACGCTCGAGCCTGGCCGGGGCGTCCAGATGGCCGCGTCGTCGCCGATCCCGAGGGGGAAGGACCCGGTTCCGAGCAGCTCTCGGGGCCGTTCTCCGTGCCTTCCCGAGCGCGCCTCGAGGCTCCGGATCCAGCGGATCCACTGGAGCTCACGGCCGGAACGCGCTCCTCGCGTGTTGACAGCCATGGCCCGCAGAGCTAACCATGTCTGCGGCGGCGATCAAGCGGAAAGCGCGGGTCCCGGCCCGGCCGGGGCCGCCGGAAGGACGCCCGCGGTGCCCGGAAAGGACGACCCCTGCGAACGATTGCCTTCATGAACCAGAAGGGTGGCGTGGGGAAGACCACCTGCGCCGTGAACGCGGGCGCCGCCCTCGCGGCCCGAGGCCAGCGCGTGCTCCTCGTGGACATGGACGCCCAGGCGAACCTGAGCCTCCACCTCGGGATCGAGGTCCACCGCCTGGAGCGCACCGTCTACACGCTCCTCCTCGGGCAGTCCACGGCCCGCGAGACGGCGCTCCTCGATGTGCGGCCGGGGATCTCGGTCCTCCCGGCCTCGATCGACCTCGCGGGGGCCGAGGTGGAGCTGGCCGGGCGGATCGGCCGCGAGACGGTGCTCCGGGCAGCCCTCGCCCCCTTCCTCGGGGAGGAGCGGTTCGACTTCGTCCTCCTCGACTGCCCGCCCTCCCTCGGCCTCCTCTCCCTCAATGCGCTCGTGGCCGCCCGGGAGGTCTTCATCCCGCTCCAGACGGAGTTCTTCGCGCTCCAGGGGATGTCGCGCCTCCTCGATGTGGTGGAGCTGATCCGGGGGCGGCTGGGGCACACCCTCGAGATCACGGGGATCATCCCGACGCTCTACGATTCGCGGACCAACTTGAGCCGCGAGGTCGTCTCCGAGATCGCGCGGTACTTCGGCAAGAAGGTGTACAAGGCCCTCATCCACTCGACCGTGAAGCTCGCGGAGTGCCCGAGCCATGGGAAGACGATCTTCGAGTACGCTCCCGGGTCGCGGGGCGCCAAAGACTTCGACAAGCTCGCCCGGGAGATCCTCCGGCGCGGCCCGCCCGGCCCGCCCGAGGGCGCGGCAGCGGTCCCCGGGCGCGCGGAGGCCGCAGCCGCTGCAAGCGCCCCGGGTGCTGCGGGTGCTGCGGGTGCTGCGGAGCCCGCAGAGGGCGCGGAAGCCGCGGAGCCTGCGGATGCTGCTGCCGCCGTTGAGGCTCCTCACTGTCCTCACGCTGCTGAGCGCGTTCCCGCCCAGCCTTGAGGCGGCGCAGGCCCAAGGCGCGACGAGCGTCCGCGACCTGCGCGACCAGGCCGTGGCGCACTACCGCGAGCGGCGCTACTTCCAGGCGATCCAGGCCGCCGAGAAGGCCCTGGGCGCGGCGCCGGAGGCGGAGCGGGGAGAGCTCAAGACGCTCCTGGCCCGGTTCCGGAGCGCCCTGGGCGTCGAGCTCTTCAACGCGGGGGAGACGCGCAAGGCCGAGGAGTCCTTCCGCGGCGCCCTCGAGGCCTCCGACGACTCCTACGCCCGCTTCGGGCTCGGGTTCCTGCACTTCGTGCGCCTCGACGACGCGAAGGCCGCGGAGCACCTCGAGCAGGCCGCGCGCCTCGATCCCGCGTACGCGAAGACCCACAAGCTGCTAGGGCTCGTCGACTACCGCCAGGGCCGCACGGCCTCGGCCCTGGCCCGCATGGTGGAGGCCTGCCGCCTCGACCCGAAGGACCGGGAGGCCAAGGCGCTCCTCGACCGCTGGCAGCTCGAGGGGAAGCACACGGGCGCCTTCAGGGAGGAGAAGCTCGGGCGGTTCGCCGTCCGGTGGGATCCCGACCTCGCCCGGGAGGCTGTCGAGCAGGCGGCCCGCGAGCTCGAGGCGGCCCGGAAGGAGCTCGAGGCCTCGGGGCTCGCGGCGCGGCCCGTCCCGGTCGTCCTCTTCACGGAGCGGCGCTTCCACGAGGCGACGGGCAGCTTCCACTGGGTCGGGGGGGTCTTCGACGGGCAGGTGAAGCTGCCCCTCGGCGGCGCGAGGCTCGAGGGGGCGCCGCTCGAGGAGCTGCGCTCGTCCCTCCGCCACGAGCTCGTCCACGTGGCCGTCCGGGAGGTGAGCCCCGAGTGCCCGAACTGGCTCAACGAGGGGATCGCGCAGCACTTCGATCGCGCCCGGGGAGCCGACGAGCTCCGCCGCGCCTTGCGCGAAGGCGCCTCCCGCAGGCTCGCCTTCCGGGACGTGCCCCTCCGCCTCTGGGAGGTGGACGACGAGGCGCTGTCCCGCTGGACCTACGTCCAGGGCCACGGTTTCGTCGAGTTCCTCGTTCAGCGCTTCCAGGAGTTCCGCCTGAGGCTGCTCCTGCGAGCACTGGCACGCGAGGGCTCCGTCGCGCGGGCCTTCGAGGGGACCTACGGCGCGGCCCTCGACGATCTCGAAGCCCAGTGGTGGAAAGAGGTTCTGGGCGGGTGAGGGCCCTCCTGGACGCCCCGGCGCTTCCGGGAGCTGCCAACAACCTCACTGGACCAGGCTCGAGACCTTCCGCGGCGGCACCTTCTTGTAGCCCAGGTCCTTGAAGATCTTCAGGACCTCCGTCCAGGAGAGGAAGGTCTTGCCTGTCTTGGCCTTGTACTTCTCGATGGCCTTGACGAACTGGAGCTCCTCGGTCGAAAGGGAATCGAACATTCGCTTCTCCCGCGCTGGGCGTGGCCCTCTCTGGGACCCGTGGGATTCATCGGCGTGCCGTACCGCGAGCTTGAACGTACCGCGGGCCCGCTCGCGAACTCTTTTGGCCATGGTTCTTTAGGACGGCTCCCTGCCAGATGGTGCTTGCGGGAGCCTGACCTTTGGGCTATCTTGCTTGAGGTAACCTAACTAGAAGGCCAGTAAAGGTATAAGAAGCTATGGGGCCTTGCCGGCAGGGGAGCGCGATTCAGGGCCGAGCGAGGCCGCGTCGGTCAGGGGGTGACAGGAGGCTCGGATGCAGACCGTAACGAAGCGCGAGTTGGTCCAGCGGATCGCGGAGAAGACGGGCGTGCAGCAGGTGAGCGCCAAGGAGGTGATCCAGAGCTTCCTGGACGAGATCATCTCCGAGCTCGCCCGGGGGAACCGCCTCGAGTTCCGTGACTTCGGGGTCTTCGAGCCCAAGAGCAAGGCCCACCGCGTCGCGCGCAACCCGCGGACGGGGGACAAGGTCGAGGTCCCCGAGAAGACCACCGTCAAGTTCAAGGTGGGCCGGCTGATGAAGAAGCGGCTCCAGAAGGAGGAAGTGGATGCCTCCGACCTCGACACCGAAGAGGACGTGCCCGACACGGTCGAGAGGAAAGAGGCCGCCCCGAAGCAGTAGGGCCGCGGGGGGGTGGTCCAAGCAACCGCGAGGACACGGTTCAGAACCACCGACTTTTCGGCGTGGTTCAACGCCGGGTTACACCCGGCTATGAACCACGCGTTCATTCCCACGATACTGCCCCTACCAAACTGCCCCTGCTGAGCTCTTTCCTGTTACCCGAATGGAGCCTGATCTGAACCACGC
>JACQVW010000093.1 GCA_016209535.1 Planctomycetota bacterium | reverse complement strand
GCTTCAGGTCGAGGATGCTGAGGGCGAACCAGAGGTCCCAGAGGCGCCTCTCCCCCTGCCACTTCTCTTGAAGCGCCGCGCGCACGGTCTTCAGGGCCTCCTCGAAGTCGCCGGCAGCCCGCAGGCTCTCGGCAAGCCGGACCACCGGCTCCGGCCGCGCCCCATCCTCGGCCGCGGCCGCGAACCTCGCCGCCGCCTCCGTGTATTTGGCGGCGCGCTCGAGGACCCGCCCCTCGAGGTAGGCGAGCCGCCAATGTCTTCCCCCCTCGATCCCCCCAAGGGGACGGTGTTTTCCCCCCTCGATCCCCCCAAAGGGACGAGGCGGCGCCAGGGGCCCGCAGGCTCCCGCTCTGGAGCCCGCAATTCCCACGGATTCTGCCCCTCACCGCGGGCGGAGGGCAGGGGCTTGCCGGGCTGCCCGAGATCCGGAACGTCCAGGGGCCCGCGGCGCCTCCCGGGACGCCCGCCGGCGCCTCCTCACCGGCGGGCGGCGAGCCCGCCGAGGCCGCGGCGCCCGCCGCCCCGCCGTCGCCGTACCACTACAGGATCCAGGTCCGCGCGAAGGAGTCCTGGACCGGCGCCCAGCGGATCCTCGAGTACCTCGAGACCTTCGGCTTCCAGGACGGTTACCTCGAGACGGACGCGCGGGGGGACACCGGGAGCGACGGGAAGCCCCTGTACACGGTCTTCGTGGGGCATTTCTTCGACGAGCGCGACGCGCAGGAGGAGTGCGATCGCCTGAAGCGAGAGACGCGGCAGAGGCCCTACAAGAGCCGGGGGCGCTTCTTCGAGGACAGCCTCGTCCTGCGGCGGCAGCGTTGAGGGCCTCGTGAGGCGTCCATGAACCACCGTCCCGAGTGCCTCCCCTGCTGCCTGCGGCGCGTGCTCCACGCGGCGGACAGGACGACGCCGGACGAGTGGCTCCACCGGAAGATCCTCGCCGAGGCCATGGCGGAGCTCGCGGACTCGGACGCCCGGGCGCCGCCCGCCGAAGTGGTGCACGCGGTGACCCGGCGCGCCGTGAAGGTCCTCGGCGTCGCCGATCCCTACGCCGAGGAGAAGCGGCTCCTGATCGAGGAGGCGCTGGCCCTCGAGGGGCGCGCCCGCGCCGCCATCGAGGCGGCGCCCGACCCGTTCGCAGCGGCCGTGAAGCTGTCGATCGCCTCCAACATCCTCGATTGCGAGCTGCGGCAGGACTTCGCGCGGGCCTTCTCCCTCAAGGGCATGATCGAGTCGTGCGGGGAGATCCCCCTCTCCGGCGAGCTCGTCGGGGAGCTGCGGAGCGCGCTCGACAACGCGGGCACGGTGCTCTTCGTCCACAGCTCGGCGGGGGAGCTCCCCTTCGACCGCCTCCTGATCGAGAGGGCCGGGAAGCCCCGGGAGCGGGTGGTCTCGGTGGTGCGCGAGGCCCCGATCCTGGCCCAGGCGACCCGCGAGGACGCGAGCCTCGCGGGCCTGGACCGCGTGGCGGCGGTCCGGACGCCGGGCGCGGACTGCCTGGGGCTGCCCCTCAACGCCTGCTCCGAGGACCTGCGGGCCGCCTACGCCGCCGCCGACGTGGTCGTGGCGAAGGGCCAGGCGGCTTTCGAGACCCTCGAGGGCAAGGACGCGCGCCTCGCCGGGGAGGACAAGCCGATCTTCTTCCTGCTGCGGGTGAAGTGCGCCCTCCTCGCCCGCCAGCTCGGGGCGTCGGTGGGGGACCTCGTGCTCGAGGTGGGCTGAGCGTCTCGGCTGGACGATCGCCGGCGCGGGTCAGATCCCCGCTCCACAGCCCAGGGGGCCGGCCCCTCCCGGATCGGGCCCGCGCGCCGGGTAGGGCGCGGCGGGTGGCGGGCCGTCCTTGAAGAGGTGGCCGAGCACGTGGAGGGCGTCCGTCAGGCTCAGGGCTTCGTCGTCGTCGGCATCGGCCGAGTCCTCGCAGGGGACTTCCAGGCCCCGGAAGAGGTGGAAGAGGACGCGGACCGCATCGCTCAGGTCCACCGAGCCGTCGAGGTTCGCGTCGCCCCGGATGAACTGCGGCGCGGCCGAGCTCGTCACGGTGATGCCGGTCGAGGCGATGAGGTCGCCGTCGAAATCGAAGCCCAGCAAGGTCAGCGGGTTCTCCCCGCTCGCGAGGTCCACCGGGGCCTGCCAGTGTGTGGGGGTGGTCCAGGCGGGCTCGAGCGTCACGAGCCCCCGCCGGCCATCGAGCACGATGGCGGCGACGTCGATCCAGGCGTCGCCCTCGAGCGTGACCTGCGACTGGCTCGTGGTGAAGTCGAGCCCGCCGTTCGTCGTGATGCGGAACGGCACACGCGCCGGGAGCTGGGCGAGGACGTAGCTCCGCCGGGCGCCGATGTAGCTCAGGAGCGGGCCGTAGTTCTGGCCGGCGAGGCTTCCGTAGTGGGCCGTCCAGGCCGCCATGTACGTGGGGTTGAAGGACCGCTCGATGAGGTCGCGGAGGTGGCCGAGGAAGAGGCGCCGGTTCGGCGCGAGGGAGATGATCCGCGAGAGGTTCTGGTCGCCCCAGAGGGGGGCGTTGGTGGGGCGGTTGAAGGAGAAGTCCATGTCCCAGGGGAAGACCAGCATCTTCCCGTCGCCCGGGCGCCGGTAGTAGATGTTGTTGTGGTTGTTGCCCTGGGTGTACGTGTCGTTGACGCCCGTCAGCGAGTACATGGCGAAGGTCCGCATCCACTCGCTCGTGTCCATCACCTGCCGCGCGCCGGCCTCGAGATCGGCCGCGGGCAGGCCGAAGGCCTTGCACAGGGCGATGAGCCCGCCGTAGTCGTCCCGTTCCCGGTTGTTCTCGAGCAGGAAGGTCCAGCGGTAGGCCTCCTTGTCGTCGCCCAAGTCCCGCAGGTCGGTGCCGGTCACCTGGTCGGGCTGCGGCCGCTTGAGACCCTGCGGCGTGCCGTCCGTCGTCGTGGTCGGGTAGTAGATGAGCTCGAGCTTGTGCATCGTCTCCCGGCTGCCGTCCACGTACTGCGAGTCGAGGTACACGTCGTCGAACCTGGCCATCAACAGGAGCGCCGAGCCGGTCTGGGCGCTGCGCGGCGCGATCACGCGCACGATGTCGTCGTACATCCCCGGGATGCCACCCGCCACGTTGACCATGTGCTTGATGAGGATCTCGTCCTGGCCGGGGGACCCCCCGAGCGACCAGCCGCCGGACCGGTCGATGTGGATCTTCTCGTGAACGCCGCGGAAGAGGCGGTCCGGATGGAACTGGACGTTGAAGCCCACGCGGTTGGCCTCCGGGCGCCCCCGCTCGCTGCCCTTCAGGCGCACGCCGGCGTCGTAGAACGCGAGCCGCTCGTCGTACACGACGGTGGCGCCGAGGCGCTCGTTCGACATGACGTTGGTCTCGAGGTGGAGGAAGCTCGTGTCCGCGGCGGTCATGACGATGCGGAAGTTGTGCAGTCGAGCGAGGACGGCCTGCCCGTCGTCCACCTTGTAGAGGGCGCGCGAGTCCCGGCCGCCGTCGGGGAACGTCGACCGCGCGCCGAGCCTGTCCACCGCCTCCACGTAGAGCTGGACGGTGCTGCCCGCCGCCTGAGCCGGGATCTCCCGGCGATACAGCCCGCCGGGCCCCGCGGTCATCGGCGCGCTCGACCAGGCTCCCCCGTTGACGGACCACCACAGGGTCGAGGAGGCGACGCCGTCGGGGTCCTCCGCCGCCACCGAGACCTCGACCTTCTCTGCCGCCGAGGGGGCGACGGGCGCGTGGCGGAGGTCATCGAAGGTGGGCCCGATGTTCTCCTCGTGGGTGGAGTTGCGCTCCCCCGGCGTGCCGTTCGCGGCCGGGACATCCAGGTGCGTCGTCTGGGGGGCCCGGTTGAAGTAGAGCCGCGTGTGGAGCTGGCTCGAGCCCGCGAGCCACAGGGCGCGGAAGGAGACCTCGTAGAGGCGGCCGTTGGTCACGCTCCGGCCGCCGGCGAAGGTGGTCTCGGCGTGGTTGTGCATGTGCTCGGTGGGGCCCGAGGCGATCAGGTGGAGGACGGGGTTCCCCGGCTCCTCCGGGTCGTCCACCACCCGGCTGCGGCCGTGGTTCCCGAGGAGGCGCCACCCCGAGGTCCCGTCGTCGAAGGTCGAGCTCTCGAGGAGCTGGACCGGAGCGCTGTCGGGCGACTCGACGACGCTCAAGTCGTCGAGGAGCACCTCCCCCGCGTCGAGGAGCCCGAGGACGAGCTCGTTCCAGAGAGTCGGGCCGACGCCGGCCGAAGCCGCCTCCCGGAAGCTGTAGGTCCGCCAGCGGGACTTGCTCCCCTCGTCGCTCGCCGCCCAGGCCTCGGGCTTCGAGTTGTCGGCCCGCGGGTCGCGCAGCTCGAGCGACGACCCGCCGCCGTCCGCGTAGCCCGGCCAGCGCCCTCCGTCGAAGTAGTGCACCTCGTCCGCGGGGTTCCCCACCTCGTCGCGCAGCACGATCCGGTCGTCCTTGTGGGAGAGGCGCCCGAGGAGCTCCCCGGCGACGTCCAGGCCGGGGTGGAGCGCTTCGAGGTACGCCTCGTCGGTGGCCACCACCAGGTAGCCTCCGGGGGCGATGGCGGTGCCGTCCTCGAAGCGGTGCTCGATCCCTCCCGCGAGGCTCCAGCCCCCGAGGTCCACGGCCCGGGCGCTCCGGTTGTAGAGCTCGATCCATGCCTCCGGCGACTCGCCGAAGGCGGTGCCCTCGCGCACGGTCCGCAGGGCCACCACGCTCGCGCCGAAGACGATGTCGCTCGAGCTGGTGCTGCCCTGGTGGACCTCGACCGAGAGGACGTTGGAGCCGCTCACGAGGCTTCCGGCGGCGAGGGACACGGGCCCCACGAGGGCCGCGTCGCCCACGCCGGGCGACGCCAGCGTGGAGGGGCCGACGGCGCCCGGAGGCATGTTGAAGCGGTAGACCTCGGCGCCGTTCAAGTAGAACACCGCGCCGTCGTCGGTCACGTGGCGGACGGCGAGCCGCGCCCCCGCCGGGTCGCCGTCCCACGAGAACCGAGCCCGGAAGTAGAAGGTGATCGGGCCCAGGGGAAGCGCCGTGCTCTTGGGCCCCGGCAGATCGGCCGTCTCGTTGTAGAGGAGCGCCGGGCCGCTCGGCCAGGCGCCATCGTCGTAGGCCGGTTCGCGCCACGAGGGCCCCGGGTCGACGCCCGAGGCGTTGAACCGCCAGGACGCGTCCAGCGCGAGCAGGGTGGTCTCCTCGAAGACCGGAGGAGACTCGGGCACCGCCCGGTGGTGGTACAGGATCTCGTTGATGACCACCTCATCGCGGAGGGCGAAGCTGTTCGCAGCGCCGGGCGTGGGCCGATCGGGGACGAGCCACGGCCCCGTCGCCTCGGGGTGCCGGGCCCGGTGCCCCGCCTCCACGCGCGCTCCGGCCAGGGCGGCCTCGCGGCCCGGGGCGTAGAGGAAGAGCTTGTCGCCGGGGAGGATGCCGAAGCCGAGCTGCGACTCGCCGAGGACGAGGTAGCCACCGGCCGCGAGCGGGGACGACCCGAAGACGTGCTCACCTCCTCCCGGCCCGGCCCTCACCAGGGCGAACCCCTCGAGGTCCACGGCATCCTGGCCATGGTTCGAGAGCGCGAGCCAGGCCTGGCTCCCCGCGACGGCGAAGATCTCGTTGAAGGCCACCCGCGCCCCGCCGGCGATCTCCCCGGGCGGGCTGAAGTAGCCCTGCCCGGCCCGAGAGCGGGCGTGGTGCTCCGCGATCTCGTCGGCCCCGAGGGCCTCCCTCCAGAAGGCCACCTCGTCGATCGCGCCGGTGAACGGCTCGCCGCGGCCGTTCATGTTGCCGATGTAGGCCGTGCTGCCGCCACCGCTCGCGATGGTGCCTCCCGGCGCGAGGCCGAAGCTGTACGCGAGGACCCCGTCGACGTAGATCGCCTTCAGCCCCGTGGCGCTGTCGTACGTGGCGGCGACGTGGTGGAACCTCCCGTCCTCGAGCCCGGCGAGGGTCGGACGGCCGGCGGCGCCGTCGAGCGGCATGTCCAGCTCCTTGTACGCGCCCCCGGCGTTGAGGCCGAAGGAGAGCACCGGGCCCGCGCCCACGGGCGGCTGCGAGAACCCGTTCTGGTTGCCGTCGTTCTGGAAGGAGAGGAGGACGCGGTTCGCGCCGTCCTCCTTGCGGAAGATCTCGTCGTGGTCCCCCGGCGCGGCGCCCCAGAGTGGCTTGATGACGGCCTCGACGGTGATTCCCGTCGTCGTCGAGAAGTTGTTGCCCGTGCCGGTGCCCACCGAGACGTAGGCCTCCGCCGTGTTGTCGAAGGTGACCGCGCCGCCCACGGCACCGGCCACCCGCCGGGCGCCGGCGCCGAGGGTCCCATGGTTCGAGTCGGCGGAGTCCAGGGCCTTCCCGCTCGGCTCGTCGAAGCTCCACCACGAGACGAGCCCCGCCGGCAGGTCCCTGGTCCCGGCGGCGCCGGGGAAGTTGTGCTCGCCCGGCGTCCCTCCGACCCGGAGGCTCGACGCCCAGCTCGCGGCGGGCGCGCTGGCCGAGTCGGGGTCGACCTTGGCGAGCGACGCCCCCGATCCGTCGGCCTCCACGGGCCAGTCGCGCTCGTCGTTGTACCGGAGCCGGTCCATGAGCCGGCCGTTCGTGTCGGCGAGGACGAGCCGCTCGCCCGAGTCGTCGAGCCGTCCGGCGAAGGGTCCCAGGGCGCCCGCGAAGCCCAGGGCCTGGAGCGCCGCGGGCGACGCCGCCACGATGACGAACCCGCCGCCCGGCACCACGGTCCCCTCGGGGAACAGGAAGAAGACGCCGTCCGCCAGGGACCACCCGGAGATGTCCATGTCGACGGCCATCTGGTTGTGGAGCTCCACCCACTCGAGCTCGGGCGCGTTCCCCGGCGGGTGGTACATGACCTCGTTGAAGACGATGGTGCTGTCGGCGAGGACCTGGAGACCGACGAGCCAGCAGCCGAGGAGCGGGGGAACGAGGGTGAAACGGCGCGCGGGGGGCACTTGGAGCTGTCCCGGGGGGGAACGACCGCCCTCCAGGGTACCCCTTCCGCCGCGCTTCTCAAGCGCTGCTCGCACAGGTGAGGGCGCCACCGGCGCGGACGCCCTCCGGAGGCGCCCGGCCGCCGGATCGTCGTGCGTTTTTTGGCCTTGTGGTCCGCGCCGGGGCTTATACAATCCGCAGCTTCAACCGGTCACCCCCGGCCTTCACCCTGGGCCGCCGCACGGGCGGCGTGTCTGCTGCGGCCGCGAACCGTCCCCCCGGGGGGACCGAGGGGGGAGAGACGGTGGAACCATGAGCATTCACAAGAGCCTGGCCCTCAAGACGTCGCTCGTGCGCGCGCGGAACGTCCTCACGCGCTACGAGCGGATCCTCCAGCTCCGCAAGTCGGGGAGGTGGAAGGAGGAGGAATCCTCCCCCTTCGGCCTCCAGAAGGTGCGCGTCCTCAAGGCGAAGAAGCGCGTCAAGGAGAAGAAGGAGAAGAAGGAGGAGGCGGCCGCGGCTCCGGGCGCGGCGACTGCTGCGGCAGCGCCGGGCGCTGCCGGGACGGCGCCCTCGGGGAAGGCTGCGCCTGCCAGCAAGGCGGCTGCCGCTGCCGCTGCGGCGAAGCCCGCCGCGACTGCCGCGAAGGGCGGCGCCCCTGCCTCCAAGAAGTAGGGGTCGCTACTCTCCGCCCCTCAGGAGCATCTCGCGGAGCAGGGCCCGCGCCTGGTCGTGGCCCGCCGGGTCGCGCGGTGTGCCCTCAGCGGCCGCCGGGGCAGGCCCCTCGAGGCCCTCGAAGGCTCCCTGGAGGCCGTGGAACACCTGGGAGAGCTTCTCCATGCGTCCCTCGATCCGGCGGAGGCTCTCCTCGTGCCGGCTCCTCAGGTCGCGCCACCGCGCCTCGTAGGCCCGCTCGAGGTCCGCGGCCGGCCCCTCGGGCGCCGCCGGACCCGGACCCGGACCCGGGCCCGCAGCCCGGGGGCCGGGGCGCTCCTTGACCGAGCCCTCGACCATCCCCTGGAGGAGGTCGAGGAACCTCGATGCGCTCAAGATCCTGAGGCTCGAGACGCCGTTCCGGGCCAGGAGGTCGGTCTTCACCGGCGTCGTCGCCCGCTCGATCACCTGGATACCGCTCAAGCTTTCCCTGGCTCCCGCTCCGTCGATCCATTGCGTCATGGTCTCCTTCTCCTGGATCTCCCCCGGTCTTGCTGGTGCTCGTAGGGTCCCTTCGTAATGTCCAGACGCACCCGTGGCAAGGGACGTTCCAGGATGCGGGGCGGGCGCGTAACTCCACTGGACTCCAGGTCTTCCATATCGCGCCCTGGGGGTCGCTCGGCGCCAGGGCCCTCCAGGCCACGTCCAGGCGGTGGACAGGATCATTCGGGAAGGAGTTTCCGGCGTGGTTCAAACGCTGGGTTACACCCGGCTATGAACCACGCGTTCATTCCCACGATACTGCCCCTACCAAACTGCCCCTGCTGAGCTCCTACCT
>JACQVW010000092.1 GCA_016209535.1 Planctomycetota bacterium | reverse complement strand
TTCCCACGATACTGCCCCTACCAAACTGCCCCTGCTGAGCTCTTTCCTGTTACCCGAATGGAGCCTGATCTGAACCACGCCCTGATCTGAACCACGCCGAAAAACCCAAAAGTCTCCGCCTCGAGCGGCCGATAATACCTCCGGCGGCGGCCCTCGGGCCGCAGACCCCTGGATCTCGGGGCTACCCGTGGGAAGGAGTGAAGAGAATGCGGAGAGACACCGGAAGAAGCACAGGATCGGGAGGGGCGGGTCTCCGGGGCGGGCGTCGCGCGGCGAGGGCGTCGGTCCTCGCCTGCGTCGGGGCCGCGGCCGTCCTGGCCGCGGGCCTCTCCTGCGGCCCGCTCCGGCGCGAGTCGGGCCCGGAGACGCCGAGGGCGCGGCTCCTCAAGGAGGCCGAGCTGTCCGTGCTCATGACCCGGCTCGGCACGTACCCGCGCCGGCTCGTCACGGCGCTCGAGAAGGTGCCCGTGCGGTGCTACTTCGACCCCGAGCTGGTCGACCTGCGGCGCGTCAAGGGCACCTCGATCTGGGCCCTCGAGGAGGGCAGTACCACCTGGAGGAAGGTGGGGACGGCGTCGCCGGAGGCGCAGCCCCTCGAGCTCGAGCCGGCCGAGGGCGTCCTGGGCCTTCGCGCGTCGGCGACGTACTCCGACGGCACGGAGCGGCTCGTGCCGCGCCCGGGCGACGAGCCCGCGCTGTGGCTCTGCGCCGACCGGAGCCCGCCCGAGATCGAGCTCCTGCCGCCGAGGCTCGGGAGCACGGTCCTCGGAGCCCGGGCGCTCCAGATCGAGTGGACCCTGGCGGAGCTCCAGCTCGGCGACGCACCGGTCGTGATCGAGTGGAGCCCCGACGGCGGCGGCGAGTGGAGGCCCATCGCGAGGCTCGCGCCCGCCGCGGGGCCGCAGCGCTACCTCTGGCCTGCGCCTCCCGAGGCGGCGCAGGACATCCTCGTCCGCGTGACGGCCCGCGACATGGCGGGGCACGAGGCCTCGCGGCTCGCGGCGTTCAACCCGTCCGGCGGGGCCCTGCTCGCCGAGGTCTCCTCGCGGGTCACGGCGGCCCCCGCCGCCGCGGCCGAGGAGGCGCCGCCGACGGCGCCTGCCCCCGCGAGCGCGCCGGCGCCGGGCCCTGGGCCCGCCGTCGCGACGGCCGAGACCGAGACGGAGACCGAAGCCAAGGCCGAGACCGAGGTCGCGGGCGCGCCGGCCGAGGGAGCGGGACCTCCTGTGCCCGCGCTCGCGCCGGCCGCGGCGCCCGAGAGACCGCGCGCCGTCCTCGAGCCTCTCCCGGCTCGGTTCGTGCGGGGCGGCTCCAGGCTCCCGGTCGCCTGGAGGCTCGAGGGCGCCCCCTCGAGCGCCCCGGCGACCCTCGAGTGGAGCGGGGACGGCGGCGCGACGTGGTCCCCGGCGGGCACGGCGGCCCTCGACGCGGGCAAGGTCGAGTGGGAGGCGCCCCTCGAGACGCGCGCGAGCTGCCTCCTGCGCCTGCGGGCCGTGCTCGAGGATGGGACGCCGGTCGAGGCGCGGTCGACCGAGCCCTTCGCGGTCGACGCGGACCCGCCGCGGGCCGAGCTCGCGGGCCTCCCGCCGGCGGCGGGCGATCGCCTCTCCTGCCGCCTCGATCTCACGGACCCGGGCGGCTCGGGGGTCGCGCGGACGGCGGTGCGGCTCCGGAGGGCGGGCGGTCCCTGGGAGGCCCTTGGCCCCGAGGACGCGCGCATCGAGGGGGGCCGCCTCGAGGTCGCCCTCGGCGACCGCCCCGAGGGCGCCTGGGAGATCCACGCGGGCGCCGAGGACGCCGCAGGCAACGCGGCGCCCGCCCCGACGAACGCCGAGCCCGGCGCGGTGGGCCCCGACCCGCCGGTGCCCGGCATCGCCTCCTTCCGCATCGACCGGACGCCGCCGGCCCTCGCGGCGCGGGCCTCGCCCCTCGCGTGGGTGGCGGGATTCCCCGCCGAGGCGCAGGTGGAGGCGGACTGGACGGACGCCGTCCCCCCCCTCGTGATCGAGGGGCAGGAGCCCGATGGGTCCTGGAGGGACGCGGGGCGGTGGGCGAGCGTCTCGCCCGAGGAGGGCCGCTTCGGCTTCCTCGTCCCGGCGGGCGCCGCGCGCCACGCCGTGCGGTTCACCGTGGCCGATGCCGCGGGGAACCGCGCCCAGGCCGTCGTGGGGCCCCGCGAGGTGGAGCCGCCGCTCCGTCTCGAGACCTTCGCCGAGACGAAGGCCTACCCGTCGCGCGCGACCGAGAAGATCGTCTGGAGGCTCCACCCCGTGGCGGCGGAGGTCGAGGACGAGCTGCGCGTCTCGATCGACCACCAGGCGCGGCAGGGCGGCGAGTGGGCGCTCCTCTACGCGGACCTCCCGGCGCGGGCCGACTGCTACTGGGACCTCCCGAGGGGCGAGGACGGCGAGCACAGGATCCGCGTTCGCCTCGTGCGCAAGGGGAAGGTCGTGGCCGAGGAGGTCTCGCCTCCCTTCACGATCCTCGGCGCGGGCGAGGTGGAGCCCACGGTCGTCCGCTTGAACCAGGACTCGGTCTTCTACTCGGACCAGGCGAAGGCCCAGGCGGAGAAGTACTTCGCCGCCCTGGCGGGCTCCAGCGGGGCGAGCTCGGTCGAGCTCGACCGGCTGCGCCAGGTCGCCGTGGCCTCCTTCACGAAGGCCCTCGAGGTCGACGCCGACAACTACCATGCCACCTACGGCCTCGCGCAGCTCCTCAACAGGACCGCGGGCGATGAGAAGGTCACCGATGTCGCCCGCTGGCTCGAGAGGACCGTGGAGATCAAGCCGGACCACTTCTGGGCCCTGAACGACCTCGGTGCGGTCCACATCCGCGACGGCGACTTCGCCGGGGCCGAGGAGGTGCTGCGCCGCTGCGTTGCGATCGACCCCGCCGCCATCGTGCTCTACAACCTCGGCCTCGCTCTCTTCTACGGCGGGAAGGCGGCCGAGGCGCGCGACCGGCTCGAGGCGGCCCTCGGGGCCGCGGGCGGCTCGGAGCTGCCCCAGGGCGACGTCTACTACTTCCTGGTCCAGACGTACCTCAAGGAGGGCGACATGGACCGGGCGCGCGAGCTCTTCCGGGCGAAGGCGGGCCTGTTCCCCGAGGAGCTCAAGGAGGAGCTCCAGAGGTCGCTCCAGGGATAGGCCTCGCTTGCGCCACGAGCCTGCCTCCACTACACTCGGGCGCGTGGTGGAGAGCCGGTGGAGGATCCGTGACACCGAACCGCGCGCCTGGGAGCGGCTGGCGCGCGAGGCCCCCTGCTCGCCCCTGGTGGCGCGCGTCCTCGCGGCGCGGGGGATCGCGGACCCGGAAGAGGCGCGGCGGTTCCTCCACCCCAAGCTGGGGCACCTCCACGACCCCGACGGGCTCCCCGACATGGGCCGCGCCGTCGAGCGGATCGCGCTGGCCCTTGAGCGGCGGGAGCCCATCGCCATCTTCGGCGACTACGATGTGGACGGGATCTCCTCCACGTGCCTCCTCTTCGACTTCTTCCGCTTCATCGGCTGCCGCGTCAAGTACCGGCTGCCGAACAGACTCCTCGACGGGTACGGGCTGCGCGCCGACGCGGTCCGGGAGCTCGCCGCCGAGGGCGTGAAGCTCATCATCACCGTCGACAACGGCTCCTCGGCGGGCGAGGAGGTGGACCTGGCGCGCGTCCTGGGCGTGGACGTGGTCATCACGGACCACCACCAGCCGCCTGCGGTCCTGCCCCAGGCCCCGGCCCACGTGACCCCCTGCGTGCCGGCGAGCAGCTACCCCTTCCGGAGCCTCGCCGGCGTCGGCGTGACCTTCAAGCTCATCTGGGCCCTCGCCCAGCGCCTGTCTCGCGCGACGAAGGTCTCGGAGGAGATGCGGAGGTTCCTCGTCGAGTCCCTCGCGCTCGTGGCCCTCGGGACGATCTCCGACGTCGTGCCGCTCGTGGGGGAGAACCGGGTCCTGGCGAAGTTCGGGCTCATGGCGCTCTCCGAGACGGCACGTCCCGGGCTCCGGCGCCTCGTCGAGAGCGCCCTCGAGGGCCGGGGGGAGGCCCGGGTGGGGGGGGAAGCCCGGGTGGATTCCGGGGCCGTCGGGTACCACCTGGGGCCGAGGATCAACGCCGCCGGCCGCCTCGGCCGCGCGGAGACGGCCATGGACCTGCTCCTGGCGAGCGAGGACGCGCAGGCCCAGGCCCTCGCCAGGACGCTCGAGGGCGAGAACCGGCGCCGCCAGGCGATCGAGCGTGACATCTTCGAGAGCGCGAGGGACCGGGTCCTGAGGACCGTGGACCTCGACCGGGCGCGGGCGATCGTCCTCGAGAGCGAGGGCTGGCACACTGGAGTGATCGGGATCGTGGCGGCGCGGATCGCCCAGGAGTTCTCGAGGCCCACGGTCCTCATATCGCTCGAGGGGGGGCGCGCCCGCGGGTCGGCGCGCTCCGTCCCCGGGGTCCACATCTGCGACGCCCTCGCGGCGTGCAGCGAGTACCTCTCGGGGTTCGGCGGCCACGAGATGGCCGCCGGCGTGGAGCTCGAGCCGCGGCTCATCGAGAGCCTGCGGAGGGCCCTGAACGACGCCATCTCCCTCGAGCCGTCGGAGATGGTCCCCGAGGTCGTGGTCGACTCGGAGCTGCGTCTCAGGGACCTGAGCCTCGAGGCCGTGAAGGAGCTCGAGCTCCTCGAGCCCCACGGCCACGGGAACCGGGAGCCCTTGCTCCTCGTCGAGGGAGCCGCCGTCGCGGGCCGGCCCCGCGTCCTGGGGGGCGACGGGCGGCACCTGGCGTTTCACGTCCGCCAGGACGGTCCTGCGTTCCGGGCGATCGCGTTCCAGCAGGCGCAGTGGGCCTCGAGGCTCGAGCGTCCCGGCGCGCGAGCCTCGCTCCTCGTGACCCCGAGGATCTCGCGCTGGCAGGGGCGCTCCGAGGTCGAGCTCAACGTCCGGGAAATCCGGGTCGGCTGAGGGCCAGGATCCCGAGGACTGTCGGAGCGACAAGAAAGGGCGGGCGCGTTTTTGTCGCCGCCGGCGGGAGTTCCAGGTAAGGGGGCTCCCCGACGCGCTAAACCTGGCCCTCAACGCGAGCTGGCAGAAAAACCGAAGAAGCTGGGAAAGCTGGCACCGCGTTTGCCCTGGAGGCGTCTCGGACGGTGCCCGCGCGCGGCGCCAGCAAGGGAGTTGAAGCTCATGTCGGTCCCAGATCCAGGAGAGGGAGGAGGTTCCTGTCGTGAGGAAAGAACACGGCTTTACGCTCATCGAGCTCATGATCGTCGTGGCGATCATCGCCATCATCGCGGCGATCGCCATCCCGAGCCTTCTGAACGCGAGGAAGGCGGGCAACGAGGCCTCGGCGATCAGCTCGCTGAGGACCCTCTCGACGGTGAACCAGCAGTACCGGACGAGGTTCCAGTCGTACTCGACGAGCCTCGCCAACCTGAGCACGACGGGGTACATCGACAGCGTGCTCGGCTCGGGCACGAAGTCGGGGTACGGGTTCACGTACTCGGGCGGGACGAACACGTTCACGTGCGCTGCCGCGCCCTCGACGGCCGGCACGACGGGCGACCGCGGGTTCTTCACCGACCAGACGGGCGTGATCCGCTTCTCGGCGTCCGGCACCGCCACCTCGGCGAGCGCGCCGCTCGACTGAGCGCGGCCTGACCAGGCTTGTCAGGTGGACAAAGCTGCCCCTGACAGGCCTGGGCCAGGGGCCGCGAGCCGGCGCGGCCCTGGCCTCGCAAGCCCCGGCGCGCCGCAGGCTTCGGCGTTCGCCGCGGCCCGCGAGGCTCCGGGCACTCCGGTTGCTGAGCATTGCTGAACACTAAGGACAAGGCAAGGACGACCCAGGCGGTACCGGGCTAAGGAGTCGGATCCTGAGCCCGGCCTGGGAGACTCACGGAAGGAAGGGCCGCAAGGAGGGCCTTTGGCATGAAAAGGAATGAGGGCTTCACACTGATCGAGCTCATGATCGTCGTGGCGATCATCGCCATCATCGCGGCGATCGCCATTCCCAGCCTCCTCAACGCGAGGAAGGCGGGCAACGAGGCCTCGGCGATCAGCTCGTTAAGGACGCTTTGCACGGTCAACGAGCAGTACCGGACGAGGTTCCAG
>JACQVW010000091.1 GCA_016209535.1 Planctomycetota bacterium | reverse complement strand
GTCCGGGCCATGGAGTCTCGACGCGCGGGCCCCCTACCCGTCGCCCAGCACCTTCAGGAACCGCTGCCGGCGGGTGGACCGGCCCGGCGAGTCGCCCAGGACCAGGTCCCCGAGCTCCGAGATGCGGTCCGCCGGCGCCGGATGCGTCGCCGTCCAGCCGCCTTTCCCGCCCGCGCCCTCCTTCTCGAGGACCTGGAGGTAGCTCGGGAGGGCCGCGCGGGCATAGGCCGAGGACGCAAGGTACTTCGCCGCCTCCTTATCGGCCTCGAATTCCAGATCGCGGGAGTAGCCCTTCTCGAGGAGCTCCCCAGTGATGTCCTGGATCGCGTTCCCGAACACGCCGGCGAGCTCCGCGAGCTGCTTCTGGTCCGCGTCGCCCCGGGCGCCGGCCACCTGGGCCGCCCCCTCCCCCACGCCCTGGACGAGGAGGGCGAGCGCCTGCCTCCGGGTGGCCGCCTTGATCGCCCCGATCCCGTGCTTGAGGGACACGTGGGCGACCTCGTGGGCGAGGACCGCCGCCAGCTCGTCCTCGTCCCTCGCGCGCCGCACGACGCCCTCGGTGAGGAAGACGAAGCCGCCGGGGGTCGAGACGGCCTGGACCTCATCGCCCTGGAGGACCACGAACCGGTACCCCCTGTGGGTCCGCAGGGGCTCCGGGGCCGCGAGCACGGCGTGCCCCACGAGGCTCACGTACTCCTGGAGCCTCGAGTCCGGGTGCACCTTGTACCGGCTCAGGATCTCGACCGCGACGGCGCGGCCGATGTAGTGCTCCTGCTGCGGCGTGAACTCCTTCATGCTCTCGGCGCTCATGGAGATGCCCCGGGAGACCGAGCCCAGGGCGGTGCCCTCGGTCGCGTCGGCGATGGCGCCGGCCGTCTTCTCGACGAACGCGCACCCCGGGCCGAAGAGGAGCCCCGAGGCGCCGAGCGCGAGGACGGCCAGGGCCCCGAGGGGAGGCAAGGCCCGGAAGAGGGCGCGGGGCTTCATCGGCCACCTCCCGCCTCGATGAGCTTGCCCTGCTCGAGGAACCGGAGGATCTTCTCCTCCGGGAGGGTCCGCTTCTCGATCTCGTCCAAGAGCTTGTAGGCCGCGTTCAGGTCCGGGTTCGACTCGCGGTACTTCGCCTCGACCTCCGGGTTGAAGCCTCGCTTGGCCGCCGACTGCATCGTGGCCCTCGTCCCCCGCGCCGCCTCGTCCGTCGACGGCACGAACTTCGAGGGCGGCGTGACCGAGGACTGGCTCAGCCAGCCCGTGACCCCCTTGAAGTCCACCCGGATCCAGGGCTCCTCGGTGGCGAGGACCGTCACGTCGTCCCCCTCGTGCACCGTCGCGACCTTCGGGCTGTAGCTCTTCTTGTCGCGCCGGACCGCCGCCTCCCTCTCGACGACCTTCATCGCCTCCGCCGCCCAGGCCACCGCGCCGACGAGGGTCACGGCGCAGGCCGCGGCGGCGAGGGCTCGTCCCGACCAGCACCAAGCTCGTGCCATCGGCATGTCTCCTCCCGCTCTCGCGAGCTCGGTTCGCTTCTCGGTCATCCCTTCTCGGTCATCCCTTCTCGGTCATCCCTTCTCGGTCATCCCTTCTCGGTGAGCACCCACACCCCGTCCCAGGGCGCTCCCGAGGCCGCGATCCGGCGGCTCCGCTCTAGGAGCATCTCGATGACTGGGTCCGCGGCCGCGCCGCGCCCGTCGCCGAGGAGCTCCTCGAGAGCTCGGACGGCCTCGGCGGACGCCCCGCGCTCGAGCAGCGCGAGGGCCTCATGATACCGCTCGATGCGCCGGAGTCCATCGGCGGGGAACGCCCCGGCGCGGCCCAGGAGCTCGTGGACCTCGACGGGGTCGTCGATGCCCACGACCTGCACGCGGCCCAGGCGGCGCGCCACGACGGCCTCACCGGCGGATGCACGGACGTCACGGGTCATCAGGACGTGGGAGCCGAAGAACTTATTCGCCCCCTCGAGGCGCGAGGCCAGGTTCACCGTGTCGCCCATGGCCGTGTAGTTGAAGCGCCGAGCCGAGCCCATGTTGCCGACGGTGGCCGTCCCGAGGTTGAGGCCCACGCGGAACTCGATGGGCGGGTACCCCTCGGCCCGGAAGCGCACGTTGAGCTCGCGCAGGATCCGCCGCTGCTCGACCACGGCGAGGCAGGCGTCGCGCGCCGCGCTCGCGGCGGGCTGGGGCGCGCCCCAGAAGGCCATGACGGCGTCGCCGATGTACTTGTCGACGAGGCCGCCCGAGTCGAGGATCACGTCGGACATGGCCGTCAGGTACACGTTGAGGAAGGACACGAGGCGCTCCGAGGGCATCCCGTGGGAGAAGCCGCTGAAGCCCTTGATGTCCGAGAAGTAGACGACCACCTCCCGCGTCTCGCCGCCGAGGCGGAGCGACCCGGGGTCCCGCATCAGCTCCCGGATCACGACGGGGCTCAGGTACTGCCCGAAGGCGCGCGAGACCTCGCGCTTCTGGCGGCCCTCGAGGAAGTAGGCCGAGAGCGTCGCGGCGAGGAAGGCCCCGCCGAGCTCGACGGCGGGGAAGAAGAGCTCGAGCACGGAGACGATCGTCCCCTCCCGGAAGAGCCACACCGCGAGCCCCGCGTGGGCCGCGAAGACGGCGAGCGTCGCGGCGGCCGCCGGGACGGGCCGCCAGGCGAGGAACGCGGCGAGCCCGCCGGCGAGGCCCACCGCGAGGAAGAGGGCCGCGCGCGCTCCGCTTCCGAGCTCGCGAAGGAATTCTCCGCCGAGGATGTTGGCGCAGACCGTGGCCTGATACTCGGCGCCGGGGAGCCTGTCGCTCACGGGCGCCGTCACGACGTCCTCGAAGCCCGAGGCGTTGATGCCCACGAAGACGACCTTGTCCTTGAAGGCCTCCGGCGGGACCAGGGGAGGCTGCCCCTCCCCGAGGCGCGCGAGGCTCCGGATCACCGAGACGGCGTTCTCGGGCCGGATCGTGTCCTCCTTCCCGTAGAAGCGGACGAGCGGCCGGCCCGTCTCGCTCAGCGGGATCCGCTTCCCCCCGACCAGGAGCTCGCGGCCCTCGAGGGCCGGCTTCGCCTCGGGGCCCAGGGCGGCGAGGGCCGCGGCGAGGGGCAGGGACGCGACGAGGGTCTTCCCGTCGGGCCCGGGCTGGAGGAGCTCGGCGCGCCGCAGGGTGTTGTCGGGATCCTGGCGCACGTTGACGAAGCCCACGCCTCGCGCCGCCTCGGCGAGCTCCGGGATCGGCGCCACGAGCTGGTCGATCGCGACCCCCTCCCACCGCCCGAAGGGCCAGCCCGGGACGTCCACGCGGGCCTTGGCGAGGGCCGTCTCGGCCGCGCGGCGCTCCGCCTCGGCGGCCTCGCCCTCGAAGGGCTCCACGCCGGGGGGCAGGTGGTCGAGCTTGGCCGCGAAGACCACGTTGCCCGCCTCGCGGGCGGCGTCGGCGAGGGCCTGGTCGATCTTCGCCGCCGGCCACGGGTCGTTGAAGAGGATGTCGAAGACGATGGCCTTCGCCCCCGCTTCCTTGAGATAGAGGACGACGGCCTCGTAGACGTCGCGCGGCCAGGGGAAGAAGCGGACTCCCTCCACCCGGCGCAGCTCCTGGATCGAGTACTCGTCGACGAGGACCACCGCCACCTGGCGCGAGGCGTCCGTGGGCCGCGCGAGGCGCCCGTGGCGCAGGTCGATCGTCATGCTCTCGACGGACCCGAGGCCCTCCACGAGGCTGAGGGCGCAAGCCGCGAGCCCCAGGGCGAGCCCCGCCGCGGCCCCCCACAGGGCCCGCTTGCGCCTCGGGACCCGGCGCAGCTCGTGGTGCGGGTGCCCTGGACCTCTCATGTCCGGCTCACCTGCTCACTTGAAGAGGGCCTGCACTTCCTTGAACCTGGGGTGCCGCGCGTCGCGGAGGAGCTCGAAGGCGGCCGACTCGCCCGTCGTCAAGACCGCGCCGGCGCGCTCCATCCGCCGGAGGGCGAGCTCCCGGTCCCGCTCGCGGCGCGACTCGACGGCGTCGGCGGCCACGTGGACGCGGTAGCCGGCGGCGAGGAGGTCGTGCACGGTCTGGCTAACGCAGACATGCGCCTCGATCCCGCAGACGAGGACGCAACGGACCCGCGCGGCCCGGAGCCCCTCCAGGAAGCCCTCGCACCCGCAGGAGCTGAACGCCGTCTTCTCGGGGATCGGGACGTCCAGCGCCCCCCCCCGCAGCGCATCCTTGACCTCCGGGACCGTGGGGCCGAGGCCCTTCGGGTACTGCTCCGTGGCGAAGACCGGCAGCCCCAGGGCGCGGAAGGCGCGCGCGAGCCGCGCGCAGCCTGCCGCCATGGCCTCGAATCCCGCCATGGCCGTCCTGAACCGCTCCTGGACGTCGATCACGAGGAGCGCCGTGGCGTCCGGCTCGAGCACGCTGGGGTGGAGGCTATGCATGGGAGGCTCCGTCGTCCAGCTTCTCGTGGATCCGCTCGATCCACCAGGCGAGCTCGCGGCCGTACTCGGTGGAGAGGTTCGTCTGGACGAGCTGGCGGTGGAAGCTCACGGCCCCGACGCGGTCCAGCTCCGCCGCGTCCGCGTCGGGGAAACGGTCGCGGGGCTCGACGGCCACCATCTTGGCCACGAGGGCCCTCAAGATGGCGCTCCGCCGCACCTCGGGCGGCAGCAGGAGGTCCAGCTTCCTGGGGAGCTCGGTCTTCGCCTCGACGAGGTCCTGGATCGTCTCGCAGTCCCGGAAGAGGAGCCTGCCGGTCAGGAGCTCGATCAGGATGTACCCGAGGCTCGCGATGTCCGACGCCTCGTCGAGGCTCGACCCGCGGAGCTGCTCGGGCGCCATGTAGTACGGCGTCCCGCGGTAAACCCCGGGCTCCTGCGAGGGGATGCAGGAGCTGTCCAGGTCGATCAGCTTCTTCGTCCCCGTCCGCTTGATCATGATGTTCGACGGCTTCAAGTCGCAGTGCACGATCCCCACGTGGTGGAGCGATGACAGCCCCGCGAGGCAGCCCCGGATGATGTCGACCGCGATCCCCGGCTTCAAGCGGCAGTGGTCCTCCCCGGGGCCGACGATGACGTCGTCCAGGCGCTTCCACTCGCTCGGCGAGAGGCGCTCCCGGAGGCTCTCGAGGCGCCCGGGCTCGAGGAGGCGTGCGAGGTCGAGGCCGTCGACCCACTCGAGGATCATGACGCGCGTGGTGTCGTCCCGCGTCGCGTCCCCCTCGAGGGCGACGAAGTCGCGGATGTAGACCAGGTTGTCGTGCTGGATGACGCTCACCCGCTGGGACTGCCTCGCGATCCGCCGCATCTCGGCCGCGTACTCCTCCGGCGTGATGTCGTCGGCGCGGTAGAAGAGCTTGAGGGCGACGTTCGTGAAGTAGCCGTCGGCGCCCTCCCGCCGCGCGAGGTAGACGGCGCCCTGGGAGCCGCGCCCCAGGAGCCTCCCGATCTTGTAGCGCGCGTTCCAGCAGAGCTCGGCCGGAGGCCGCGGGCCCTCCCGCCGCCGCAGGGGCCTCCCGTGCGACCCGTGGAACGTCATGAGCTGAAGGCCGTGCACGCCGATCAAGGGCTCCAGGCACCGGACGTCCCCGGGGGGCGGCGTCTCGAGCTTGATCGTCGAGTCGGCGAGGCGAGAGGGATCGGAGGGTGGTTGCGTCATGGTGGGGAGCATATCGGGAGACGGAAGTCTACAGAGGGCCGCCCCTTCCCGCTACAATGGCGGCCCGCTCGAGGCTCCAACCGATAATCGATGCCCATGCCATTCAAGCTCGCCCTCTGCAGCGAGGTCTACCGCCTGCCCATCGAGGAGACGATCCGCCGCGTCGCCCGGCTCGGCTTCGACGGGATCGAGATCGCGCCCTTCAACGTCGCCGAGTCGGTCGACGAGGTGCCCGCGGCCCGCAGGCGGGAGATCCGCGAGGTCGCCCAGGGCGAGGGGATCGAGGTCGTCGGCCTCCACTGGCTCCTCGTCTCGCCGAAGGGGCTCCACTTGACGACGCCCGACGACGCCGTGCGCGCCCGGACCGTGCGCTACCTCGAGTCGCTCGTCCGGTTCTGCGCCGACCTGGGCGGGAGGCTCCTGGTCCTGGGCTCGCCGAAGCAGCGGAACGTCGCCGCCGGCGAGAGCCACGCCGCGGCGCGGGCCCGGGCCGTCGAGGGGCTTCGCGCCGTGGCCGACGTCTGCGCCGAGCGGGGCGTGGACCTCCTCCTCGAGCCGCTGAACCCGGCGGAGACGAACTTCCTCCAGACCGTGGAGGAGGCGCAGGCCCTCGCCGGCGACATCGGGCGCGAGCGGGTGGGCTACATCCTCGACACGAAGGCCATGAGCGGCATGCCGCGCGGGATCATCGGCACCATCCGCGAGCACGGCAAGGGCGCGGGCCACTTCCACGCGAACGAGCCGGGCGGCCTCGGCCCCGGCATGGGCGAGGTGGCCTTCGGGCCCATCCTCTCGGCCCTCGCCTCGAGCGGCTACCAGGGCTGGGTCTCGACGGAGCCCTTCCACTACGAGCCCGACCCCGACACGGTGGCCCGCACGGCCCTCGAGACGTTGCGGGAGGCGATGGACGTCTGAGGAGATGCGTTCATCAACCCGGAGACGAGCCCATGGAACGTAAGCGGTTAAGAACGGAGGAGGGGGAAGGAAGAATGGGTCCAGGAGGAGGGACCTTCGGGTAGGATGCCGCGCCAACCGAGCGCAACGGAGGTCACTTGTTCAAGAACATGGTCGCGGCAGCTGAGCCCGCCGTTGTCGTGGTGCGCTGCGCTGACCTGGGCAGCAAGGGGTCGGGGTTCTTGGCGAGCCCCAGCGGGCACGTGGTCACCAACAACCACGTGGTCGCTGAGATCACCCTCCAGCAGGGGGGCCTCACTGCCGCGTATTCCAGCGCCATCACCGTCGCCATTGGCGGTACCACGTACCCGGCGACCCTCGTCATCGACCCCTCCGACGTCCGTCCAGTCGTGTACGACTACGCTATCCTGCAGGTAGCCGGCGCGCCAATCGCCTCCTACCTGCAGCTCGCTGACCCTACTACCCTTGGCCGTGGGGATGCCGTACTGTGCCTGGGGTTTCCCCTAGACTTCGACGCTCTCATCGTCACCAGCGGCGTCGTCTCCGCGGTTGTCCAGCGGCCCAGCCACGTCAACGCGCTGCACCAGATGCGGACGATCGTGTCTGACGCGCTGCTTCAGTTCGGCAGTTCCGGAGGTCCGATGATCGAGGCGACCTCGGGGCGGGTAGTCGGCATCAACACGATCCGCCACGAGCTCGTGGATCCGCTCGCCCACCGCCTCGGGGTCTGGTGTCAGCACCCCTCGGCTGCCGCCTTCCCCCTGGTCCGGGATCTTGTAGAATACACGCTGAAGTACACCTACGTCGGCTTGAACCATGCGGTGTCCGTCGAATATGTGCGCCAGGATCCAGCGTGGCCGGCACCAGCAGGAGGCATACCATGAGCGTGGCCCTAAAAGGCAACTACATCTGCGTGCAGCCCGGGCAAAAGGCCTTCAAGGTTGCGTCGAACTTCACCAACTACCTGGAGCTCGGAGTCGCTGGCGCCACTGACTACTACCTGGAGGCCTGGGTCGAAGGCGGCGAGGTCTTCATCAACGCCACGCTCGTTGACCCCCAGGCCAAGAGCTTCTGCCGGGTCGTCAACAACTTTCCCGAACGCTCATCGTGCCGCCGGGAGATGACCCGCCAGGGGTACCGTATCCTCAGCCAATCAGGCCAGCACCTCCTGGGCATCGAGCTCGACGTCAGCACCAACGTGTGCCACCTCCGAGGCACGATCTACGACGCGAAGGGCAACGTGATTGCCCAAGACGACGGCGACGACTTCCTGATCCACCACGGCCCAGCGATCCTTGGCAGGTCAGGTCAGGCCCGCGGTATCGTCCTTGAGTAGCCATCATTGCTTCGGCGGCGTCCAAGTAGAGGCTCCCGATCCCGAGGCGCAGCAGGCCGGCCAAGGCGAGGTGGAACAGGTACTCCCGGTCGGCCCTGTGCCGTGACAGCAAGCCCTCGGCGAGCTTCGTCGAGTAGGTGAACGGCGAAGACGCATAGTCCTCTGCGATCGCGAGGTGGGAGTACACGTCCCGCTCGACCGGCCCGCCGGGATACTGCCAGGTGGCCCCGACCCCACCGGCACCCAGGAGGAACGCGGCCAGCGCTCCCCACGGTCCCGAGGACCCCTTGAGCGCCATAGCCCCCCCCATGGCGACGCCTCTGTGCGAGCCTCGAAACCGCTATCCGCCCGCCCCGACGCAAGGCGCGTGGGAGGCGCAGTCGAGCTCGTCCGCGGTGGGGTCAGGCCCGCAGTCGTCACCGGGCGCGGGCGGCGGCGGGCCGCCGCGGAAGAGCCGGTTCAGGAGGTAGACCGGGTCGGCGAGGCTCAGGAGGCCGTCGTCGTCGGCGTCGGCCGCGTCGCGGCAGGAGGGCTCCTCGCCTCCGAGGAACAGGTAGCGGACCGTGAAGACGGCATCCGAGATCGCACGTGTGCCGTCGGCTTCAGTGTCGCCACGGAGGAAGAGCACCGGGGCGCGGCAGCCGCCGGTCTCGTAAGCGCCTATGTCGACCCCCTGGCCGCAGGGGCGCGCGTGCCCGTCCATGTCGACCGCCGGAGCGCCGCGGTCCGTGCCGCGGTCGATGAGCGGGGAGCCGCCGCGGAGGCGGTAGTCGCCCGGGAAGATGACGAAGCTCGGGAGCTGCACCTCCTGGCCCGCGATGGTGGCGGTCCTGAAGGATGTGAAGTCGAAGAGCCCGGGGGAGGCGAAGGCGGGGTCGGCCTTGAAGTTCTTCCAGCTCCCGACCGCGATGTCGCGCGGCGGGTGACCCAGGACCGAGTAGGTGATCCGGAAGGGCTGCCCGTACTCGGTGGAGAGATCCTCCCCGGAGTTCCCCCAGACGACGGAGTTGGTCATGGAGATGGTTCCGTCTTCTGTCGAGACTCCGGACTGGCCCACCCAAATCCCCGCCCCCGAGCCGCTCTCCGCCACGTTCTCGGTGAC
>JACQVW010000090.1 GCA_016209535.1 Planctomycetota bacterium | reverse complement strand
GGTCGCGCGCGCTCAGGCTCCGGTCCGGACCCCAGGCGAGGCCGGAGTCCGCGAAGACCACGGTGCCGAGCCGGAATCCGCCGACAGTCACGGGCGTCCGCACGCGCTGCTCCGCGTTGATCCGGAGGCGATGGGTGCCGGAAAACTCGCGCGCGTCGTAGCCGCGCAGGCCCGAGTCCTCGCCGAGGGTGTAGCGGCCGACCGCGCTGTTCCGGTCGAAGGCCCGGTCGAAGGCGATGCTCCAGGCCACGGTCTGCCAGGGCGACTCCGGCCGCTGCCAGTAGTGGTGGTAGAAGGCCGACACCCGGTAGTCCGTGAGCTCGCCCGCATCCAGGTGGGAGGCGAAGCCGACCTTGAAGGTCGAGAGATGCGCGCCCTGCGCCACGCTCCCCGTCAGGTCGGCCTCGAGGGGCACGAGGTGCCGCAGAGGGCCGCTCTCGATGCGGCGGAAGCTCACGCCTGTCCTCATGCCCAGGTCGATGCCCTCGGGCACGTCCTGCACGAAGTCCATGCTGTCCAGGTTCACCCGCTTGGAATAATTCCCGAAGCCGTCGAACCCCGGGCCCGCGACGAGCTCGGTCTTCGTCTCGTCGCGCGAGGGAGGGAGGTCCGCCGGCCTGATGCCCACGGCTTCATCCTGCGCGAAGTCCGTGTCCGCCCAGCGGCCGGCCACGTTCAACCGCCAGCGGGCGTCGCGCGGCCCCCAGGCCCGCGCGAAACCGGCCGCCAGCCCCGCCCTGAGGACGGGCTCGCGGTACACGAGCTTCCCCGCATCGAAGAACTCGCGGTCGGTCTCGTCGTCCACGGCCTCGACCACGCAGGCCCAGTCGTCCAGCCGGGACCGGAACGGCCGGAACAGCACCGCCTCCACGCCCCCGCCCGCCGTGCCCGTGGCGGCCTTGGCCTCCAGCTCCCAGCGGGACCCGAGGAGCTGCGCGTCCTCGTACTCGACCTCCCGCCGCTCGCGGCCATCGTCGTGGCGCTCGACCGAATACTCGAGTTGCTTGCCGAGCCCGAAGGCGTTCTCCTCGCCAAGGGTCCCGCGGCCCGCGGACACGCCGCCCACCAGAGCGCCGGCCGCGCTCAACTCGAAGCTGAACTTGTCCCTCGTGCGCACGAGCACGTCCACGGTGCCGTCCGGCTGGAACTCCGGCTTGACCTCGGCGAAGGCTATGAACTCGAGCGCGCGCAGGTTGCGCTCCGTCTCGGAGGCCAGCCAGGGGTCGTAGACCACACCCTCGCGCAGGAGCACCTCCCGGCAGACCACGTGGCGGCGGGTGGTGAAGTGCAGGAGGTCCGCGGCCTTGAAGAGCGCGTTCCGGTGCTCGCGGTGCTCGAATACACCCGAGGTCTCGCAGCGTATCGAGGTGACGGTGTAGATCCGGTCGTCCGGCGGCCGCCAGGGGGCCAGGGGGTCCGCGTCGCCGAAGAGCGGCGCGGCGAACGCAAGCGCCAGGAGGATGAAGAGTCCGCGGACCGGGACGCGCACGATCAGGCGTGCGACCCGGGCGCGGCATCGGCCTTCCGGAACCGGTCCGTGTCGATCCCGAACTTCCGGATGTACTGGTGCAGGGACTGCCGCTTGATGCCGGCCTCCCGCGCCGCGTGGGTGATGTTCCCGTCGTGGCGGGTGAGGAGCTGCTGGATGTACTCGACCGCGAAACGGTCCTTGGCCTCGTCGAAGGGGAAGAGGAAGAGCTTCGAGTGGCCGCCCGGCGCCGCGGGCTCGCGGTCCGGCGAAACCTCGTCGAAGTTCAACTGGTCTTCTTCCACGACCTTTCCCGGACACATGATCACGGCCTGCTCGACCACGTTCTTCAGCTCGCGGATGTTCCCGGGCCAGCGGTAGCGCAGCGCCTTGTTCATGGCCGCGGCGCTGAACTCGAGCTTGGGCTGTTCCTCGCGCCTCGCGATGTCGTTCAGGAAGTGCTCGATCAGGAGGGGGATGTCCTCCTTGCGCTCGCGCAGGGGAGGGAGGTGGATGCGGATCACGTGGAGCCGGTAGAAAAGGTCCTCGCGGAAGCTCCCGGTGCGGACCTCCTCGAGGAGGTCCTTGTTCGTGGCCGAGATGATCCTGACGTTGACGGGGATGTAGTCTTTCCCTCCGACGCGGCGGATGACGCCCTCCTGGAGGACCCGCAGGAGTTTCTTCTGCATGCCGGGGCTCATGTCGCCCACCTCGTCGAGGAAGAGCGTCCCACCCTCGGCCAGCTCGAAGAGCCCCTTGTGGTCCTTCGAGGCCCCCGTGAACGCGCCCTTCACGTATCCGAAGAGCTCGCTCTCGAGAAGCGTCTCCGTGAGGGCACCGCAGTTCTCCGAGACGAAGACCTTGCCGCGGCGCGGGCTGTTCTCATGGACCGCCACCGCGATGAGCTCCTTGCCCGTGCCGCTCTCCCCGTTGATGAGGACCGGAGCGTTGGAGCTCGAGATCCTGTCGAGGACCTGGAAGATCTCGATCATCTTCGGGCTCGTGCCGATGATCGCGGAGTAATCGCCCTTGACGTCTCCCCGGCGCCCGCTCCTCGAGAGCTCGCGCGGTCTCGCGGGCGCCCCCGGGGTCCCCTGCGGCGGAGCGGGGGCCTCCTCGCGGAGCCGGGTCAGGTTCTTCCAGAGCGCCAGGTTCTCCTTGCGAGCCTTCTCCATGCCGATCAGGCTGCCCAGGACCAGCGCATAGGCCCGCGCGAGGCGGAGCCCGTCGCGGGTGACTTCGAGCGGCTGGAACCGGTTCTCGACGTACGCCAGACCCTGGAGCGACCCCGTGGCCTCGAGGGGCAGGCAGAGGGAGTGCGGCCGCCCCGGGGCCGCCGCCTCGCTCGGCGCCGGATCCGGGACCGCGGGCGCTCCACCCATGGTGGGCTGCCGCGTGAACAGGGTCTCCCGGAGGGCTGCGAGCGGCACCTTGCGCTCCGGTTGGCTGACGGTCTCCCCGTCGAGGTTCCGGGAAACGAAGCAGCTCCCGACCTCCGCCGCCTGCCCCTGGGCCTCGCCGCCCCGTACCTCGAAGATGAACCCCCGCTCCGCACGGAAGAGGGCCAGGAGGAGCGCGAGTGCGGCCGAGCAGGTCTCCTCCTCGGCGGGATCCGCCTGGACGGCCTCGCCGGCCGCTCCGCTCTCGGGTCCGCCCTTTTCGGCCGGAGGCCGCGGGGCCAGCAGCCCCGCGGCGGAGAGCGCGTGGAAGAGGGCCGCCCCGTCCTCCCGCAAGGACGGCTCCGCGGACCAGGATGCGAGGGGAAGATCGGTGTCGCTTGGCGAAGCGGTGCGCGTGGTCTCCATGGACACTCCAACCCGGGAGGACCGTGTGGAGGAGTATAGCATCCGTGCCTCGATCGGCACGGCGGCCCTTGACCCGCCCTCCGGCGTGGAGTATTCCTCGGGCATGGAGCGAACCCTCATCATCCTTAAGCCCGACGCCGTCGATCGGCGGCTCGTGGGTGAGATAATCCGCCGGTTCGAGAGGAAGGGGCTCACGATCGCCGGGCTCAAGCTCGCCGCGATCTCCCGGGAGACGGCCGAGAAGCACTACGAGCCGCACCGCGGCAAGCCCTTTTACGCGAGCCTGCTCAAGTTCATGACTTCCGGCCCCTCGGTCATCATGGCCCTCCAGGGCAACCGCGCGATCGAGGTGGCCCGCAAGCTCATGGGCAAGACGTTCGGGCACCAGGCCGAGGCGGGGACGATCCGGGGCGACCTCGGCATCTCGAGCCAGTTCAACTTGGTCCACGGTTCCGACTCGCCCGAGTCGGCCGAGCGCGAGCTCGCGCTCTTCTTCGCCCCCGGCGAGATCCTCGAGTACAGGACCTCCGACGCACGGTGGCTCGCCGACGAGTAGCCAGGGGCGGCTCGGGGATCCGCCTGCCGCGGCCGGCACGCCGGCCCGCTGCGCGACGATGCCCCTGACCTCCGAGGAGATCGCCGCCCTCGTCGCCGAGATGAGCGCGTGCCTCGAGGCGGCCCGGGTCGACGCCGTCCACCAGATGGACGAGCACTCGGTGGTGCTGACCTTCCGCTCCAGCGGCTCGGACAAGCGTTTCCTTCTCCTCTCGACGCGGCCCCGGCTGAGCCGTTTCCACTTCCTTCCCGAGCGCCCCCGGGCGCCGCCCGAGCCGCCGGCCTTCTGCGGCCAGGCGCGGAGGCACCTCGAGGGCGCCCGCGTGAGAGGAGTGCGCCAGGTGAGCGGCGACAGGGTCCTGGAGATCTCCTTCGAGCGGCCCGCCATCGCCGGAAGCCGGCGGGGGCCCATCTCCCTGGTCCTCGAGATGATCGGCGGGCGCGGGCAGCTCGTGATCGTGGGGGAGGGCCGCGAGCTGCTCGCGACGCTTCACCCGTTCCGGCGGGGATCGAAGGCGCTGGCTCCGGGGGACCCCTACCGCTTCCCCGAGCCGAGGGCCCAGCCGCCGCAGGTGAAGCCTTTCGCCTCGACGCCGTGGCGCTACCTCGAGCCCGATCCGGCGAGCCCCGAGGGTTGCCCGGTGGCGCTCCACCACGCCCTCGCCCGGCACTACGCAAGGCTCGAGGCGGAGCAGGTCTTCCGGGAGAGGCAGACCGCCCTGTGCGCTTCCCTGCGCCGGGAGGTGGAGCGGCGCGAGTCCGCCATCGCCAAGGTGCGGCAGGACCTGGCGCAGGCCGAGGGAGGCGAGGACCTCCGCAGGAAGGGCGATCTCCTCAAGGGAGCGATGGCCAGGGTCCGCAGGGGCATGCCGTGGATCGAGCTCGAGGACTACTTCGACCCCGCTCTCGCCACGGTGCGCGTGGAGCTGGACCCGGCCCTCGGCCCGAGGGAGAACGTGGAGCGGTACTTCAAGCGCTACCAGAAGTCGAAGCGCGCGGTGGCCTTCCTGCGCGAGCGGGCCTCGAGGCTCGAGGGGGAGCGCGAGGCGGCGGCCGGGCTGCTCCGCGCCGCCGAGGCGGCCCGGGCGCTCGAGGAGGTGCTCGAGGTCGAGGAGAGGGCGAAGGGCCTCGTGGCGAAGCGCGCACCGGCCAGGCCCAAGGGGCCCTCGCAGGCGCGGGCCGCCGGCCCCCGGCGGTACGCCTCGGCGGACGGCTTCGAGATCCTCGTGGGGAGGAACGCGAGGCAAAACGACGCGCTCACGCTGCGCCTCGCCCGGGGCAACGACCTGTTCTTCCACGTCGCCGGCTCGCCGGGGGCTCACGTCGTCGTGCGCTCCGTCCCCGGGAAGCCCCCGCCCCTCGAGACGCTCCTCGACGCGGCGCAGCTCGCGCTCTACTTCAGCATCCCCGAGCACCACCGCAACCAGCCCGGCAGGGGCGCCGCCGCGGACGTGGACTACACCCCGGTGAAGCACGTCCGGAAGCCCCGGGGGGCCAAGCCGGGGCTCGTGCTCCTCGCCACCCACAAGACCCTCCGCGTGCGGCTCGAGCCGGAGCGCATCGGGCGGCTCCTCGCCAGCGGAGCCCCGAGCGAGGGTTGAGCCGGGCGGGGTGCCGGGTTTGAACCCCGTACCCCCTTGTGATAGCCTTGAGCGATACTCCGAGAAGAAAGAGTCCGGGGCCGAACCCACAGGAAAGCATCGCATGCGTAAGTCGCTGCGCCGGTTCTATCCATCCCTCGCCGCCTCCCTGTTCCTGTGTTTACTGGCCGGGTGCGGGGGCCCGCCGGACTACCGCAACATGACGGAGGTCGCGAAGGCCGCGCTGATCACGAAGCTCAGGAAGGAGGCCGAGGAGCATTTCGCCCACGTCATTCTGGATCCAAGCGACCTCGACGAGCTCAAGAAATACGTCGACTGCCACCGCGAGACGACGAGGATCGCGCCGGGCTCCTGCCCTCGCTGCTACCTCAACTACGGCGTCGCGATGACCAGGCTCGGCCGCTATTACGAGACCCTCCTCGCGGCCGCCGAGAACGAGTTGCAGAAGACCACCGTCCCGGCCGAGAAGGCCGCCCTGGCGGCGCACGCCGCGAGGTACCGCAAGGAGATGCGGGACGCATGGGACCTCTCGAACCGGCAGTTCGAGGTCTACTTCCGGGGCGGCGAGGCCGTCGACCCTCGCTATTACTTCTGGGTCTACACGCAGTGCCTGGCCCTCGGGGACTACCGCCGCGCACGGGAGTACCTCGACGGGTACCTCGCCAACATGGACTTCCCCTCCCCCGAGGACCGGCAGGCCGCCGAGGCCGTCCGAGCTCAGCTCCAGGAGCAGATCGAGCGCCAGGACGAGGAGGAGATCCGGCGCGAGCTCGAGGAGGATCAGGACGCCGCCCCCGCGAGGCGGACGGAGCGCGGGAAGGCGGAGCCGGCGAACTGACGCCGGGCCTCGTCCGGGGCGCGGGGCGGGCGCGCCGGAGCCTGCATGTGGGTTCCTCGCATGCCGTCGAGGGCCGGGAACGGGCCCACGCCCCGGTTTGACGGCCCCATCGGCCGATGCTATCTTTCTCCGCCTTTTTTCGGGCCGGGGCCCCACCGCGAGGGGAATCCACGCGAGCTGGGTCCGTTTGCCGGCAAGAGTCGGAGCCCGCGCGAGACAGCATGCCCGAGACGTTGGACATCCAGAAGGTCATCTCGACGAGCACGTCGAACGTCTCCATCGATGACCTCACCCGGAAAGGCTTCAAGCAAGTCAAGGTCCTCAACCAGGCCCTGATCACGAAGCTGATCGGCGAGGCGGTGGACCGGGTGCTCCTCGATCGGTCCAAGGCGATCACCCGGGACGAGCGGGACAAGGTCATCAAGGAGGCCCGGACCCAGTTCGAGGACCTCGCCAAGCAGCGGCTCGAGAAGGAACGGAGCCGCATCGACGAGCTCGCCGCGGCGAACGGTGCTCTCAAGGCCGAGCTGGAGACCCTAAGGAAGCGGCTCGCCGCCACGGTGGAGGTGCAGGCGGCGCGCGACCAGGCCCTGGCGCGGACCGCGGCCCTCGAGACCGAGCTCTCGGGCCGCAAGGCCGAGCTGGACCGCCTCGCCGCCGAGGCGCATCGCGCCCGCGAGGCGGAGAAGGCCCTGGAGGCGCTCCGCGCCCGCCTGGAGGCCGTCGAGGCCGCGGCGAGCCATCGCGAGGCCGAAGCCTCGAGGCTCCGCTCGGAGCTCGGAGAGAGCCAGAGGCACGCGGGCCTCCTCGAGGGGCAGCTCGCGGCCAGGACCGAGGAGCTCGAGAAGGGCAGGGCCGCCCCGGCGAGCGAGGCGGTCATGGAGAAGCTACTCGAGAAGATCGGCGACAAGCTCGGAAAGGCGGCGCAGCCCGCGGACGTGAGCAAGATCATGCTCAGCCTCGACGGGCTGTCGCGCAGGCTCGCGAGCCTGGGCAGCGGCGGCGCGGGGGGCGCCGGCGCGGGCCCGGACGGCGAGCTCACGGCGGAATTCGCCCTCGGCGCGCTCTTCGACACGGAGAAGGTCGAGGCGGTCGAGTCGAACGTCTCGAAGGTGAAGGTGAAGGAAACTCAGGCGACGGGCGTCAAGGGAGCTCTCGCCAGGCTCAAGAAGCTGCAACAAGGAGGCGCGGATGGGGAATAGCACGGAAGGGAGCTCTGTCGGAATGGACAGCCCCAGCACTCAGGGTGCGACGAGCACCGCTGTGAAGTACGAGTCGGGACGCGGGCTGGATGTCGGCACGGCCAACCTGGCCAGCGCCATCCAGGACGGCGAAGGCAACGTCACGATCAAGATCCAGCGCAACGCGTTCATCGACATCGATGGCGACCAGTACACGAAGAACATGCTCACGAAGCTGAACGTGCAGTATGTCGCCATCAACGGGAAGATGGTCGTGGTGGGCGATCCGGCGTTCGAGCTGGCCAACATCCTCAACCGGGAGACGCGCCGGCCCATGAAGGGCGGCGTGATCAGCCCGAGCGAGAACGACGCCATGCCCATCGAGAAGATCCTTCTCGAAAACCTCCTCAGCTCGCCCCACTCCCCCAACGAGAAGTGCTACTTCTCGGTCCCCGCGGACCCCATCGACGCCGACTTCAACGTCGTCTACCACAAGGGCGTCTTCTCGGGGATCCTCAAGAAGATGGGTTTCGAGCCCAAGCCGCTCCTCGAAGGGCACGCCGTCGTGTTCTCCGAGCTCGCGGAGGACGACTTCACGGGGATCGGGATCTCCTGCGGCGGCGGGATGTTCAACATCTGCGTCAGCTACAAGTCGATCCCGGCCCTCGCCTTCTCGACGGCGCGGGGCGGCGACTGGATCGACCGGAACGTCGCCACCGTGCTCGGCATCAAGGCGAGCCGCGCCACGGCGATCAAGGAGCGCGGCGTCAACCTTCTGAACCCGCGCAACCGGGAGGAGGAGGCCGTCGAGATCTACTACAGGAACCTGATCTCGTACACCCTCGAGGCGATCAAGGCACGATTCGAAGCCTCGACGGGCATGCCGCACTTCCCCGAGCCCATCGAGATCGTCTGCTCGGGCGGCACGTCCATGATCGGCGGCTTCATCGAGGTCTTCCAGGACGAGTTCCAGGCGATCAAGTTCCCGATCCCGGTGAAGAGCATCCGCCGCGCCGAGGACCCGCTCTTCAGCGTGGCGAAGGGCTGCCTCGTGGCGGCCCTCTCCGACGTCTGAGCGCTCCGACATCGACGGGACCCAGATCCGGGGCCGCTTCCTTGCCGGCCCTCTGCGCGGGGCTCGCGTGAGCTCCGCGCGGGGGGACAAGGAGGGGGCGGCGGGAGCGGCGCCGCCCCGATAGGATGGCGGCGTGACGACGGCCCTCCTCTCGCTCGCCCTGGCGGGCTGGCTCTCGGCGGGTCCCTTCGAGGGATACAGGGAGGAGCCCTTCGCCGCGGGCAAGCTGCTCGTCCGCGGGTGGCCCGAGGAGGCCAGGGCGTGGGCCGCTCGCGAGATCCCCCGTGCCCTCGCCCGGGTCGAGGGGCGGCTCGGCAGGACCCTGGGCCGCCAGCTCACGGCGGTGCTCGTGCCCGACGGGTTCGAGCTGCGGCGGATCGTGGAGCGGCTCTCGGGCAAGCGGCTCTCCCCGGAGACCACGCTCGGGGTCGCCCTCCCGGAGGCCACGCTCCTCCTCCTGCGCTGGGAGCGCCCGCTAGGAGCCGAGCCCCTCGACACGGTCCTGGCCCACGAGGTGGCCCACCTGGTCGTCCGCAGGAGCCCTCGGGCCGCCGTGCCGCGATGGCTGGACGAGGGGCTCGCGTCCTGGGCGTCGGGGAAGCACGTCTCGCGCCAGGACGACGCCCAGCTCTCCCTCCTGGCCCGCGTCGACGGGCTGTACACCCTGCGCACCCTCGAGCGCGAGTTTCCCGAGGGAGAGACGCCGGGCTCCGTGGCCTACCTCCAGAGCCACCTCTTCGTCGTCTATCTTGTCGAGAGGTGGGGAGACGGGGTCGTCCCGCGCATCCTCGACGAGCTCGAGTCCGGCGCCCCGAGCGCCCGAGCCCTCGAGGCCGCGACGGCCGTCGAGCAGACCTCGCTCGAGCGGGAGTTCGGCCTCTGGGCCGCCGCGCGCTGCTCCCTCCTGGGCGCCCTGGCGCGGACCTTGTCCCTCTGGACCCTCGTGGGGCTCCTCGCCCTCGGTGCCGTGGGCCGCTACGTGGCCGTGCGGCGACGCAGGCTCGAGCGGCTGGACCCGGCGGGCCCGGCACTCGGTCCGGCCGATCCGGCGGGCGCTGTGGGTCCGGCGGCCGGCGCGAAGGGCCCGCCGCCCCCCGCCGGGGGCCAAGACCACCCGAACTGAAGCTGCCAGTTTGGCCGTGGTCCCTTGCGAATTGGGCCGGACCGCTCTACGATGCGCGCTTTCATGCCAAAGTGGCCGCCGGAGGACTGCCCTTAGGCGTATGGAGACGCACCGCGAGCCGAAGCACCAACAGAAGAAGCGGTCCCGGGACTGGGGAGTGGACGTCGCGGCCATCGCCGGCAGCCTCGTCCATGAGATCAAGAATCCCCTGAGCACACTCAACATCAACGCCCAGCTCCTCCTCGAGGACTGGAAGGACGCCGAGAAGCCCAGGGAGCTCCGGACCGTGCGCCGCCTGAAGGTCATGATCTCCGAGCTCGAGCGCCTCGAGAGGATCCTGCAGTCGTTCCTCCGATTTACCGAGCGCCACGAGCTCAGCCTCCAGCCCTCGAGCTTGAACTCCCTGCTCGAGGAGGTCGTCGAGCTGGTGGGGGCCCAGCTCGCCCAAGGGGCCATCCAGCTCCGCCTCTGGCTGGACCCCGGGCTCAAGGTCTTCCCTTTCGACCCCGACCTCATGCGGCAGGTGGTCCTCAACCTGATCCTGAACGCGCGGCACGCCATGGCGGGCAAGGGCGGCGAGCTCATCCTCCGCACCCGGACCGTGGCGCGCGACGGCCACCCGTGGGCCGTCTGCGAGGTCATCGACACGGGGCACGGGGTGCCGCCGCACCTCCGGGAGAAGATCTTCGACCTGTACTTCTCGACGCGGAAGGATGGCAGCGGCCTGGGTCTCGCGACCTCGAAGCGGATCACCGAGGAGCACGGCGGCTTCATCGAGCTCGAGACCGAGGAGGGGAAGGGGAGCCAGTTCAGCGTGTTCTTGCCCATGGAGCCCGTGCAGCGATGAGCCCGCCGGCGCCCGACACGCGGTCCCTCGCCCTGGAGCGGATGGCCCCGCCGGGGGCCGTCACGGTGCCCGTCCCCCCGGCCCGCAGCCCCGGCAAGGCCATCTTGATCGTCGACGACGACCAGAACCACGCCGAGGGCACGGCCGATGTGCTCGAGAGCGTCGGGTACTCCTGCGACATCGCGACGAGCGGCAAGCAAGGGCTCGAGGCCCTCAAGCGGCGCCAGTACGACCTCGTGCTCACGGACCTCGTCATGGCCGACGCCGGGGGGCTCGAGATCCTCCGCCAGGCCCAGGAGTTGAACCCCTTCGTCGCCGTGATGGTCTTCACGGGGCACGGCACGATCGAGACGGCCGTCGAGGCCCTCAAGCGTGGAGCCGTGGACTACCTCGTGAAGCCTCTCGACATCGAGGGCCTCCGGATCCGGGTCGAGAAGGCCCTCGAGCGCCAGGAGCTCAAGCGGATCAACCTCGATCTCCACAGGAGGCTGGACCAGAAGTTCGGCTTCGGGGGGATCATCGGCAACAGCGAGGCCATGCGGCGCGTGATCGAGCTGTGCCAGCAGATTGCCGAGACCGACGTGTCGGTGCTCGTGACCGGCGAGAACGGGACGGGCAAGGAG
>JACQVW010000007.1 GCA_016209535.1 Planctomycetota bacterium | reverse complement strand
GGATGAGGGGGATTCGGTAGCGGAAAGCCGTGGGGACGTAAGGCCGATGGGCCGGAGGCAGCCGAGGATCCCTTCACTTGGACCAGTGCTCGAGGGCATTTCAGGCATCCAGGTCGTTGCATGGAGTACAGCCTGCTGTACACTATTCTGTACAACATCTGAGCCCGAGAGGTCGGATCCATGGAGCTGAGCGTCACCGAAGCACGAAAGAACCTGCTGAAGCTCGCCGACAGGATCGAGGAAGAGCCGTCCACCGTCGTCGCGATCCACAGGCGTGGGAAGCGCGTCATGGCGCTGATCTCCGCCGACCTTCACGATGCGGTCACGGAGACTCTCGAGGTCTTGAGCGATGAGTCCACCGCCGCAAGGCTGCGGCAGGCGCTGCGGGAGATCGAAAAGGGCCACGGGATGCCGTGGGAGGCAGCCAAGAAGCGCCTGGGCCTATGAGGGGCGAGCAGGTGGCGGTGCAGCACTCCATCGACATCGCGCCTACGGGCTATCGGTCGATCCGCGCCCTCAAGGACAAGAAACTGAAGCGGGAGATCGCCAAGGCGATCGACGGGCTTGCCAAGAGCCCCGAGCTGCAAGGGAAAGAGCTGGTGAAGCCCCTCGAGGGGGTGCGGAGCGTCCGAGCCGCGCAGGGCCGGTTCCGGATCCTCTACAAGGTGGACGCAGCCAAGAGGCTGGTCTCGGTGCTCCTCGTGGGTGAGCGGAGGCCGGGAGAGGCGACGGATGTCTACGCGGTGGCCCAGCGACTGCTCAAGCTGCTCCTGGGACGCCCGTGAAGCTTTGCGGACTGAGGTGCCGAGCCCTTGGGCGCCACCATCCTGGCGGCGGGGACCCGGGGCCCTTTACTGCTGGCCGCAGCCCTCCGGGACCTCAGGGCAGCCGGGGATCGGGACGCACTCCACCCCGAGGATGGGCGGCGCCGAGCCGCCGAACAGGAACCCGAGCACGCGCACCGCGTCGGAGAGGTCGATCCTCCCGTCGCCGTTCGAGTCGAGGAGGGCCAGCTCGCCCGGCCCAGGGCTCGACGCGGTCCCACCCTCGCACGGCAGGGCCGCGAACGTGCCGAGGAAGAGGTGGCCGAGGAGCCAGACCGCGTCCGAGAGGTCGAGCTTGCCGTCCTGGTTCGCGTCGCCGGGGAGCTGCCTGCCGCCCGCGGGGCGGATCCGGACCTGGATCGTCCAGGAAACGAGCGACGGAGCCTGCGAGACGATCCGGTGGGAGCCGTCGGGCTCGGCATCGAAGCTGACCGTGTTCCTCACGAGGTTCCCCACGGGGCTTCCGGCGCCGCGGCAGCCCGCGGTGAAGCGCAGGACCGCCGTCCCTTCCTCGTCGGGCACGGGGATCTCGACCCGTAGCGGAGCGACCGTGAACGTGCCCTCCGCGGGCAGCGCGGCACCCTCCCCGGAGAGATCGGCCATGGCCGACACCGCTCCTGGCGAGGCTATGCAAACGGCGGCGCCTCCCGAGCCGTCGTCGGGGAACGCGAATCCTCCCTGGAAGATCGCGGCGGCGTCGGTGGCCGCGGCCTGCACGTCGCCGATCCGCACGGAGGCGTTCTGGCCGGTGATCCCGAACGACCACCCCACGGGTCCCTGGGATGTGGTGTTGCCCGAGACCGTGATGGCCGCAAACCCGTCGAGGGCGATGGTCTCTCCCGGCCTGCCCTCGACCTCCGCGGGGAACCCCGTGAGCTCGAGGCGCACTTGGGCGAGCTTCGCCTGCGCCGAGGGCGCGTAGGCGTCACAGGCCAGGGCGTCCTCGGTCGGGTCCGGCCCCGGGACGTCCGCTCCGGGAGGAGGCAGGGAGCCGCCACGGAAGAGATAGTCGAGGACGGCGCTCGCGTCGCCGGCGTCCCCGCGCTCCGCGGTGCCGCCGTCGTCCCCGTCGGCGGCGTCCTCGCAGGGGAAGACCTCGCCCCGCGCGATGTGGAGCGCATCGCTCAAGTCCACGACACCATCGACGTTCGTGTCGCCGCGGCGGAAGTAGGGCGCGAGCTCGGTGATGCGGATCGAAGAGATCACGCCCCGCTCGGTGCCGGCGAAGCTCCTGTACGAGATGCCCGCCGAGCCAGAACGGAAATCACGGAAATCAGGGTCCTGCACGACGAACTGCGGCTCCTCCGGGCGCTCGCTGCCCTCCGGCCAGACGCGAAGCTCCAGGTCCGGGCCGATGGACTGGAACTCGAGCTCGTAGACGCCGTTCTCGTAGCCGGGGCCCGCCGGCGATTGTTCCCGCCTGACCCTCTTGCCCGACACAAATTTCGATATCACAAACCACCACTGCCCATCCTCGTGGCGGATGCCACCGAGGTAGAGGTTGACTTGGAAGGGCTCCACGTGGAGCGACGCATGAAAGGCAGCGTCGCCGGTCACGCCGCAGAAGGAGATGCGCTGGTGGACTCGCACGTCGCCCGAGAAGGGTTCCACTGTGCCGATCCCGTAGACGCTCCCCGGGATCGCGTTCAGGAGCGCGAGCCCCTCGATCCCCTCGCACCCGCCCGGGGGGGCGTCTCCCGGGCAACAGGCCATGGTATCCCAGGCGACGGGATCGCCGTCCCAGGGATCCGGGTCGGCCGCGAAGTCGTCGAACACCTCGCGCGCCTCGAGGGGGACCCCCGCCGCGAGGACCATGGCGAGGAGCGCCGGCGAAACGATGTCCTGAAGACCGTGAAGATTCTGGAGAGATGCCTTCCGAGCGTTCATGGAACGCCTCCTTTCGAGTGTTGCGAGCCTTGTCAAGTGACGGCGGACGGTGACCAGAGCAACGTTCCTGAGAAACCGCAGGTGCCCGTGCTCGGGCGCGCGCTCGACGGCCCGCTCGCTCGCATCGAGGAGCCGCACGGCGATCGCGCCCGCAACTTCGCCTTCTTCGCCCTCCCGGGACCGGAGCTCATGGGTCAGCGACCAGACGAGGAGCGCGTTCGCGCGGAGGTCCTCCGGGACGCGCTCGACCGCCCGCCCGGCCGCCTCGCGCGCGTCGCTCCAGCGCTCGAGGTGGGCGAGCGCCACGGCCCGGAGCCGGTCCTTGAGCGCCCCTTCGCCGAGCCTCTCGATCCACGCGAGGGAGTCCCGGTGCTCCCTCGCCGCGATGCAGACCGCCGCGATCCACAAGGCCGCGCTGGCCTCCTCCCCGCGGTCCGCGTAGAGCCGGTCCAGGGTCCTCCGCGCCTCCTCCGGCCTGCCCGCCAGGAAGTAGGTCTTCGCGAGGAGCAGGGGCGGCTCGAGCGACCCCGGAGCGAGGTGGCGCGCCACCGCGAAGTCCTCCTCGGCGCCCTCGAAGTCCTCGGCCCTGAGGCGCGCGGCCCCCCGGCCGAGGAAGACCTCGAGAGAGAATCCGATGTACGGGTCCCCCCTCCGCCTCGCGAAGGCGGCGAGCCGGTCGTGGGCCTCGAGGCGCTCTGCAGGTCGGGGGCGCCTTCCGCCGCTCGCCCTGGTGGTCAGCCACGGCCCCTTCCAGTCAGCCTCCGGGGGCACTGCGCTCTCGGAGGACGCCGCCTCTGGCGGGGGGAAGGGCCTGCCCTCAAGCTCCGCCTCGAGGGCCAGCGCAGGCGTGAAGCCCGGGTCGATCTCCAGGGCGCGCCGGACGGCGTGCCGCGCCCCTTCGTCATCGCCGAGGAGCCTCAGGGCCCGCGCAAGCTGGTAGTGGGCGTCGCGGCCGCCGGGGACCGACGCGGCGAGGTCCGCGAGGGCGCGCGCCGACTCCCGGACCGACCGCTCCGCCTCGTCGCCGAGGAGGGACCGGAAGTCCTCGGGCTGGAGCGGGGTCAAGAGGCCGCCCGAGGCGAAGAGGCCGAGGCCTTCCGACCGCCCGGCGTGCGCCTCCAGGCTGAAGCGGCCGATGTCCAGCCGCTCCACCGCGGCACTCACGGCGGGACCGTATGCGGCGGCCTGGTAGGCGCGCTCCGCCGCCCGCCACCGGTGGGCCGCCCACCCGAAGGCCAGGCCGGCGGCGAGGAAGGCCGCAGCGAGCGCGAGCTTCCAGCGGTGCCGGCGGAGCCGGGCCGCAGCCCTGGCCAGGGCGCCCCGCGGCCTCGCCTCGATCGCGTCGCCCCGCACGAAGCGCCGCAGGTCCTGGGCGAGCGCCTCCGCGGTCCCGTACCGCTCTCCCGGCTCCTTCCTGAGGCACTTGAGGGCGATCGTCTCGAGGTCTCGAGGGACGTGCGCGTTGAGCTTCGAGGGCTCGACTGGCTCGCGCTCGATGATCTGGGCTCAGCGTGTCTTCGTGGTCCTTGCCCTGGAAGGGCGGCCGGAGCGCGAGCACCTCGTAGAGCGTGGCGCCCAGCGAGTAGATGTCGGTCCGGTGATCGACGGCGACCTGCCGCCGCCTCGCCTGCTCGGGGCTCATGTAGCGCGGCGTCCCGAGGATGTCTCCCGTGCGCGTCAAGCTCTCGAGGCCCTCGTGCCGGGCGAGGCCGAAGTCGAGGATGCGGAGACGGCCGTCCGGATCGAGGATCAAGTTCGACGGCTTGACGTCGCGGTGCACGATGCGCTTCGAGTGCGCGTGCTGGAGGCCGTCGGCGGCGTCGGCGAAGGCCTTCGCGACGAGCGAGTAGAAGGCCAGCTCCTCCCTCGGCGCGCCGAACGGCGCCGCCGCCCCGGAGGGCGCGCCGTGCAGCCTCGAAAGGACCTGCGCCAGCGTCTCCCCCTCGACGTACTCCATGGCGATCCAGGGAGCGCCCGCCTCGACCCCCATGCCGTACACGCCGACGACGTTCGGATGGCTGAGCTGGGCCGCCGTCCTGGCCTCGCGCGCGAAGCGGTGGAACGTCTTCTCGTCCGCGGCGATGCCGGCGGGGAGGACCTTGAGCGCGACCCGCCGGTCGAGCGACGCCTGCCACGCCTCGTACACGACGCCCATCCCGCCCCGGCCGATCCGGCGGCGGAGGACGTAATCCCCCAGGACGCCAAGCTCGCGCAGCTCCTCGGGCCCGGAGCGCAGGGCGACGAAGTCCTGGAGGCTCTCGAGGACCTCGTGCCCGATCCCGGGGTGGTCCGCGAGGACCTGCTTGGGGTCCAGGGTCCGTCCGGAGTTCAGCTCGTCGAGGTAGCGGGCCATGAGGTCCTCCACCTCGTCGCCCTGCTACTCGAGCCGCCCCAAGCTCTCGAAGGCGCAGGCGAAGGTCTCGTTGAGGACGTCCTCCACGGAGAGCCTGGACTCCAGGCGCTTTCCGGCGTGGTTCATGACCGGGTAACACCCGGTCTTGAACCACGCCATGCTGGTCTTCGCCGTAACTCTCCAGCAAGGAGCATGTCCCGTCTTCCCCTTGGGGGGGTGCTCCCGACCAAGGCGGGAGGGAGCACATTCTTTGAGGGGGGAGAGTACAGGCGTGGTTCTGAACCGCGTAATCGCGGTTCTTGAACCACGC
>JACQVW010000101.1 GCA_016209535.1 Planctomycetota bacterium | reverse complement strand
GCGAGACGCGGGAACCGCCTCCCACAGGCCCATTCAGCCTCACGAACCGGACCGCCGCTACCCTGGCCTCACGCGGGGCGAGCAGCCGGCCTCTGAGCAAAGCGCGTTAAGCCAATTGCGCGCGTGGGAATCCAGGCTAGGCAGTGCCGAGCGAATCTTCGTGGGGTGCGAAACGCCAGGCAGCGCCAAGCGTTTTCCGGGACCTCCCAGCCCTTTCGGAAGTGCCGAGCCTCGCGGGTAAGTCAGAAAGAACTGGCGCATGTTGCGGAGGTTCGGAACGCTGAATCCCTTCCCAAAGCGAGCCGCAAGCCGTTTGGCAAGCCCTTCCAGGAGCCGCTCGCCGTAGTCCGCGCGCTGCTTGCCGCCCTGCTCGACCTCGACGATCTCGCGGCCGATGAGCCAGTAGGCTTGAACCATCGCGGTGTTGACCGTGCGGCTCACGTGCCCGCGGGCCGCCTCGATGATGTGGACGACGCGCGCGAAAAGCGCGTCCTCGCGGCTCGCTGCCGACAACTTCGGCTGCGGGGCGCGGGACCTCGTGCGGGATCTTCTCTTCACGCAGGCTTTATACGCCACCTCCGTGACGCTTACAACGCAAGGATGGCGGTCAGCCGCGATGAAGCCCGCGGCGTCACCGTTCTCCCGCGGGGCGAAGCTGAGGCGACTCCCATAGGCTGCCCGCTCGCCGCCGGCCGGCCCGCCTCGGCGGGCTCACCCAGGTGCGACCACCCCGAACATGCCCGTTGCGCCGCGGCAGGTCCGCGCACTATCCTGGGTCGCACCTGTCCTGACTGGATCTGAAGTCTGGAATCTGGAGTCTGCCATGCGCTCAGGACCCTGCCGCGCCCGCTCGGTCTTCCCGGTCCTCGCCGCCGCCGCGGCCCTCTTCCCGGCGGCGGTCCTCGGCGAGGCCCCGAAGGTCGTCAAGGCCACCCCCGACAACGGCGACTCCGGCGTGGACCCCGCCCTGAAGGAGATCCGCGTCGAGTTCGACCAGGACATGTCCACCACCGGATACTCGGTCTGCGGCGGGGGCGATGCGTTCCCCAAGACGGCCGGCCGGCCCCGCTGGGCGGACGCGCGCACCATCGTGATCCCCGTGAAGCTCGAGCCGGACCACCGCTACGAGCTGAGCATCAACTGCCCGGCCGCCATGAACACGAAAAGCGCCGGGGGCGAGTCCGCCGAGCGCTACCCGATATCCTTCACGACCGGGAGCGGGAAAGGTGGGAAAGCCAAGGGAAAGAAGCCCACCCTGGAGTCGAACCACGCCGCGGTCAAGGAGCTCCGCCGCGCCATCGATGAGGACTACTCCTACCGCGACCTGCGGAAGGTGGACTGGGAGAAGCTGTTCGTGGAGCACGCCCCGAAGCTCGAGCGGGCCGAGAGCCCCGCGGCCTTCGCCCGCGCCGCGGCCAGGCTCCTCGAGAGCGCGAAAGACCTCCACGTCTGGCTCAAGGTCGGGGAGCAGACGATCGGGACCTACACGCGGCACGTCCCGCCGAACTGCGACCTGAAGACCCTCGCCCGCGAGGTCCCCGGGTGGAGGAGGCACAACGACTGCGTCTCCACGGGCCGCTTCGAGGACGGGATCGGGTACATCCTGATCGCGACCTGGTCGCCCGCGAGCCGCGGCGCCGCCCTCGAGCCGGCGTTCGAGGCCCTCGACGGGGGCGCCCCGCGAGGGCTCGTGATCGACGTCCGGCCCAACTCGGGAGGGGACGAGCTCCTGGCGCGCGACTTCGCCGGATGCTTCGTCTCGAAGCCTGCTGTCTACTCTAGGAACGACCGGCGCGACGCCTCCGTCGGCGGAGCCGGCAGACCGGGCGGATCCAGGGGCTTCACGGCGCCCCTTGACCGGATCGTGGAGCCGAAGAAGGGCCGCCCGGCCTACCGCGGCAAGGTCGCCGTGCTCATCGGGGCCCACTGCATGTCGAGCTGCGAGTCCTTCATCCTCATGATGAAGGCCTCGGGCCAGGGCAGGCTCTTCGGCGAGCGGACCTACGGCAGCTCGGGGAACCCGAAGCCGTTCGAGCTTCCCAACGGGGTCACGGTCTTCCTCCCGTCGTGGCGCGACTACCTCCCCGACGGAACTCTCCTCGAGGGGAAGGGCATCGAGCCCGACGTGCCCGTGAAGGCGGACGCTGCGGCCTTCGCGGCGAAGGATCCGGTGCTGAAGGCTGCTCTGGAGTGGCTGCGCGGGTAGGAGCCCCGCCGGCGGGTTTCCCTTGCCCCTTGCCCACCGCCCCCGCCGCAGGCATCCTCTCCGCCCATGGATGCCTACAGCCCGCCGCCCCTCTGGAGCTTCGCTCCCTTCGTGCTGCTCCTCCTCGTGATCGCGGTCTTCCCGCTCGTCCACCGGCTCGCGCACTTCTGGGAGAGGAACCGGAACAAGCTCCTCGTCTCGCTGGCGCTCGCCCTGGTCACGATCCTTTTCTATGCCTTCGTGCACACGGGGGTGCGCGACCACGAGCACCGGGAGAAGCTCCTCGTGGGCCTCGCCGCCGTCGAGCAGGTCCTCCACCACGCCGTCATCGCCGACTACGTCCCCTTCATCATCCTCCTCTTCAGCCTCTACACGATCTCGGGCGGGATCCTCCTCAAGGGGGACATCCCGGCGCATCCCATCACCAACTGCGCCTTCCTGGGCGCCGGGGCCGTCCTCGCGAGCTTCATCGGGACGACGGGCGCGAGCATGCTCCTCATCCGCCCCGTCCTGAGGACGAATGCCGAGCGCCGGCACAAGGTCCACACGATCGTCTTCTTCATCTTCGTGGTGTCCAACAGCGGCGGCTGCCTGACGCCCCTCGGGGATCCCCCGCTGTTCCTGGGGTACCTGCGGCAGGTGCCCTTCTGGTGGACGCTGGAGCTCTTCTGGCCGTGGCTCCTCCTCAACGGAGCCCTCATCGCGGTCTACTTCGTCTGGGACACCCTCGCCTACCGTCGCGAGGAGCCCAGGGACATCGTCCTGGATGAGATCAAGGTGCGGCCCCTGTCGCTGCACGGGGGCGTCAACTTCCTCTGGCTCCTCGGCGTGGTGGCCTGCGTGGCCGTCGTGGGGAACGAGAACGGCTGGAGCCCGTTCCCCCACGCCCGCGAGGTCCTGCTGCTCCTCCTCACGGCCCTTTCCTGGTTCACCACGCCCTCGAACCGCGAGATCCGCCAGGCGAACGCCTTCACCTTCGGCGCCATCGCCGAGGTGGCGGCCCTCTTCATCGGGATCTTCATCTGCATGCAGACGCCGGTCGAGTACCTGCGTGCCGAGGGGCCGAACCTCCCGCTCCACACGCCGGCGGCGTTCTTCTGGGCCACGGGGGTCCTCTCGAGCTTCCTCGACAACGCCCCGACGTACGTCGTCTTCTTCGAGACCGCCGCGACCCTATCGGCCCCCGACCCGATCTCCGTGAAGATCGGCTCCGAGGTGGGCCACATCGGGGCCCAGTATCTGCTCGCCGTCTCCATGGGCGCGGTCTTCATGGGCGCGAACACGTACATCGGGAACGGCCCCAACTTCATGGTGAAGACCATCGCTGAGGCGTCGGGGGTGAAGATGCCGAGCTTCTTCGGCTACATGGCCTACTCGGCCGCCATATTGATCCCGCTCTGCGCGGGCGTCATGATGGTCTTCCTCTGGTGAGGAGCGGAGAATGCCGATCGAGCTGAGTTTCGAGGAGCGGCGGGTCCTGGGGGTCTTGATCGAGAAGGGGTTCACGACGCCGGACCAGTACCCCCTGTCGCTCAACGCCGTCGTCGTCGGGTCGAACCAGAAGAGCTGCCGCGACCCGGCCTCGAGCCTCGACGAGGAGAAGGTCCTCGACAGCCTCGAGTCGCTGCGCCAGAAGGGCTTCGTCACCCTGGTGCGCTCCGAGGGCGCACGGGTCGACAAGTGGAAGCACCGCTTCGGGGAGACGCTCGGGCTCGAGGCGCGGGAGACGGCGATCCTCGCGGAGCTCCTCCTGCGCGGGCCCCAGACGGACGGCGAGCTGCGCCAGCGGGCGAGCCGCATGCGGCCCATCGAGGCCCTCGAGGAGGTGGAGAGCCTGCTCGAGGGGCTCCGGTCGCGGCCCGACCCGCTGGTCGAGAGGCTCGGCCCGCCGGGCCGGAAACGCGGGGTGAAGTTCAGCCACCGGTTCTACCCGCCCTCCGAGCGGCCCTCCGCCGATTCCTTCCCCGAGCAAGGCGCGGCCTGGGAAAAGGCGGCCGAGCCCGAGGGCGATCGCGAGGCCGGCGGCGCGAGCCCCGCGCCGGCCGCTGGTCGCCCCGCCGCGGCCGCCCCGGCGCCGCACTCGCCGCACTCGCCGCACTCGCCCTACCCGCCGAATCCGCCGTACCTGCCGTCGGGCGCGCCGCCCGCCCCGCAAGGGCCCTGGCCGGCTCCCGCCGCGGCGCCGGGCGAGGTCGTTGAGCTCCGCCGGGAGATCGAGGCCCTCAAGGAGAGGATCGCGGAGCTGGAGGCGACCTTCGTGAAGTTCCTCCGTTGACGCCAGGGGCTGCCAGCGCCGGGCACGGGATGCACGGGATGCACGGGACGCCCGAGCCGCTCTACCTGCGGGCGTGGCAGGCCAAGCTCCGCTGTGCCGCCGTCCTGCTCCTCTACAACGCCGCGGGCTACATGGCGCTCAACCACTTCCCCTTCCCGAAGTACCACGACGTCCCCCGCGTCCCGGTCCTCGACGAGCTGCCTCTCCTGCCGTGGACCATCCTGCCGTACCTCTCCGTCTACGTCCTCGTGGGGCTCGCGGTGCTGCTCCAGCCCGACGAGGAGGGCGTGCGGCGGTACCTGAAGGCCTCCCTCGCGGCCTTCAGCGTGACCTACGTGCTCTTCGCGCTTTTCCCGACGCGGATGGAGCGCATCCCGCTCCCCGAGGAGGGCTCGGCGTGGCTCTGGGCCTTCCGCCTCACGAGGGCCGTGGACGAGCCTCACACCTGCCTGCCGAGCCTCCACATCACGAACTGCGTGCTCCCGGTCCTGGCGGTCCTGGGCACGCGCCTCTGGCCGTGGTTCTCCCTCTGGGCCGTCGCGATCGCGGCGAGCACCCTCACCACGAGCCAGCACCTCTTCCTCGACATCCCGGCGGGCGCAGCCACGGGCCTCGCGGGCTGGGCGCTCGCGGGCCGGAGGCGCGGGCGCGCCGCCGCGGAGCGGGGCTGAGAGCCTGAGCAAGAATCCCCGCGTCGGCCCGAGGCCGAGCGAACGGCCGCGAGGCAAGGAGCAGCGACGATCGCGTACAGCGGAGCGTACGCTGAGG
>JACQVW010000086.1 GCA_016209535.1 Planctomycetota bacterium | reverse complement strand
GCGAGACGCGGGAACCGCCTCCCACAGGCCCATTCAGCCTCACGAACCGGACCGCCGCTACCCTGGCCTCACGCGGGGCGAGCAGCCGGCCTCTGAGCAAAGCGCGTTAAGCCAATTGCGCGCGTGGGAATCCAGGCTAGGGGAGTACGAGTACCAGCGCGAGAACGCCCGGGATCACTTCGTGCACGACATTGCCCAGCTCGTGCCCAGTAACCCGTGAGCGGCGGGACGGAGCCGGCATGCGGTCGAGCACAGCGGCGGCCGGCATCTTGGTGGCAGCGCTCTGCCTCGTCTCAGCGGCACTCCTCTTCGTGCCCTTGCTATCCCACTCCGGGCTAGCGCCGGGCAACGACACGGCGCTACACGTCGGGAACGTGGTGGAGGCGGCACACCTGCTCGAGCATCGCTGGCCGCCGTGGGATTGGCTCCCGGACATCGCGGGCGGCCGCGGCGGGCCCAACTACCTCTTCTACGGCTCTGCGGGTTTCGTCCTCCCGGGCTGGCTCGTGAAGCTTGGTCTGAGCCCCGTGGATGGCCTCAGGGTCCTGGTCGCAGTCGGACTCTTGGCCGGTGGGATCTCGGCCTTCCTCTGGTGCTCGGCCTTCGGAGGAGCGCTCGGGGGCGCCACCGGGGCGCTGCTTTTCCTTCACGGGCCGTACTTCCTGAGCCTCGCCTACTCGCGCGGCTCCTATCCCGAGTTCCTCGCCTCGGCCCTCTACCCCCTCGTGTTCTTCTGTACATGGCGCTGGGTCGTCCAGCACAAGTGGTCGGGCCTCCTGGGAGGCACCATCGCCTTCGCCTTCATCGTTGCAGTCCACACCCTGTCGCTCATCCTCCTCACTCCGTTCGTCCTGGGCTTTGGTGGCCTCGCGGGCGCGGCTGCCGGCGCGCCGCTCGGCCGCAGCGCGGTGAGAGCGACGGTCCTCGTCGCCGTCGGAGCGCTCCTGGCGGCGCCGTACCTCGCGGCGCCTCTCCTCGAAGTTCACAAGGTGGCGATCGCTGAGCAGTTCACCACCTCCGAGCTCTATCAGGCCAGCGGTGTGCCCTGGTACTGCCTGCTCAACTCGGTCCCGCTCCACGATCACCCGGCCTCGTACGCGCTTCCAGGCAGGGCCCACCTCCTTGCCTGGAGCAGCGCGGCCGTCGTCCTCCTGGCCGGGATCGGTTGCGGCTCCCGTCGCTTCCTCACGCTGCACGTGGTCTTCTGCGGCCTCGCGCTCCTCCTCGTCGTGGACGCGACGGCAAGGCTCAGCGGCACCCTCCTCCCGCCGATGCGGTACTTGCAGTTTCCCTTCCGTTTCCTGGGCATCTTCAATGTCTTCTGCGCGTCTTCGTTCGCTGCCGCCTGGTTCACCCGGCAGGGCAGGCCGCCGGTGCCTGGCCAGGTCCTCGCTGCGGCCGTGTCTGTGGCCTTGCCGTTTCTCACGCTGGGCACGATCCCAGCTCAGGCGGGGCTGCGCTACTCCACGGCGACCCGGGAAGGCATCCGCGGCAGCCTCACGACGCTTGACCACGAAGACAAGTACTTGCCCCGTGGCTCCAGGCGTCCGACGGCTCCTGCACCCGAAATCCTGCTCCAGGTTGGCGAGGCGGGTACCTTCACGCCCCTTGCCACTGCCCTCAACGACTACCGGTACCTTGTGGAAACGCGCGACGCGGCGACTGCGGTGTTCCACCAATTCGCCTTCGATGGCTGGCAGGCGACGCTGGAAGGCAAGCCCCTGCTCCTGAGGCGTCAAAAGGACACCGGCCTCTGCGTCCTGGACATCCCGGAGGGCCGCCACCAGGTACGGATCTTCTTCGCGGATACCTCGCTGCGGCGGTTCAGCAAAGCCTTGTCACTCGTAACGTGGTCCTGCTTGGGGCTGGTCGCTGCATGGGTTTGCGCACGCAGACGACGATCCCGATGCGATCACCTCGGTACGAACGCCACCGCCCGCACCCACGACCCGTCAGCGTCCTTGAGGTTGAGGGGGAGCGCCATGAGGTAGACCTCCTTCCCGACGATCACGTCCAGGTTCGTCATGAGCTCGAGGATGATCGGGAACTCGTCGCGGCGCTGGAAGATCTTGGGGTGGTCCACGAGGTAGGGGTCGGTGGAGGGCACGTCCATGCCGATGAGCTGGATCTTGTGCTCGAGGGCCCAGAGGATCGCCTCCTCGGAGAAGTGCGGGTGGTCCATGTTGAAGTACATCTCGTCGAAGGGCCGCAGGTAGCGGTCCCAGCCGGTGTGGAGGAGGATGCGGTCGCCGTCCTTGACGCCCCGCCTCTCGAGGTCGGCCGCCGTGAAGTGGTCGCCGAGCTTCTTCTCGGTGAAGTCGAGGACCTTGCACCAGCCCATGAACCGCGAGAGGGGGATCTCGCCGAGCTTCCGTCCGTCGCCGTTCAGGTGGTACGGCGCGTCGGTGTGCGTGCCCTGGTGGCCGGACATGCAGTAGTACTTCATGTTGAGCGGCTCGCGGGTGCCGTGCTTCCGGCCCATGACGATCCAGTCGCGCACGATGCACTTCGGCTCGGGGCTCCAGATGGGGGCGTCGTCGTGGATCGGGAGGCTCAGGTCCACCAGGGTCATGCCGGCGAAGGGGTCGGGGGGCATGTCGTTTGTCTCCGTGCGTGGGATGGGGCGGGGCGTCCGGCTCACTTCTTTCCGAGACAGTAGAGGAACCGATCCGACCGGGCGAGCAGGCGGTTCCCGTCGACGACCGGGCTCGCGTCGAAGGTGCTCCTGTCGCCGAGGTCGGTCGAGGCGAGCCGCTCGAACCGGGGCTTCGCCGCGACGACGACCAGGTGCCCCCTGCGCGAGACATGGTAGATCTTCCCGTCCGCGAGCACCGGCGAGGCGTAGACCTGGCCCGCTCCGTCGATGCGCTCCTCGTAGACGAGCTTCCCCGTCGCCGCCTCGACGCAGCAGGCGATCCCGAGGTTCTCGTGGATCCAGTAGAGATGCCCCTCGTGGAGGAGGGGCGACGAGACGTTGGATCCCTTCGAGAGCGTCCAGAGCCGGTGGGTCTTCGTCACGTCGCCCCGGCCCCCCCCCCGCACGGCGAGCGCGCCGCCGGTCCGGCCGCCGATGCAGTAGATGATGTCGCCCGCCTTGACGAGGCTCGGCACCATGTACCAGCCAATCCCGGTGGCGCAGGACCAGAGCTGGTCTCCCGAGGCTGGATCGAACCCGAGCACCTTGCCGAAGATCGCGAGGACCAGCTCCGTTTTCCCGCCTCCGGCGTCCACGAGGATCGGCGTGTTCCACGACTCGCGGAGGCCGCCCGCTCGCCAGACCTCCTTGCCGCTCTCGCGGTCGAGGGCCACGAGCGACTCGCTCTCCACGGCGGCGTTCACGATGACGAGGTCCTTGTGGAGCACCGGGGAGGCGGCCGATCCCCAGCCGTGCGACTTGGACCCGACGTCCGCGCGCCACGCTTCGCGGCCCTCGTGCGTGTAGGCGATCAGGCCCGTCTTGCCGAAGAAGACGTACAGGCGCTGCGCGTCCGCCGCCGGCGTGCTCGCGGCATAGCCGTGCTCGCGCACCTTCTCCTCCTCGGGCAGCACGGGCTCGACGTCCTTCCGCCACGCCACCTTGCCGTCGGAGCGGCGCAGGCAGAGCACGTGCCGCCTCAGGTCGTCCAGCTCGCCTCGCGGCGCCCCGGGGACGGCGTACCCGCTGTAGGCCGTGACGAAGATCCGCTCGCCCAGCACGATGGGGCTCGAGGCGCCCGGGCCCGGGAGCTCCGTCTTCCAGACGAGGTCCTTCTCGGCGCTCCAGGCCGCAGGGAGGCCTTTCGCCGCGCTCGTGCCCTGGCCGCCGGGGCCGCGGAACTGGGGCCAGTCGCCGGCGGGCGCCGCGAGAGCCGCGGTCCCTCCCGCGAGCAGGAAGATGGCCCATGAGGCCATGCGCGAAGCGTGACCGCGAGTCCTGGATCGAAGCATGCTGCTCGTGTCCTTTGGGTGGGTGGGTGGGTGG
>JACQVW010000085.1 GCA_016209535.1 Planctomycetota bacterium | reverse complement strand
GGGCCGAGTAGAGGGTGGTCGTCTTGCCGCTCCCCGTGGGCCCCGTGATCAAGATGATCCCGTGGGAGTAGCCGATGAGCTTGCGGAGGGTGACGAGGTTCTCGTCGGTGAGGCCGATCTCGTCGAGCTTGTACAGCCGCGCGCTCTTGTCGAGGAGGCGGAACACGATCCGCTCGCCCCGGGACGTGGGCACGCTCGAGATGCGGACGTCCACCTCGCCGTCGCCCACCTAGATCGTCGTGCGCCCGTCCTGCGGGAGGCGGCGCTCGGCGATGTCCATCTTCCCCATGACCTTGACGCGGCTGATGATCGCGTCCTGGAACTTCTTCGGGATCACCTTCGAGTCGTAGAGGATCCCATCGATCCTGTAACGGACCTGGAGGCGGTCGTCGTAGGGCTGGAGGTGGATGTCGCTCGCCCGGATCTTCAGGGCCTCGAAGAGGATCGTGTTCATCAGCTTGATGATCGGAGGCTTGTTGGCGATGTCGAGGACGTCCTCCGACTCATCGATCACCTTCGTGAGGCTGATCATCTCATCCTCCTCGATGCCGTCGAGGAGCTCGTCCACGTCGGTCGAGGAGCGCTGGTAGGCCTTGTTGATCAAGGCGGTGATCTTGGCCCTCGCGGCGAGGACCGGCGTCACGTTGGCGCCGAGCATGGCCGCGAGGTCGTCCATGGGGTGGATGTCGAGGGGGTTCGAGGTCGCGACCTGGTAGGTGCCGTCGTCCTTGCCGACGCAGATGAGGTTGTAGTTGCGGGCGAACTGCGCCGGCACCTTCTGGGTGAACTCCCGGGGCACCTCGATCGAGTCCAGGTCGTCGCGGATCGGCACCCGGAGGTACTTGCTCATGAGCTCCAGCAGGGCGGACTCCGAGACGTAGCCCTTCTGCTGCAGGACCCGGTCGATGGGCTGCCCCGTGTCGCGTTCGATCTCCTGGCACTCCGTGAGCTGCTCCTCCTCGAGGAGCCCTTCGCTGACGAGGCTCTGGACCAGGCTGAGCTTCATGGTGTGTGGCCTTCCACTCTCGACGGTCTCGACGGGGCCCTGAGCCCGTATCTTACTTCTTCGGCTTGAGCGGCACCAACCAGCTATCGCCCCCCTCGTCCACCTCCATGTCCGTCCCCTCGAGGGCCCTCGGAGGGCCCTCGGCATCCTCCGGGGTCGGGGGCCGGGCGAGGGGCGGCATGTCGAGGCCCCCGGGCTCTCCCTCGGACGCCGGCGGCGACGGGGTCCGGGTCACCTCCGGGGCCTCGTCGGGGGTCACCTTCCGGGGCAAGGGCTGCGAGGGCGCCGCCCCGGTCGGCCGGACCGCGGGCTCCCGGTCCGGCCGCTCCGGGTCGCCCTGGTAGGCGCCGCGGGCGTCCGCCCCGGCGGGGACGCGCGGCTCGTAGGGTCCTTGCGGGGCCTCGTGGCCCGCCGGGTACGGCGAGCGCCGGTAGGCCCGCGTGGGCTCGTCCCTGTCCCGCTTGGGCGGAGGCGGCATCGGCACGGTGGGCTTTTTGAACCGCACGGGCTCCAGCTCCGGCGCGAACTCCGCGACGAATGTCCGGGCCCGCTCGGTGATCTCGATCCCGTCCTTGAACTCGGGGTGGGTCAGGACGTGGGCCCTCAGGAAGATGTAGAGGTTGGAGGCGCTCTTGGACGTCGACTCCGAACGGAAGAGCTTCCCGAGGAGGGGGATGTCTCCGACGATGGGCACCTTCGAGACGCTCTTCGAGCGGTTCTCGCGCGTGAGGCCGCCCACCACGAAGATCTCCCCGTCGGGGATCGTGACGGCCGAGGTGATCGTGTTGACGGTCTTCGGCGGCAGGAGGGTCGCGCTGCCGCCCGTCGGCTCGAACTGCGACACCTCCAGGGTCAGCTCGAGGAACACCGCGCTCTGGGAGCTGATCGTGGGGGTGATCTCGAGCGTGATGCCCGCGTCCTCTCCCTGCTGCGAGGTCGTCGTGACCTGGCTCGAGCCCGTGGCCGTGTTCTGGACGTAGCGCGTCTCGAGGATGTCGATCACGTTCTGCTGGTTGTCATCGGCCAGAATGAAGGGCGTCGCGAGCACCTCCGAGTCGGTGTTCGTCTTGAAGAACCGGATCAGTGCCGGGAACTTGCCCCGGTGCATGAAAGCGAGGACCCCACCGGGGTGCAGCCCCTGCAGGTTCTCCGCACCGATCACGCGGTTGAACTCCTGGAAGTCGATCCCCGAGAGGCCGAAGGACGACTCGAAGAGGGCCCGCGTCGCCCGGTCGTTGGGCTCGCCCGCGAGGAGCTCGATCGCGTAGACGAGGTTGCTCGTCGTCGTGACCTGGACCAGGGCCGCCTCGAGGAATACCTGCCGGCGCTTGATGTCGATCTGCTCGAGGATGTTGAGGATCTCGGCGTACTCCTCGGGCTCGGCCTGGATGATGAGCGAGTTCGTCTGGATGTGGGGAACTATGAGCGCCGGGATGGGCGCGTTCTGGCCGCCGGCGCCTGCCCCCGCGCCGGGGACGCTCGGCGTGGGCCCGCCCACGGCGCCGCCCGTCTGGCGTCCCACGCGGCCCACGCCGGTCGAGCGGCGCGAGAGGGTCCGCCCCTGCGCGCCGCCGCGCGTCCCGAGCCCCGCCCGGCCCGAGAAGCCTCCGCCGCTGCTCCCCAGGAGGATCTGCAGGTCCGAGGCCACCTCGTCGGCCTTCAGGTACCTCACCTGGTAGATCCGGGTGCGGAGGCGGCGGATGTCGAAGCGCGTGTCGAGCTCCCGGATGAGCATGTGGATGTCCTCCAGGTCGCGCTCGGAGTAGGTCTCGACGATGATCTTCTGGGTGCGCCAGTCGGCGATGAGGTTCGTCTGGTAGTCCGAGGTGCCCGTGCGCCCCGCGGCCCCGACGGGCTGCCCCGGCTGCCCCGGGACGGGGCCCACGGCCCCGGTCCGCGTCCCGAAGCGGCCACCGCCCGTCGACCGGCCCGTGAGGAACTGCTGGATGAGCTGCACCATCTCCTCGGCCTCGGCGTTCTCGACCTCGATGATCTGGATGATGCGCTCGGGCTCCTTCACCGGGACGTCGATGAGGGAGAGGAGCTTCGCGATGTAGTTGAGGAGGCCGAACTTGGCCGTCACGATCACCAGCATCGAGTTCTTGACGTCCACGATGCTGAAGGCCTGGGTACGCGGGGCGCCCGCCTTCCCGCCGCCCACGAGGTTGTTGATGGACTGAATCGCATCGGCAGGCTGGGTGTACTTCAAGGTGAAGACCATGGTCGCGATCTCGTCGGCCCGGATGTTCACCAGCTTGGGGATGATGATGTCCCCCATCTCCCGGGCATCGCCCTGCTCGATGCGGACGATCTTCTGCTCTGTGGGCTCCTGGGGGCCCGCGACCGCGCCCTGCTGGCTGACCACGTTCAAGACCTCCTCGCCGCTCGGGAGCACCTGGCGCGTGACGAGGAACTTGTTGGCCTGGAGGATGGCGATCACGACGTCCGCCGTGACGTCGTTCATGGGCGCGACGATGTTGATCTTCTGCTGCGTGATCTGAGGGTTCGTGGAGTCGAGGATGACCGGGAGCCCCGTGTAGTCGGCGAGGAACCGGAGGAACTCCAGGACGTCGATGTCCCCCGGCGCGATGTCCACGCGCTCCCCCTTGAACTCGGGCGACTTGGGGAGGATCCGGGTCGGCTCGGCCGCCGGCGCTTGCCTCGGAGGCTGTCCGGGTGCGGCGGGTGCGGCCGGGGCGGGCTGCCCCGCCGCGCCGGCGGGCGGCGGGGCCGCCGGGGCGCCCGCCGGGGCCGGCGGAGCTCCGACGCCCCCTGCGGGGGGCTGCGCCTCCGGGGCCGGGGCCGGCGCC
>JACQVW010000084.1 GCA_016209535.1 Planctomycetota bacterium | reverse complement strand
GGGATGAGCCCTCCGTTCAAGACGACGAAGCCCGGGAGGTCCCGGCTCTCGGTCCCGAGGCCGTAGCTCACCCAGGCTCCGAAGCTCGGCCGCCCCGCGAGCCCCAGCCCCGTGTGGAGGAAGTAGTTCGCGTTCGTGTGCTCCGAGAAGGGCGCGACCATGGAGCGGATGACGCACAGGTCGTCGGCGCACCGGCCGGCGTGCGGGAAGAGCTCGCTCACGGGCAGGCCGCTCCTGCCCTGCGGCCGGAAGCGCCAGGGGCTCCCGAGGGTGCTCCCGTTGTCGTTGAACTGGGTCGGCTCGACCTTCATGGCGAAGGGCCGCCCGTGCTCGCGCTCGAGGCGCGGCTTGGGGTCGAAGGTGTCCACCTGCGAGGGGCCGCCGTCCATGTAGAGGAAGATCGTGCGGCGCGCCCGCGGAGCGTGGTGGAGCCCTCGCTCCCCCGCCTCAGCGGCGAGGAGCGCCGCGAAGGCGACGCCGCCGAAACCCAGGGCGCAGCGCGAGAGCATCTCGCGGCGCGTCATGGCGGGCTCGACGTATCTTCCACAGTGGGCCACGGGAGGACCTCCTAGGGGACGAAGATGAGCTCCTTCACATTGAACATCGCGTGGCACAGGTCCGCCCAGACCTTTTCGTCGAAAGCCCGCGCCGCGGGAGGCAGCCCCCTCGCCTCGCCTTGCTCCTCGAGGAAGCGCAGGGCCTCGGCGAGCTCCTCCGGGCCCGGAGGCCGCGAGAAGGCCTCGAGGTAGAGGCCCCGCACGCGCTCCTCGGCGGAATCTGGCCCGCTGCGGAGAGCCTTCCTCGCCCACAGATCGGCCTGCCCGGCCACGAAGGGATCGTTCATGAGGATGAGGGCCTGGGCCGGCACGTTGGACTCGCTGCGGCGCCCGACCGTCGTCGCGGGCACGGGCGTGTCGAAGGCGAGCATCATGGGCGAGAGGAAGTTCCGCCGCACCTCGACGTAGATGCTCCGGCGGCCCGCGCCGTCGAGCGGCCCCGACGTCGCGGGACGGCCCCTGCCTTCCAGGAAGGGCGTCAGGTGGACCGGCACCGGCGGCCCCGGCGTCCCCCGCTCGAGCCTTCCCGAGAGGGCCAGGATCGCGTCGCGGATCGCCTCGCCCTCCATCCTCCGCGCCCGCATACGGTGGAGGAGCCTGTCCTCCGGGTCGCGGAGCTCCGCGCCGGGGTCCGAGGCCGCGCTCGACATGCGGTACGCGCTCGAGGCGGCCAGGAGCCTCACGAGGGACTTCACCGACCACCGGTCCTCGCGGAAGCGCGCGGCGAGCCAGTCGAGGAGCTCCGGGTGGCTCGGCGGCTCGCCGAGGGCTCCGAAGTCGTCCGTCGTGGGGACGATCCCCCGGCCGAAGAGGTGGTGCCAAACGCGGTTCGCCATGACCCGGGCGAAGAAGGGGTTCGCAGGGTCGGTGACGTGCCGCGCGAGCTCGCGGCGCCCGCTCCCGGGGCCCACGGGAGGCTGTCCGCGGCCCGCGATGGCCTCGAGGAAGCGCCGCTCGACGGGCTCGCCGAGGCTCCCGGGGTCCCCTCGCACGAGGACGTGCCCGTCCTCCCCCGTGCCCTCGGCCATGGCGGGGACGAGGACCGGCTCGGGGAGCGACGCCTCGATCCGCCGGTGCTCGCGGGCGATGGCGGCGAGGCGGTCCGCCGCGGCGGACCCGGCGGGCGGCGTCCAGCGCGGGAAGGGCTCGAGGCCCTCCCGCCCTTCCGGCGCGGGGCCGTCCGAGAGGAGGACCGCGCCCGCCGCGATCCAGCCATCGGGGCCGTACCCTGCCCCCCTCGCCGAGTCGGCGAGGTCCGGCGTGCTCAGATCCAGGAGCTCCAGGTACGCGGGGCGCCCCGGCCACATGCCGGCATCGAAGGTGACCCAGTGCGGAGCCTCGGTCTCGACCAGGCGCTTGAGGCCGCCGTAGATGGGGTCGCGGATGAGCGTGAAGCCATCGATCACGAGGTTCACCCTCGCCTTGCCGGCCGTGAGCAGGTGGACGAACCGGCGGTCGAGGCGGAACGTGGGCGAGCGCAGCGCGCCCTGGAGCCGCCGCGAGAGCCTCGCGCTGTGCACCCAGCCGGCCGGGACCCGCTCCAGCGCCGGAGCATCCTCGCCGCCCGTGAGGCGGCAGTCGGGGCCCCGGGGCCGCTCGCCCTCGAAGGCGAGCCCGTCCGGGATCCACTCCTCGAAGGCGAGGGCCGGCGGCGTCCCGGCGCCCGGCGCCGAGGCTCCGGCCGTCCCGAGGGCCCGGGCCTCTTCCGCGAGCGCCCGCATCTCTCCGCCGACCCTCCGGAGCGCCTCGACCTTCGCGTCGATCTCCTCCGACGGCAACGCCGCCTGGCGGTAGCGCGAGCTCGTGAGGATCGCGTGGAGCGCGTAGTAGTCGCGGGTCGAGATGGCGTCGAACTTGTGGTCGTGGCAGCGGGCGCAGGCCGCGGTGAGGCCAAGGAAGGTCTTGGCGAGGACGTCGATCTGGTTGTCGACGACCTCCGCCCGAGCCTGCCGGAGGTCCACCGGCGAGTGGGTCTGCTGGGTCAGCCAGAAGAAGGCCGTGCCCGCCGCGGAGGCGTCGCGCCCCCACGGGTCGCGCCGCGGCTCCTCCAGGAGGTCTCCGGCGATGTGCTCCGCCGCGAAGCGGTCGTAGCTCACGTCCTCGTCGAAGGCCCGGATCACGTAGTCCCGGTAGCGCCAGGCGTGCGGCACCGGGTAGTCGAACTCGTGGCCGAGGGTCTCGGCGTAGCGCACGAGGTCGAGCCACCGGCGCGCCCAGCGCTCGCCGAAGGCGGGGGATGCCAGCAGCCGATCGACGAGCCGCTCGTGCGCGTCCGGCGAGCCGTCGGCGAGGAAGTCCTCGACCGATCCCGGGTCCGGCGGCAGCCCCGTGAGGTCGTGGGCGAGACGGCGCGCCAGCACGCGCCGGTCGGCCTCGGGCGCAGGCCGCAAACCCTCCGCCTCGAGCCTCGCGAGGAGGAAGAGATCGACGGGCGTCCTCGCCCAGCCCGCGCCCTCGACGGGAGGCGGCGTCCGCGGTTCGACCGCTCGCCAGGACCAGTGCTCGCGGCGCCGCTCCTCGAGATCGAACCGGCCCTCGCCCGCCTGCAGCCCGGCGAGGGCGAGGACGATCCACGTGGAGCCGATTCGGGACGACAGGGAACCCATGGGATGAGGCCCCCCGTACGGGGCCGCCTCCACTATATCACGGGCCCCGCGGCGGAGAGAACGAGCGGAGCATCGCGATGACCCACCCGACGAGGAAGGCGCCGAGGGCCCCCAGGAGCGTCCAGAGCCACGACGTCCGGAACCCCTGTCCGCCGGGGACGCCGGGGAGGTTCGCCCGGATCGCGAGCTCGAACACTCCGAGGAGCACCGCGAGGCTCGCGCAGCCGAACCCGACGAGGTAGCGGCCCATGCGCGCGAGGCTCGCCGCGCGCCGCTCGGGCGCGAGCCAGTAGTCCTTGCGGGGCATGTTGATCCAGGCCGCCGGTATGCGGTGGAGCTGCCCGGGCAGGACGAGGAAGAGGAGCGCGAGGAGGCCGAGGGTCCCGACCTCGATCCCGAAGAAGGCCCCACGCGAGCTCCAGCCGTCCGGGCGCCCGCGGAGGTCGAAGTGGGAGGCCATGGTCTCGGGCATCTGCGGGTAGTACACGAGGACCTGGACGGCGCCGAGGAGGAGGAGGGCCAGGAACGTCAGGCGGGCTGGTCTCAGGCTCACTCCTCCACCCGCAGCCTCACCTCGACCGCCTTCCCCTCCTCCACCGTGACCCGCTCCTCGCGCGAGCGGGCCGAGGCCGTCGCCGCGGCGACCCGGTACTTGCCGGGCGCGGCGTGACCCACGACGGCCTTACCGTCGGCAGCCGTCGCCGCGGGGCTCGGCCCTCCTGCGATGCGGGCGAAGGAGTACGCGTCGAGCACGTTCTCCCCCTTCTCGTCCAGGAGCTCCACGAAGGCTCCCTCGACGGGCCTGCCGCGCCGATCCGTGACCTCGACGGCGATGCTCCCGCCGGACGCGAGCTGGATCGCGGGCTCCTCGCCCGAGGCGGCGTCGACGGCGGCCCGCGCCGGAGCGTACGCGGCGTGGACCACGGTGACCTCGTAGGCGCCCGGGCGCACCCCTTCCACGGCGAGGGTCCCGTCCGGGCCCGACCTCGCGGGGCGGCTCGAGAGGACGAGGCTCCCCTCCGCGTCGCGCAGGAAGGCCATGGCCTGCGCGACGGGCCGCCCCTCGGGATCGAGGACGCGCGCGCGCAGCGTCACGCCCCGCTCGAGCTCGATCCGCGCCTCGGGCGGAGCGCTGCGATCGCCGACGCGCACTCCGTCCACCCGCGCGCCGGCGTAGCCGCGGGCCATGACGCGCAGGGTGTACTCGCCCGGGGGCAGGGACTGGAGGGTGAAGCGCCCCTCGGCGTCGGTCCTGCCCATGCCCTTCATCCCCTCGAGGAGCCTGGCGAAGCTGCCGGTCCCCGCGCCCGCGTCGAAGGCCACCACCTCGACCCCGCTCACGGGGTCCCCCGTGGCGGCGTCCACGACGATGCCGGTGACCTCGCCCGAAGGGAGGTCGATGTCGTGGCGGTGCTCCGCCGCGCCCGCGGGCACGTCGACCTCCGCCTTCGCGCCGCCCCGGCCTCCGGCCTCGATCAAGAGCTGGTACTTCCCCGGGCCGGGGACCTCGAAGGAGTAGGCCCCCGTGGGCCCGATCGCGCTCGAACCCAGGTCCCACTCGCGGCCGAGCTGGACGACCTGGATGCGCCCGCCGCCCATGGGCACGCCCCCGGCGGTCACGATCCCCCAGACGCGGATCCCCACGGCCTCCTCCCAGCTCACCTCGGAGGTCTGGCCCTCGAGGACCTCGACCGTGCGGCGCGCCCGCTCGGTGTGGCGGCCAGCGCTCGCCGCCAGCACGCGGAGCTCGTAAATCCCCGGGGCGAGGCCCTTCAGCTCGAAGCTGCCGTCGGCGCCCGTCACGGCCTCGCGGGCGGCGCCCCCGATGGCTCCGGTGAGGGTCGCGAGGACCCGGAGGCCCGGCGCAGGTCTGCCGGCCCTCGCGACCGCGCCCCGGATCGCTCCGCCCGCCGCGAGCTCGATCCGCACGCGCAACGTCTCGCCCACGCGAGCGGCGAGGCCCTCGACGAGTCGATCGGCGAAGTCCTTGTGGTGCGCGCCGAGGCTCACGAGCCCCTCGGGGACGCCCTCGAGGACGAAGTCCCCGCCGGCGCCCGTCGCGGCCGAGGGGAGCCCCCAGGAGGCGGTCCAGTCCTGGCCGGGGGCCACCCGCACGGCCACGGTGGCCCCCTCGATCGGCTCGCCCGAGGCGGCGGAGACCACGACGCCCTCGATCCTCGCGCCCTCGAGGAGGTCCACGACCACGCCCTCCACCCGCTCGCCGGCCTTCACCGTGACGGGCGCCGAGCTGCTCGGCGCGAAGCCGCGGACGATCGCCTTCACGACGTAGGTGCCCTCGCGCACCTCGACCTCGAACTTGCCGTCCCGCCCCGCTCCCGAGCCCCAGAAGGTCCCCTGCCCGCCGCCCGTCCCCTGGGCGACCGCCATGACCTGCGAACCGTCGAAGCTCGCGGGCCGCCGCGAGCGAAGCTCGCCCGCGATCGCCGCCGACCGCGTGAGCCGGAGCGTGACCTCCGGCCCGGGGGCGACGGCCTGGATCGACGCGCCCTGGAACCCCTGCTGCCAGGCGTTCACCTGGTGCGTGCCCGCGGTGAGCCCCCCGAGACGGAAGCGGCCGTCGCCGTCGGTCCGCGCCTGGGTCGAGCTCGAGCCGCTGACCACCACTCGCGCCCCCGCGATCGGGCTTCCCTCGGCGTCCACGACGCGGCCCGCGAGCGCCTCGCCGTCGCCGAGGACGAGGTCCACGCCCTCGACGGCGCGCTCATCGAGGACCTCGATGCCCCCGCGGCTCGCGCCGAGCCGGTCCTTCGCCTCGGCCTTGACGCCGTATTTGCCCGGGTCGAGGCGCGAGATCTCGTACCGGCCCTCGGCGTCCGTCGCGGGGCTCGAGGCGCCCGGGCCGCCGCCGGCGCCGAAGGACGGCGCCGGCGTCTCTCCTGCCTCCGGGCCTTCCTTCTCCAGCGATGCCTGCACCCGGGCGCCGATCACGAGGCTCCCCCTCGAGTCGGTGACGCGCCCGCGGATCGTGCCCCCGCGCCGGAGCGTGAGGTCCACGCCCTCCAGGGCCTCGCGCGGGCCCAGCTTGAGGCCCTTCACGCTGCCCGTCGTGTGCTCGCCGTGGCTCGCCGTCACGGTGTACGCTCCGTGAGCCGAGAGGCCCTCGAGGCGGTAGCGCCCCTCGGGGTCCGTCTGGGAGCTCACGGAGAAGAGGTTCCCGAGGTTGACGTTCCACTCCGAGGGCGACGTGAAGGATACGCTCGGCCTCACGGTGGCCTCCGCGATGGGCTTCCCCCGCCCGTCGAGGACACGTCCCGAGATCGACGCCCCGGGCTCGAGGAGGATTTCGACGGGCTCGTGGCCCTCGCCCTCGATCGCTGCGGTCTGGGCCTTCGAGGGGAGGTACCCCTTCGCACGCGCCGAGACCTGCCAGGAGCCCGGCACGAGCCCCCTCACCTCGAAGACCCCGTCGGACGCGGTCTTCGCGCGACGCTGGAGCGCGCGCCCGCCTGCGGGGCCGTCTTTGGGCGGCACCAGGACGAAGTCGACCTGTGCGTCCGCCACGGGCTCCCTCGTGTCGAGGTCGGCGACTCGCCCCGAGGCCGCGGTGCCCGCCGGCAGGCGGATCACGACTCCCTCGACGGTCTGCCCCTCCTGGAGCTCGCGCGGATCCTCGGCCGCGGAGCCGTACTCGTCGTGGTCCGCCGTCACGCCGTACGTGCCGGCGGCCACCTTGCGCACGCGGAAGCGCCCGTCGCCGTCGGTCTGGCCGGTGTAGGAGGTGCCGATGACGCTCGCGAGGGTCACGGTGGCTTCGGCCACGGGGCTCCCGTCGCCCTCGGCCACGACGCGACCCGCGAAGACTGCCTCGGCGGCCAGGTGAAACTCCAGGTCCTCGGTGCCCGCAGGCACGTTGCTATTCCGGTCGCGCGTCGTGCCCTCGGCCGTCGCCGAGAGCGAGAACTGCCCGTCGCCGAGCATGTCGAAGAGGAACCGGCCCGACGCGTCCGTCACGGTCTTCGGGTCCGGGTCGCCGATCCAGGGGCCCGAGTCGACCTCCACCGTCGCGCCGGCGAACGGCTTCCCTTCCCCCCTGAGGACGGAGCCCGCGATCCTGCGCCCCTCGAGGAGCCGGACCACGACGGGCTCATCCCGCGGGACGTCCACGTCCTCGCGGTGGGGCGCGCAACCCCGGGCGGTCACGCGCACCGAGTGGGGCCCGGGCCCCGTGCGCTCCAGGACGTACCTTCCCCCCCCCTTCTCGGCGACGTCCCTGCGGCTGTCGTTGAAGCCCAGGGCCGTGAGCGCCGCCTGGCCCGGAGGCGAGTCCTGGTCGACGTCCCTCCCGACGAGGACGCTCGCCTGCTCGACGGGGGCCCCGCCGGGGCCGAAGACCTGGACGGCGAGGTCCGACGCCGGCTCGAGGGGGATGTCGCCGAGGTCGCGCCGCCCCTCGCCTTCGGGCTTGCCCAGGCGGAAGCTAAGACAGCGGAGGGCGCTGGAGGGCTCGTCGACCTCGATCCGCATCGCGATCCCGGCCGGCGCGCCCGTGAGCTCGAAGCGGCCATCGGTTCCCGTCACCCTCCGCTGCGGCGGCGGCACGTCCTCGGGCCTCGTCCGGCGCGGGTGGTTCACGAGGAGGACCGCGACCCCCTCGGCGGGCACGAGCCCCCCCGAGCCGTCGGGCCGCACGACGCGTCCGGCAATGGTCCAGCCAGGCCGGGGCGCCGGGGCCGCCTCCGAGGCGGGCCTCGCCTCGGGCTCCTCGACCTCCGCGGTGGGACGCGGCGCGGGTGCCCGCTCGGCGGCAGGGGCGGCCTCGCCCCCGTCGATCGCGACCTCGGCGAGAGGCTCGGCCGGCTTGACCCCCGGCCCGGGGGGCGCCTCGGACCGCCCGCTGAGCAAGAGCAGCGCGAGGGCCGCCACGAGGAGGAGGCTGGCCCCGAAGGCCGCCGCAAGCTTTGCCCTGAGCGTCATGACCGAGGCTCCTTTCGGGTCTCCTGGACGCGCAGGAAGCGCCTCCGCAGCGCCGCGTGCGTCCCTGCGGGTCCCGTGACCCGCAGGACCACATCGTACCGCCCCGGCCGCTCGTAGACATGCACGGGATCCCGCTCAGCGCTCTTCGCACCGTCACCGAAGTCCCACTCGATGCTCGCGACCTCCCCCGCGGTGGACGCCCGGAAGGCCACGCGCAGGGGCGCGTCCCCGAGCTGGCGGTCGGCCTCGAGGTCGGCGTTGAGCGGCTTCCCGACGGCGACGCCGAGGCCCTCGAGCTTCGTCTCGAGGTGGCGGAACCGGCGGCGCGCCCACGCGGCGAGGGCGTCGCAGTCCGAGTCGAAGCCCCGGCCGCCGCCGTAGGTCCCCCACTTCTCGCGGTCCCGGATGGCCTCGGCGCGGATCCGCTCCTGGAGCCTCCGGATCTTGGGGATCAGGATCTCCGGGTGGTAGTGCCGCGCGAGGATCTCCGCGATGCGCTCGTAGTAGGGCTTCCGGAACGCCTTCGTGCGCCGCAGGACGGCGTCGATCAGGGCGTTCCAGTATCCGTCGCACTTCACGTGGACGCGCGTGCCGAAGAGGAGCGCGTCGTCGCGGTGCTCCGGGTCCCAGAGGTCGTGACGGATCTCGTCGTTCCAGATCCCGCCGCCGTCGCACTCGAAGTTCCGGCCGTGCGTGAGGTCCATGTCCCAGGGGAGGAACGCGAGCTTGCCCTCGGGGCCCGCGTGGACGAGGTAGTTCTTCTGCACGTGGTCGGCGCTGTGGATGACCTGGCAGGCCGCCAGGAAGCTCAGGAACGAGTCGACGCGTACGTGCTCCTCCAGGTGCGCCTCGAGCGCGTCGCCCGAGAGCGAGCGCGTCCGGTCGAGGACCTCCTCGAGGAGCGCGCGGCCCGACTCGGGCTCGCCGGAGCGGAGCTGGAAGCCGCGCGAGGAGTGCCCCTCGCCGTAGGCCTTCCACAGCCAACCCGCCTCGAGCCTGTTCCGCCGGAGGTACCGGGTCCCGGGGTTCTCGACGTGGACGTAGAGGCCCAGGTGCTCGCCGTTGAGCTGGACGATGGCGTGCCAGGCCTGCGAGTGCGCCTCCCCGATGTCGCGCCAGAGGTTGAAGGCGAGGACCTCGCGGAGGTACGTCTTGTCGCCGAAGGAGCTGTTGAGGTTCACGTTGGTGACCTCCTCCCCGGCCGGCGTCAGGAAGGGGTCGTCCCTCGGGAAGCGGACCTTCCAGTGGTGCTTCCAGATTCCCCGCGACGTGTGGCCGCGGTAGCGGACGCCCACGTCGCACCACACGCGCCCGCCGCAGGCGAAGGCCCCGCGCCGGTAGGCATCGGAGAAGGGGCTCTGGTCGAGGCTCCGGAGCTCCTCGGGGGAGACGAAGAGCTGGTAGAGCGGGAGGTCGCTCCGCTCGGGCGGCTCGCCGACGAGGAAGCCGAGCGCGCGCACGCCGCCGCCCTCGAGGGGGAAGCCCGCCGCGCGCCCCCTTGCATCCCGCGCCGTGACGCGGTACCGGACGAGCCCGCCGCGGCGGAAGGGCCCGAGCTCGGCCGAGAAGACGCCGCAGGCCGGATCGGCTCCCGCGTCCGGGCCTCCTCCCCCCTGGCCCGCCGCCTCCTCGCGGGCGAGGGGTGCGCTCCGCTCCCCGGTCCCGTCGTCGTAGTGCACGGCGACCTCGCCGTGTCCCGCGGGTGCGCGGACGCTCGCGCGGACTCGCACCTTCTCGCCCGGTCGCGGCGCGAAGGGCGCGTGCGACACGGGGTGGACGAAGGGAGGCAGCACCTCGGCGTGGATCGAGTTGCGCCGTCCCGGCGTGGAGCCGCCACCCTGTCCCTTGACGGCGATCGTGAGCCCGGGGACGCCGGTCCCTCCCGACGAGAGCCGGACGACGAGAGTCTGATCGCGGTCTGGGACGAGCGCATGGGCGCCCCAGTTCGCGGTCAGGTCCGAGGCCTCGTGGGGCGAGCGGCGCTCGAGGGACCGCCCCTGGCCATCGGCGAGGGCAGGGAAGGGAGCGCGGTCGTCGTAGTGCACCTCGTCGGCGACGGCGCCGCCCGCCGTCTCGAGGCGCACCCTCTCCCCCCCGCCGGAGAGGCCCCCGGTCCAGTCGCCGACGGCCCGCTCGAGGCCGGTGAGGCCCTTCAGGCGGGCGGCATCGGCGCACAGGACGAGGAACGAGCCCGGCGCGAGGCTCGTCCCCTCGGGGATCGTGAGCCGCACGCCGCCCGAGAGCTTCCAGCCGCCGACGCCGACCACGGCCGTCGATCGGTTCGCGATCTCGATCCACTCGTCGCGGCGGTCTCCGCTCGACGGGTGGTAGCAGATCTCGCTCACGACGACGCTCTTCTCGGGAGGGTACTCCCGCAGGCCGATCGGACCAGCCTCCGCCGCGGGCTGCGGCTCCGGCGCCGCCTCGGGCCCCGGTGCCGCCGGCTCCACCGGCTCCAGGGCCTCCGCCGCGAGCCCCTCGCGAGGCAAGCGCATGCGCGGCGAGACCGGCGCGTCGCGCTCGACCTCCGTCCACCGCGCGGCCAGCGGGGGCGCCCGAGGCCCTCCTCGGGATCGCCTCGAGCGGTCGCCCCCGGCGCCCCGGAGGAGCAAGAAGAGCCCCCCCGCCACGAGGCAGGCGAGAAAGAGCATCCTCGCGGTGGACCGGCGCGGCTGCATACCCCCCTAAGTCGATCGAGGGCCGGGAGGATTACAAGGAAAAAGAGGCCGGGGCGCGAGCACGGGCCCGGCGAACAGACGCAGGGAGTCGGCGCTTGCCATCCGGCCGGCGGCGGGATATCTTGGCGTCAACAATGAGCTTGCTTAACAAGGCAGGAAAGGTCTTCCCTCGGAAAGGCACCTGGAGCGAGCAGGAGTATCTCTCGCTGTCGACGAACCGCCCCGTGGAGTTCACCGACGGCGTCCTCGAGGTCCTCCCGATGCCCACCCCGTCGCACCAGATGATCGTCGCCTTCCTCTACGATTCCCTGAAGGCGTTCGTCGCCCGCCGGCGCGCCGGCACCGTGTTCTTCGCCGCGGTCCCCGTCCACCTGCGGGCCGGGAAGTACAGGGAGCCGGACATCGTCTTCGTCCGCCGCAGGAACCGGAGGGCGATCCAGCCCAAGCACATCCAGCGAGGCGACCTCGTCGTTGAGGTCGTGAGCCCCGACGATCCCGCCCGCGACTGGGTGAAGAAGGTCGCGGAGTACGCGAAGGCCGGGATCCCCGAGTACTGGATCGTGGACCCCAAGCAGCGCAAGGTCGCCGTCTTCACGCTGGGAGCAGGCCGGGACGCCTACGCTCTCCACGGCGAGTTCAGGCCGGGCCGGCGCGCGACGAGCGTCCTCCTCCCGGGCTTCTCGGTCAGCGTCAGCAAGGCGCTTGCGGCCGCAGAGCGGATAGGGGCTCCAAGGCTCTGAGCCTGGCCTCAGGCGAGCCGCCCGCCGGGGCCGCCCTCCCGCCGCTCTTGTTCCGGGAGGCTTCGGCCCGCGCTGAGAGCCGAACCGGGGCGCTGCTGAGGAAGTTCCGCTTGCCAGCCTGCCGCAGACGCTCTATATTGGCGTCAACTATGAGCGTTCTCAACAAGGCAGGAAAGGTCTTCCCCCGGAAAGGCACCTGGAGCGAGCAGGAGTATCTCTCGCTGTCGACGAACCGCCCCGTGGAGTTCACCGACGGCG
>JACQVW010000083.1 GCA_016209535.1 Planctomycetota bacterium | reverse complement strand
GTACTTCGGAAGCTCCGCCTCGAAGGCGTGGAACCCGACGCCGAAGACCGGGTTGGCCTCGGCCATCTTCAGGGCACCCTTCCAGATCTCGAGGCGGTTGCCGCTGAACTGGTTGAGCTCGCTCAGCTTGGAGTAGCTCTTCCGCTTGGCCCGCTTGTAGGTGTCCGTCTCGAAGCGGCTCTGGACGCTCTCGATGAGCTGAGGCGCCACGGCGAAAGGGACCAGACACAGCGCGCCGACCAGGACCAGCGGGCCCGCCACCGCGAGCCGGCGCGTGCCCCGGTACGCCACCCAGGCCGCGCCGGCCAGACTGATCCCGAAGCCGATGTACCCCGCCCGCGAGTACGTCGAGAGGAGGCAGAGGGCGAGGCAGCCGACGAGCCCGAGGGCCAGGACCCGCACCGCGGGCCGGCCCCGCAGGAGGAACAGGATGAGGAGCGGGAACGGCGCCGTCGTGGCGAGGAGCCCCGCGTAGTCGTTCGCCTGCCCCACGATCCCGCGGGCCCTCTCCACGTGCAACGTCGTGATGCGGAGCGCCTCGGGGAGGCCCTGGAGCACGGCGAGGCCCACGAGGAAGAGGACGAGGTAGAAGAGGCGGCGGACCTCCTTCCGGGTCTCGAGGCACTGGCAGAGGAGGAAGAGGTAGACGAAGGGCGTGACCCACTGCTTGTACCAGGCGAGCTGCGCCATGAGGCTGTACCCGGGGACCCTCCGGACCGAGACGGTGTAGGCGATGGAGAGGAGCGGGATCGCCACGGCCGTCAGGCCCAGCCAGAAGTCGAGCGGCGTGGGTCGATAGAGGGCGCCCCGGCTCACGCCTCGCAGGAACCAGTAGCCCACGGCGGCGAGGAGGAGCAGGTTGCCCGCGTTGAGGCCCCGGACTTCCCCGAGCTTGAAGTAGCCGAGGAGCCTCTGGAGGAAGGTGACGGTGATGAGGAGGAAGATCAGCTTGACGGGGACCGAGAGCCGGATCGCGGCGAAGCCGAGCAGGGCCAGGCTCCCCGCCAGGACCGCGGCGATGACCAGGAGGCTGCCGCTGGCGCCGAAGCCCAGGATGGCCGCCGCGGCGGCCGCGGGGCCCAGGAGGAGCCAGGCCGGGACCTGGACGGGGACGGTGCTGGCGGTGCTCGAGGTTTCCTTCATGCCTGCGGGGGAAGCCCCACGGATTATCGGTTGCAAAGCGGCGGGACTCCATCCATTCTTCGGCGCAGGATGGTCTGGAATCGCACCGCCTGCCGGCTGGTCCTCGGCGCCTTGCTCCTCGCGGCGGCCTCCTGCGGCAGCTCCGGGGGCGGAGGATCGGGCCGCGGCGAGGTCCAGGAGGGGCCGCCTCGGGTCTCCCGCGGCCCCCAGGTCTCGCTGGCCGCTCCGGCGTCGGTCCACGTGGCCTGGTCGACGTCGAAGCCGGCGGCGGGGGCCGTGGAGTACGGCCTCGACGCCGCCTTCGGCCAGGTCGCCCTCGGCCTCCCCGCCGCCGAGGACCAAGCGGTGCCGATCGAGGGCCTCCTCCCGGGGTCGCGGTACCGCTACCGGCTCCTCGTGGACGGCGGGCCGGCGGGCGGCGAGCACGCGTTCGCCACCGCGCCCGCGGACCCCGAGGCCTCCTTCCGCTTCGCCGTCCTCGGGGACTGCGGATCGGGGAGCGAGGACCAGGCCAGGGTGGCGGCCCGCATCCTCGAGGCCGACCCGGCCCTCGTCCTCATCGCGGGCGACGTCGTGTACGACAAGGGAGCCCCGGAGCAGCTCGACCCGCACTACTTCCGTCCCTTCGCGAGCCTCATCGACCACATCCCGTTCTACGCGGCCCTGGGGAACCACGACGTGCAAACGGAGAACGGCCGGCCGCTCCTCGAAGCCCTCTACCTCCCGCGGAACGACGAGGAAGGCTCCGAGCGGTATTACTCCTTCGACCACGGCGCCGCTCACTTCGTCGCCCTCGACACGACCTCGAGCGTGGCGCCGGGGAGCCCCCAGAGGGCCTGGCTCGAACGCGACCTCGACCGCACGGCGGCACGCTGGGTCTTCGTCTACTTCCACCACCCGCCGTACAGCTCGTCGCGCCACGGCAGCAACTTCACCCTGAGGCAGCAGCTCGGCCCCGTCTTCGACGCCTTTCGCGTCGACGTCGCGTTCTCGGGGCACGACCACAACTACGAGCGGAGCTTCCCCCTGCGGAGGGAGCAGGTCGTGGGCGCGGAGAGCGAGCCGGGCTACGCCGACCCCGGGGGCACGATCTACATCGTGACGGGGGGAGGCGGCCGGTCGCTGTACGGGAGCGGGCGCAGCTACTTCACGGCCCATTCCGAGTCGGCCTATCACTTCGTCCAGGTCGACGTGGACGGTCCCGTGATTGCGATCACGGCGGTGAGGTCGGACGGCGTGCCGATGGACCGCATCACGGTCAGGAAAACGGCCGGGCGGGCCCGGCGCTGACGGACAAGGTCCTACAGCTTCGACCGTGAGCGCCCCGCGCCCGCCGGCTATAATGGCTGTTTCGCGGGGCGAAATCCGTAAGCACGAGCCAAGGAGAGAGGGTCCGCTATCTCATGAGGACACATCGTCGATTCCCCGGAGCCGCTCGGTCCACGCTCCTCGTCCTGCTCCCGTGCTTGGCGCACGGCGGCGATTACGACGTCATCGTGAACGAGGTCCACTACAATCCCCTCGGCGGAGACGTCGCGGGCGCTCTCGAGTTCGTGGAGCTCTACAACATCGGCGGCTCCGACGTGGACCTCGGCGGCTGGAGCTTCACCGAGGGGATCGACTACACCTGCCCCCCGGGGCTCGTGATCCGCGCGAAGGAGCACCTCGTCTTCAGCCCCGACCCCGATGCGGCGCTTCGAGCCTACGGGCTCGAGCGCGTCGCCGGACCCTGCGAGGGCCGCCTCGACAACGGCGGCGAGATCGTGGCCTTGAGGAACGCCGTGGGAGCCCTCGTGAGCCGGGTCCACTTCGAGGACGACGGCGTGTGGCCCGCCCTCGCCGACGGCCTCGGGCCGTCGCTGGAATTCACGGGGGAGGACACGGGGAACGACCTCCCTTCGCGCTGGGCCGCGAGCGCGGTCCTCGGCGGGACCCCGGGAGCCAGGAACTCGCGCTACCGGGCCCCCGCGCCGCCCCTCGAGGACACCGAGTCCACGCTGATCCCGCCGGACGCGCGGTGGCGGACCTTCAAGGGGCGCAGCGCGCCGTCGACTCCCGCCGGCGCCTGGACGGCGGTGGGCTTCGACGAAGCCTCCTGGCCCGAGCTGCCGGGAGGCTTCGGCTACGGGAGCGACCACGGGTTCACCTACGCGACGGAGCTCGACGACATGCTCGGGCGGTACTCCACGTTCTACATCCGCCGCGCCTTCGACCTGAGCCCCTCGCTCCACGGGGAGCTCGCGAGCGGCGAGAAGCGCCTCGTGCTCCGCATCCGCTACGACGACGCCTGCGTGGCGTACCTGAACGGCGTCGAGGTGACCCGCGACAACGTGGGCACGCCGGGGACGCCAGCAGCCTTCGACTCGACCGCCGACGGGTCCCGCGCCGCCGAGACGACCGTGCGGCTCGACGCGTTCGCGGGCGCCCTCGTCGCGGGGAGGAACGTCCTGGCGGTCCAGGGCCTGAACAACTTCATCATCGGCCGCGACTTCTACATCGGGGCCGACCTCGAGGTCGAGGGCGGCGGCGCGCCGCCGCCGCCCCAGGAGCCCCTCGGCCTGACGCGCGTCTTGAACGAGGTCCGCCCCGGCTCCGGGGGCACGGGCTTCCTCGAGCTCTTCAACCCCGGGACCGAGCCCCTCGACCTCGGCGGGTACTCCGTGCGCCTGGGGAGCGGGAGGAGCTTCCGCATCCCGGCGGGGACGGTGCTCGCGCCGAGTGCCCTCCGCCTCTTCACGGCCGCCGAGCTGGGCTTCGGCCCGACCGCGGGCGACGAGACCTACGTCCTCCTCGAGCCCGACGGGGCCACCGTCGCCGACGCGGTGCGCTTCGCGCCCTCGGGCGGAGGGAACAGCGCCGGGCGCTTCCCCGACGGGAACGAGGACACCTTCGTCATGACGTCCCCCACGCCGGGGGCGCCGAACGTCTACTCCTTCGTCTCGCCCGTCGTCTTGAGCGAGATCCACTTCCACCCGCCCTTCGTGCCCCCGGGCGGGGGCTGCGAGGCGAGGTGCTCCGACGCCCGGCAGTGGATCGAGCTCTGGAACCGGAGCGCGAGCGCGGTCGACCTCTCGGGCTGGAGCCTCTCGAAGGGCGTGAGCTTCGATTTCCCCCCGGGGACGAGCATCCCCGCGGGAGGAGCCCTGGTCGTCGCCGGCTCGGCCGAGGCCTTCCGTGCGCTCCACCCCGGCGTGGCAAACGTGGTGGGGGACTGGTCCGGGCGCCTCTCGCACGCGAGCGACACGATCAACCTCCGCGACCCCCTCGGGAACCGCGCCGACCACGTGAGGTACGGAGACGGCGGGCCCACGAACGACGAGGCGCCCGAGGACGGCGCCGACGACCGCACCTTCCGCGGCAGCGCCTGGCCGCCCGGCGCCGACGGGTCCGGGCGGACGCTCGAGCTCGTCCACCCGGAGCTCGAGAACCGCTCGGGCCTCGCCTGGCGCGCCTCGGCGGCCGCGGGCGGCACGCCGGGGGCGCAGAGCTCGGTCTTCGATGCGACGCCGGGCCCGGTCGTCGACTCGGTGGCCCACGAGCCCCTGGTCCCGCGCTCGAGCGAGGGCGCCGTCGTGACGTGCCGCGCCTGGGCGGTCGGAGCGGTCCAGTCCGTGGAGGCCCGCTGGGGCGCCGGCGGCGCCGGCCTCTCCACGCTGCCCCTCCGCGACGACGGCGCGGCCCCGGACGCCGCCGCCGGAGACGGCGTCTGGTCCGGCCGGATCCCGGCGCAGCCCGACGGGACCGTCGTCCGGTTCCAGATCCAGGCTCGCGACGCCGCCGGAGGGACGCTCGTCGTCCCGCCGGCCCCCGAGGTGCCGCCGTACAACGGCTTCGAGGGCCCCTTCTTCCTCTACGAGACCGACGACTCCTCGCCGCCCGCGAACGGCCAGCCGGCGTATCGCATCGTCATGGCCGCGCGGGACCTCCAGGAGCTCGACGACCGGGACGTGAACAGCGACGTCCTCCTTCCCGCCACCTTCATCGGCGAGGGCGAGGTGCGCTACGCCGCCGGGGTCCGGTACCGCGGCGAGACGTCGCGGCGCGAGCCCAACCGGTCCTACCGCGTGGACTTCCCCTCGGAGGCGCTCTTCGACGGCGCCGAGCACTTGAACTTGAACGGCTCGAACGGCGGCGGCCTGGCGACGTCGGGCGTCCGCGAGGTGCTGGCGGCGGACCTGTGCCGCCGTGCCGGCGCGCCCTACCCGCAGGTCTACCCGGTCAACCTCCGCTTCCGCGGCGAGGTGAGCCGCGATTTCGACGCTCGGTACACGCGGAAGGAGAACCTCGACGACCTGTTCCTCGAGCGCTACTTCGGCGGCTCGAGCGGCGGCAACTTCTACCGCGCCAGGAACCCCGGCGGCCCGGGCCAGGCGAGCGGCGACCTCTCCTACCTCGGCGAGGACCTGGCGCCGTACCGGCCGCTCTACGACAAGAAGTCGAACCGCGAGGAGGACGACTACTCGGACCTGATCGGCCTCACGCGCGCCCTCGACCCCGTCGAGACGCCCGATGCGGCCTTCGCCGGCGAGCTCGAGGCCTGGATCGACGCCCGCCAGTGGGCCCAGTTCTTCGCCCTCCAGGACCTCCTGACGAACGTCGATGGGGGCATCTGGAACAACAACGGGGAGGACTACTTCCTCTACCGGGTGCCCGAGGGCTCCTCGAGGCCCGACGCGGGCCGGTTCCTCCTCGTCCCCTGGGACATGGAGGAGACCTTCACGAACGCCGGCGGGCGCCTCTTCGAGCCCGTCGTGACGGCGGTGCGGCGCTTCCTCGCGCACCCGCGGTTCGCGCGGCTCTACTACGAGGAGCTCGCGGCCCTGCGCCATGGTGCCTTCTCGCGCCTCGAGATGCGCCGGCGCTTCGGCTTCGTCTCCGGCATGTACTCGCCGGCGGACGTCTTCGACGTCGTGGACCCCCTCGACACTTACGTCACGGACCGCATCGGATACGTCGACGCCGCGGTCTACGCGACCATCCTCGTCGTGCCTGTGAACGAGACGGCGGCCGGGACGCAGGTCATCGCGCCGGGCGATGCCTGGCGCTTCTTCCGCGGCGCCGCGGCGCCCCCCGGAGGCGCCGGAGCCTGGACGGCGAGGGGCTACGACGACGACGCCTGGGAGACCGGACCGACGGGGATCGGCTACGGAGACGGCGACGACGCGACCGTCCTCGGCGACATGCAGGGGAGCTACACGAGCCTCTTCGCGCGGCGGAGGTTCGACGTGCCCGACCCGAGGGCCGTGACCGGCTTGACGTTGAGGATCGACTACGACGACGCCTTCGTCGCCTACGTGAACGGCGCCGAGGCGGCCCGGTCGGGGAACGCTCCCGGGGCCGCCGGAGACCCGGTCCCCTTCGACGCGCGCGCCACGGCGACGCACGAGGCGGGGACGGCCGAGACCTTCGACCTCCCCGCGTCTCTCCTCGTCGCGGGGACGAACGTCCTCGCCATCGTGACCCTGAACGAGCGGCCCGAATCGAGCGACCTCTCCTTCGTCCCGAGCCTCTTCCTGTCGACCGAGACGGCGGGGGCGGCCGTCGCGGGCGGCTGCGACGGTCCCATCTACGCCACGGGCTCCGAGGTGACCCTGGCGGGGCTCGCGGACCCGATCACGACGCTGGCCGTGCGCGTGAACGCCGAGCCCGCGGCCTTCGCCTTCGTCACGAGCGGTCGGGGGCCCTACGGGGCCTACTGGCAGGCCAAGCTGCCCCTCGCGCCCGGCGAGAACCGCGTGCGCATCGCGGCGCACCCCGACCCGGCGGGCCTGCAGGCGCCCGTCGAGGTGCGCGAGGTGCTCGTCGTCCGTCTCGCGAAGCCCTTCACGGACCTCGGAGGCTCCCTCCCGTCGGACGCGACGTGGACGGCGGCCGGCGGCCCCTACAGGCTCCGGGCGGACCTCATGGTGCCCGCGGGGGTGACGCTCTCGGTGGAGCCGGGGACGGTGGTCCTGGGCGAGGGCGGAGCCTCGATCCGGGTGCGGGGGCGCATCGCGGCCCTCGGCACGGCGGAGGCCCCGATCCGCTTCGGCTCCATGACCTGCGACCCCTGGGGCGGGATCGTGCTCGACGGGACGGGGACGCAGGAGGGCTCGCCGGTCCAGACCCTGCGCCGCTGCGTGATCGAGCACGGGACTGCCGACGACGGCGCAGCCGGCGTCCTCAACGCGGTCGGCTCGATGCTCCGCGTCGAGGACTGCGTGCTCCGGGCCCTCTCGTCGAACGCCCTCGACGCCACCGACGCGCTCGTCGAGGTGCGGCGCTCGGTCTTCGAGGATAGTTACGAGGGCGTCCACTGCACGCGCTCGCAGACCGTGATCCTCGACTCGGTCTTCCGCCGCCTGATCGGCGACTCGGACGCCATCGACTTCGACGCGACGTCGGGCGGCCGCTCGCGGATCGAGGGCTGCACGATCGAGGACGGCTCGGACGACGGGATCGACCTCTCGGGGGCGTCGGTGGACGTCGTCGGCAACGTCCTCGCGCGCCTGTCCGACAAGGCCGTGTCGCTCGAGGGGAACGGCCCGGCGGGCCCGCCGCTCCTGCGCGGGAACATCGTCTACGCTTCCGGC
>JACQVW010000116.1 GCA_016209535.1 Planctomycetota bacterium | reverse complement strand
TGGAGGATAGGCGGGAGGTAGGGGAGAGGGCAGGGCTGGCTCACGGGGAGCCGGAAGGGCAGCCTCCAGGGCGAGGACCGGCGCGTCCCGCCCACGGAGAGGGGAGGGGACCGGCGTGATCGAGGACACCACGGGCGGGGGCCTCATCAGCGACGAGGAGATCCGTGAGCTCCTCGCCGAGCCTGCCCCACCGCCCGCGGACCAGCCGGGCGCGGTCGCGGGTCAGCCGGGCGTAGCCGCGTACCAGCCGCGCGCGGCTGCTGGCCACGAGCGGCGGGTCCTGCTCGTCTCGCGCCGGGACGGCGACGCGGCCCTGCTCCGGGCGCGCCTGGAGGCTCGAGGGGCCGTCGTGCACGTCGTGCGCCAGCCTTTCAGGGCCCTCGATGTCTTGAGGGGCCTGCCCCTGGACGCCGTGGTCACGGACCTCGAGCTGTGGGCCGACGACGGCGCGCTCCTCTTCGACCGCATCCGGGTCCTGGGGCGCGCGATCCCGGTCCTCCTCGTGGGGGATGGTCCAGGCGCCGAGGACCGCGCTCTCCGGGCGGGGGCCTGGGGCTTTCTCGCCAGGCCCTTCGACGCGGGGGCGGTGGAGCGGGCGGCCCGGAGTCTCCTCGAAGCGGCGGGGGAGCCGCCGGGGGCCTGCGCCGGCGAGCCTGCCCTGGAAGGCGCCGGCGAGCTGCCGCCCCAGGAGACGCCGGCAGCCCCTCCAAGGGCCGCGGAGGAGGCCGCGGCGGGACCCGCGCCGCCCGTGGGCGCCCCGCCCGCAGCCCGGGGTGCCGAGCGCGACGCCGAGATCCCGTGGCTCAGGCTTCACCTGGCCTTGAGCCGCCTCGCCCGCGAGTGGGATCCCCTGGACGCAAGGGCCCGGAGCGTGCTCGAGCTGGTGCGCGAAGTCCTCGCGCCGAGCGCCGCGCTCCTCCTCTACGAGGACCGGGGGCGCCTGGCGGTGCGGATCGATGCACCGGCCGGTGCGGGCAGGCCGGCCCTGGCGGCGTTGCTCGAGGCGGGCGAGGGGGAAGGGTCCGCGGTCCCGGTCCCGGCGGCGACCGATCCGCTGGTCATCGGCCCTGGAGATTCCGGCGGCCCGAGGCTGATCCTCGCGGGCCTCGACCCCGCGCTGGGGGACGCCGCGAGGTCCATGGCGGCCGACGTCGCCCTCGCCCTGAGCGCCGCGCTGCGGGAGTGAATAAGGCGAGCGGACCGCCGGATCTGGTCGCCGGCTTGCCATCTCGGAACCTGGAACCTGGAACCTGGAACCTGGAACCCGGCGCTCGGTGCCCGCGAGCCGGCGCGGCCCATCTTGGCAGCGGGCCCGCGAAGGACGCGCGACGGACGCGTTGGCCCGCATCCCCCCCCATCGTATACTTGCCGGGTTTCTTGGCATCGCGCGACAGAGGGAAGGAGCTTCGCATGAGGTCCAACGCGTCTATGGCTTGCGTCCGGGGGCGCCGGTCCATCGCCGCCGTCCTCACGTTCGTGCTCGCGGGCTGCGGCGGGGTCGATCTCCTCGAGCTGAGGGACCGGGAGATCGGTGAGCTGCGTTTCGAGAACGAGCGCAAACGAGAGTCCCTGATCGCGAACCTGGCCGAGATCGACCGCATCGTCGCGGAAGCGCGCGCCCAGGAGGCGGATCGTGGCGCCCTCACCGTGCAGGTCGCCGAGCTGTCGCGCGCCCTCCGCACCGCCAGCGAGAGCCTCGCGGCCGCGAGCGCCCAGCGCGACGAGGTTCGGAAGAAGCTCTCGGACCTCGAGGAGGCCCACGGGCGCCTGCGCGAGACCGCCGACAAGGTGAAGAGCGTCGCCAGCGCCTCCGTGGGCGAGCTCGCGGATCTGCGGTTGAAGCGCAAGGAGCTCGAGGACCAGGTCCAGGTCCTGACGCGGACCTCCACGGCCCTTCGCGCCGAGAAGGAGGCCCTCGCGAAGGAGCTGGAGGAGGCGAAGGCGGAGCTCGTCCGCGAGCGCGCCGTGGCGCGGTCGCTCCAGGAGGGGAGCACGTCGGTTGCCGTCGCCGATGCCGTCGCCGAGGAGAAGCTGCGCAGGCTGGAGCGCGAGGTCTCCGGGCTCAAGAGCGAGAACATGGCTCTCCAGACCCGGGTCGCCGCGCTCGCGGGCGAGTCGCCTGTCGTGGCGGCCGCCCCAGGTCCGCAAACGAGGCCCGAGGGTGCCGTCTACCGGAAGAACCCGGCCGGGCTCCTCGTGGAGCTGGGCGGGATCCTCGACGAGCGCTACAGGAACGCGCTGCGGGGCGAGATCGCGTGGGACTCCTTGGACCTGGCCGTCCTTGGTGCGGCCGCGGTGGTGCTCCTGGCATGCTTGCTCTTCGTCATCCGTGTGGCGAGGGGCTGCGTACGCCGCCGGCGCGAGCCTCGGGGCCGCTCGACCGGAGAAGGGGCCGTGGCGGAGGCCGCGGCCCCGGCTGCCGTCCCGGCCTTCGAGGCCGTGGTCCCGGCGGCGAGGGCGGAGGGCCCCCGCGTGCGGAAGCCCCCGCGGCGTCCGGCCTTCTCGGCGGTGATCTCGAACAGGGACGCTCGCGCCCAGGCTGAAGCCGCGGCCTCGGCTGCGCCCGCCGGGGGCTCGACGGCCACGGCCCTCGAAGACTCCTCGGAGCCGGCGGAGGCCGCGGAGACCGATGTGCCGAGCGAGCCGGCGGAGGCTGAGGGCGACCAGGGCGAGCTGAGTCCGACCGATGAGGGAGGACGAAGAAAGGGCGACCGAGGAGGGCTGAGTCCGACCGAGGAGACTGAGGGCGACCGAGGAGGGAGCCCGGATGGGGTGGGGGACGATCCGTTCCGCGGTGTGCTCGAGGAGCGTCCGGCGAAGCTCGAGGAAGCGCGGGCTGGCGGGGGGGGCCGGGAGCGCCGCGTCGAGCCGCGCCGGGTGATCGGCGCTCGCTCCTGGGA
>JACQVW010000098.1 GCA_016209535.1 Planctomycetota bacterium | reverse complement strand
GCATTGGGCTTAGGGGCAGGACGAGGGATGCCCACGAGACCACGAGAAGAAGGACGAGCGGGGGGGCAGAGCGCATGGTTCCTCCGTGGGGGAAGGTCTTTGGACCGCAGAGCGCAGGCTACCTGTGGTTACGCGGGCGCCGGCGGTTTTCCGGAAGAATCCCGGCAGGGTATTCATCCCGGGCAATCCTCGGGGCCTTGGACGGCGACCCGTGGCTCCCGGTGACGCCGGGCCCTTTCCCTTTGACCGCGGGGCCGGGCCAGGAGACGATGGGGCCCGGTCCATTCACGGAAAGGAGGCCGCCATGCTCCCCGTGGCACTTCTCTGCGCCCTCCTGGGCGCCCCCGACCAGGTCTTCTCGGGCCCCCAGAAGGGCGAGGAGGCTCCCCCCTTGAAGGTCCTCGACCTGAACGGCCCCAAGGCGGGCAAGGAGCACGACTACCTGAGCGAGTCGCTCGTACGGCTCCTCGTCGAGGAGGATGCCCTCGGAAAACGAGAGGCTTTCGCCGTCCACGCGGCGCTCGCGAGGATCCAGGCCGGGCCCGCGGCGATGCCGGGTCTCGTCGCGGCCCTCGCCGAGGCTTGGTCGGATCCCTCGCCGGGCCAGGGCGTCCCGGTCGCCGTCTCGCAGCTCCGTCTGCAGCTTGGGCCGGAGGTGATCCCGGCCCTCATCGACGTGATGGAGCGCGGGAGCCCTGCCGAGCAGCACTACGGGGGCTACGTGATGCAGCACCTGGGCTTGGCCGCGGCCCGGGCGCTGGCCGAGGGGCTCATCGCGCGGGACGAGCGCTTGCGGCGTCCGGCGGCGCGAGCGCTGGTGGGCCTGGCGGCCGGCGAGATCCGCAAGCACCGCGAGAGCCGCGTCCTCGCGCTCGGGGCCGCTTTCGCCTTGAGCGAGGAGGGCCCCGAGCGGACCCGTGCGGCGGCGCGGGTCGTGTACCAGGCCCTCTCGCTCGGGGGTCGCCCAGACCAAGACGACCCGGCCGGTGATGAGCGCATCCTCGAGCATGCCCTCCGGGACGCCGACCTCGAACCCCTCCTCGACGCGGTCGCGGAGGCGCTCGCGGCATCGCTGGACGGGGGAGGGATCGAGGCGCCCCTCGCGGTCGACGCGGTCGCGCTCCTTGGCCCTCGCGCTGTGCCCCCCCTCGTGGCCGTCCTCGGAAGCGGCGACCCTACGGCCCAGGGCTGGGCCGAGCTCGCCCTCGGACGCCTCGCGTCGAGCGACGACCTCGCCGCCGAGGCGCTCGGCCGGGCCCTCCTGGCCGCGAAGGCGCCGCTCAGAGAGCGGATCGCCCGCATCCTCGATCACGCGGGCCGCGGAGACCTCGCCGCAGCGGGCAGGTCGAGGTGAAGGCGCCCGCCCGCGGCTACAATGGCGCCTCGAGAGGCCTGCGGCGCGAGCCGCGCCGCAGGCTCTCCCCAATCCAGGCAAGGAGCCGTCCATGGCCCCACCGTTTGCCACGCTGATCACGGCGTGCGCCCTCACGGCGCCGCCCAACGACCGCTTCGCGGATCGGATCGCCCTCGAGGGGCCCTTCGGCCAGGCCGTGGGCTCGAACGCTGGCGCCACGCTCGAGCCGAACGAGCCGGGGAGCGGCGTCGACGCCGGCAAGTCCGTCTGGTGGCGCTGGCAGGCTCCGGCGGGCGGCACGGCGGTGGTCCACACCCTCGGCAGCGCCTACGACACGGTGCTCGCGGTCTGGAGGGGCGGCGCCCTGACCGCCCTCACCCTCGTCGCCGAGAACGACGACTGGGATGGCCAGGACTCCGTCCAGAGCGCCGTCGCCTTCACGGCCGCGGGAGGCACGGAGTACCAGGTGCAGGTCAGTGGCTACGAAGGAGCGGAAGGGCCGATCCTCCTCACCTGGCACCTGGAGCCGGCGGGGTCGGTTCCCCCGAACGACGCCTTCCGGGCGCGCCAGCGGCTCGAGGGCGATGCGGGCCGCCTCTTCGCCTCGAACCGGAGGGCCACGCGCGAGGCCGGGGAGCCGCAGCACGCGGGGGACCCGGGCGGAAGGTCGCTCTGGTACGCCTGGACCGCACCCGGGCCCGGCACGCTCGCCCTCGACACGGCGGGAAGCTCCGTCGACACGGTGCTCGCCGCGTACACGGGGACCGCCCTGTCGAGCCTCGCCGCCGCCGCGGCCGACGACGACCGAGGCCTGGAGTACACGAGCCGCATCGACCTCGACGTGCCGGGGGGCGTCGAGCTCTCCATCGCCGCCGACGGGTTCGACGGGGGCTCGGGCCTGGTCGTTCTCGCCTGGTCCTTCACGCCGGCCTGCGCGGCGCCGCGGGTCGCGGACGCACCGGACCCGCCGGCCGGCGCCCGCGACGTGCCCCTCTCGGCGGTCTTGCGGTGGAACGTCCGCCGGGCCCTCGTACGCAAGGTGATCTATGGCCAGGACGACCGCCGCGAGGTCCACCAGGCGGACCCGGCCCTGCGGAAGGTCTGGGAGTCGACCGCCGCGCTCGTGCCCGCCGGCGACGTGGTGGACAACGGGGACCGCACGTACTCGCTCCCCCCGGAGACCTTCGGCGAGCAGGCCGGCCTCTGCCCCGGCGAGCCCTTCGCGGCGCAGCCCGCGCCCGCGGTGTGCTCCGGATTCCTCGTGGGCCCCGACCTGGTGGCGACGGCCGGCCACTGCGCGGGGCTCCCGTCGCTGTGCGCCCAGGCGGTCTTCGTCTTCGGCTTCGGCATGGTGAAGCCCGGCGAGGTGCCGCTCCGCATCCCGGCATCGCAGGTCTACCGGTGCGCCGGCATCGCCGGCGCGCTGAGCCCCGACGACCCCGAGGATCTCGTGGACTGGGCCCTGGTCCGCTTGGACCGCCCGGTCCCCGACCGCGAGCCCCTGCGGGTGCGCCGGACGGGCAAGGTGCCGGACTCGCAAGCGCTCGTCTTGATCGGGCACCCGGCGGGCCTCCCCGCCAAGATCGCCGGCGGGGCGCGGGTCCGCGACAACTCGTCCCCCGAGACGTTCACGGCGAACCTCGATTCCTTCGCCGGCAACTCCGGCTCGGCGGTGCTCAACGCCGACACCCTCGTGGTCGAAGGCATCCTCGTGGCCGGCGAGGTGGACTTCGTCGAGGACGGGGGCTGCCTGCGCACGAACCGCTGCCCCCAGGACGGCTGTCAGGGCGAGCTCGCCGTGCGCACGACCGTGCTCGAGCACGCGATCCCCGCCTCGGAGCGGATCGCCTTCGAGGTCTCTTTCGGCCCCTGCGGCCGGCTCGAGCCCCTCGGGACGACCGCGGAGGAGTCGCTCGCCGTCGGCCCCCTCGAGCCCGGCGCGACCTACTGCTGGCAGGTCACGGCGCGGGGCGAGTGTGGCGCCTCGGCGGGCCCCGTCTGGTCCTTCACGACGGCGGAGGCGGGTCCCGCGCCGCCCTTCCTCCGCGGTGACGCCCAGCCCGACGGCAAGACCGACCTCAGCGACGCCGTCTTCGTCCTCAACCACCTCTTCACCGGCGCCGCCGGGCCGCGGTGCGAGGAAAGCGCCGACCTGAACGACGACGGCGGCCTGGACCTGAGCGACGCCGTGTACCTCTTGAACCACCTGTTCACCGGCGGGCCCACTCCTCCGGAGCCGCGGGCCGCCTGCGGCGCCGACCCGACGCCGGATGCCCTCGGCTGCGCGGCGTTCGACCCCTGCGGCGAGGCGTGAGGCGGCGCCCCGGGAGCCGGCCATGCCAGCCCGCGAGCGAGGCAAACCCACGGCGCTCCTCTGCATGGCCGCCGCCCTCGCCCTCCTGGCGGCCGCGGCCTACGCGTGGCGCGGGAGGATCATCGCGCGCTGGCACCTCTGGAGCCTCGAGGGCGGCGGCCACGAAGAGCGGGTGCAGGCGATCGAGGCCCTCGGCCGCCTCGGCCCCGCGGCCGAGGCGGCGGCGCCGGCGCTCATCGCGGTCCTCCGCCAGTGGGTCAGCGCCGGCCGCGACGGCCACCCGGACGGGGACGGCGCGCGCACCCAGCGCGAGGTCGACGCCGCCCTCCGGGCGCTCCCCAAGCTGGGCCCGGGGATCGCCCGCGCCGTGGTCCAGGCCCTCGAGGAGACGGGCGAGAACTGGGCGAAGGACCCCCGCGTTCCGGCCCGGCTCTGCAACGTGCTCTTCGGCCTGGGAGACGCGAGCCTGCGCGCTCTCGTGGATGCCCTCGAGACCGGCAGCCCGGCCCTCCAGCGGAGGGCGGCCTACGCCATCGAGGTCTTCGGCGCCCGTGCCGCGCCGGCCCTCGCCGAGGGCCTCGTCCGGCGAGGCGCGGGCTTCCGCGCCCTGGCCGCGGACGCGCTCCTGAGGCTCACGGCGAGCGCGGTTCAGGAGTCTCCCGAGAAGGCGCTCTCCCTGGCGAGGCTCTTCCCGCTCGGGCCCGCGCACCCGGACCGGCCGCGCGCCGTGGCCGCGGCGGCGGCCGAGGCGCTGGGCCTCGATCCGGGCGCGGCGGCCGCCCTCGAGGCCGCCGCCGGCGACCGGGACCTCACGGCGCTCCTCAAGGCCGCGGCCTTCGCCCTCGAGCGCCTCGGGCCGAGGGCGGAGGCCGCGATGCCGCACCTCATCGCCGCCCTCGAGGTCTCGAGCGACTGCGCGCCCTTCGCGGCGGACGCCTTGGGCCGGATCGGCGGCCCCGCCGTGGCGCGGCTCCTCGAGCTCCTCGAGCGCGGGAGCCCGAAGGCGCAAGGGTGGGCCGAGAGCGCGCTCTGGGAGATCGCGGCGCGCGACGAGTCCGCCGCAAAGGCCCTCGCCGCCGCCCTCCCCGGCGCGAGCGAGCCCCTGCGCGCCAGGCTCCGCCGCGTCCTCGACCTCGCGGGGCGGGCGGGCGCGCAGCCCACCGGTCCTTGAAAAGCCCGCCGCCCCGGCCCAGAATCGGGCGTTTCCCCATGGCGGACCTGAAGGACGAGCTGGCCTCGCTGCGCATCGACCGCCGCGCGACCGTGGCGAGGGGCCGCGGCCCCCTCCTCGCGGGCGGGCTCCTGGCCGTCCTCGCCGCGGTCTATCTCGCCTGGAGGGCCCTCGAGGCGCCGGGGACCCTCGAGGTCGAGACGGCCCGCGCCGAGGTCGTCGCGCCGGGCGCCGCGGCGCGGGGGATGCCCGTCCTCACGGCCTCGGGCTACGTCGTCGCGCGGCGGAAGGCCGTCGTCTCGGCCAAGATCCAAGGGCGCCTGAGCGAGCTCCGGGTCGAGGAGGGGAGCCGCGTGTCCGAAGGCGACGTCATCGCGAGGCTCGAGAGCTCCGACTTCGAGGCACAGGTGGAGCGCGCGAAGGCCGCCGTCGAGCGCGCCGAGGCGGAGCTCGAGGAGAGCCGCCGCCAGCACCAGCTCGCCGAGAGCCAGTCGAAGGACGGGATCGTCTCCGAGGACCAGCTCGACCAGGCCAGGAGCCGCGTGCGGATCGGCGAGGCCGCCCTGCGCCAGGCGCGCGCCGACCTGGGCGTTGTCGAGGCATACCTCCAGAACACGTACATCAAGGCCCCCTTCGGGGGCATCGTGATCAAGAAGATGGCCGAGGTGGGCGAGAGCGTGGCCCCCATCCCGCCCGGCGTGAACGTGTCCACGTCCTCGGGGGCCATCGTGGCCCTCGCGGACTTCGAGACCCTCGAGATGGAGGCCGACGTGAACGAGTCGCACATCAGGAAGCTCCAGCCCCGGCACGCCGCCGAGGTGACCGTCGAGGCCTTCCCCGACCGGAGGCTCCCCGCCGTCCTGCGTCAGGTCATCCCCTCCGCGGACCGGACGAAGGCCACGGTCATGGTGAAGGTGACGCTCGTCGAGAAGCCCGAGGGCCTCAAGCCGGAGATGAGCGCGCGGGTCACGTTCCTGAGCGACGCCGAGCCGGTGCCGGCCGCCGGCGCGCCGGCGGGGCCCGTCGTGACGGCTCCCCGGGCCGCCGTCGTCGAGCGCGGCGGCGAGACGCGCGTCTTCGAGGTCTCCGGAGGAAGGGCCGCGGCGCGACGCGTGGTCTTGCGGGAGAACCGAGGCGACCGCGTCGTCGTGTTGGAGGGCCTCGGCGGCGGTGAGGTGCTCGTACTGAACCCCCCCGAAGGGCTCGAGGACGGCGCGCCGGTGCGACCGAAGTGACGGCTCGAGCAGCGAAGGAGAACGATTTGGCGACGGTCGAAGTGCGCGACGTGCGCAAGGTCTACCTGCGGGACAGCCAGGAGCTCGTGGTCCTCGACGGCATCTCGATCGTGGTGGCCGAGGGCGACTTCGTGGCCCTCATGGGCCCCTCGGGCTCGGGGGAGACGACGCTCCTCAACCTCATCGCGGGGATCGACCGGCCCACGGCGGGCACGGTCACCGTCGCGGGGACGGAGCTCTCTCGGCTCGGCGAGGGGGACCTCGCGCGGTGGCGGAGCCGCAACGTCGGGTTCATCTTCCAGTTCTACAACCTCATCCCGGTCCTCACGGCCCTCGAGCAGGTCGAGCTGCCCCTCCTCCTCACCAGCCTCTCGAGGCGGGAGCGGCGGGAGCGCGCCGCGACTGCCTTGAAGCTCGTGGGCCTCTCGGACCGCCTGGGCCACTACCCCCGGCAGCTCTCGGGCGGGCAGGAGCAGAGGGTCGCGATCGCTCGGGCCATCGTGACGGACCCCGCGGTCCTCCTCGCCGACGAGCCCACGGGCGACCTCGACGCGCGGAGCGCGGCAGAGACTCTCGAGCTCCTCGGGACGCTCCACCGGGAGTTCCGGAAGACCATCGTCATGGTGACCCACGACCCGCGCGCCGCCGAGAAGGCCCGCGTCCAGAGGCACCTGGAGAAGGGCGTCCTCGTCGGGTGAGCCGGCCGTGAAGCTCCTCCCCCTGATCCTCAAGCACCTCCGGCACAACCCGGTCCGCACGGCGAGCACGGCCCTGGCCGTAGCCGCCTCGATCTTCCTCTTCTGCGCCCTCGAGACCATCATTGCCGCGATCGACTGGGGCCTGAAGAGCGCCAGCGCGAACCGCCTCGTGATGCGCCACTCGGTCAGCTTGCAGTTCCCGCTCCCCCTGGCCTACAAGGCCAGGATCGCCGGCGTCCCGGGGGTCCGGCGCGTCGCCACGTCGAACTGGTTCTTCGGGGTCTACCAGGACATCAAGAACTTCTTTCCCAACTTCGCCGTCGACGCCGAGGACTACCTCGCGATCTACCCGGAGTACGAGCTCCCCGAGGCCCAGAGGAGCGAGCTCCTGCGCACCTTGAAGGGCTGCGCCGTGGGCCGTGACACGGCCGAGCGGTTCGGCTGGAAGGCCGGTGACGTGTTCTCGATGGAGAGCCGCATCCCGACCTACCGCAAGGCGGAGCCCTTCGAGTTCGTGATCTGCGGGATCTACGAGGTCGACCTCGAGAAGAACCCGTCGACGACGGGCTCGCTCATGCTCTTCCACCACAAGTACCTCTACGAGGGCACGGGCCAGCGCGTCCAGGCGGGGACCTACATCATCGAGATCGCCGATCCGGAGAAGGCGCCGGCGATCGCCCAGGCCCTCGACGCGATGTTCGAGAACAGCGACGCGCCCACCAAGACGGAGACCGAGGCCGCGTTCCGCGCCGGGTTCGTGTCCATGGGCGGGAACCTCGCCCTCCTCCTGCACACGATCGGCCTGGCCGTCACCTTCACCATCCTCCTGGTCACCGCCAACACCATGAGCATGGCCGTCCGCGAGCGCCGGACGGAGATCGGGATCCTCAAGACCCTGGGCTTCTCGGACCGCCGCGTCCTCCTCCTGGTCCTGGGCGAGGCGCTCCTGATCGGCCTCGCTGGCGGCGCGATCGGGATCGCCCTGGGCTGGGTCGGGATCCCGCTGCTCCCCCGCGTGCCCTTCCTGGGCGACGCCCTGCGGGGCTTCCCGCGCCTCTACCCGACGCCGCAGCTCGCGGCCTACGGCTTCGGGACCGCGCTTCTCGTGGCGCTCGCCGCCGGCTTCGCTCCGGCCTTCCTCTCCTACCGCGCCCGCATCACCCAGCTCCTGCGGAGCCTGTGAGATGGCCCTTCCCCTCTCCTACAACTACCGCAGCCTCCTCGTCCGCTGGAAGACGACCCTGCTGGCCGTCTCGGGCATCGCCCTCGTCGTCCTCGTCTTCGTGGCCCTCCTCGGCATGTCGAGCGGGTTCCGCCACGCGCTCCGCGCCACCGGCTCGCCCGCGAACGCGATCGTCACCCAGAAGGGCTCCGGCACCGAGCTGACTTCGGTCGTCCCCAAGGAGCAGACCGATGTGCTCCTGGTCGACTCGCGCGTCCAGCGCGATGCGGCGGGGAACCCGCTGGGATCGCCCGAGCAGCTCGTCGTCGTCAACTTGAAGCACCGCAGGGACGGCACGCCGACCAACGTGGCCGTGCGCGGCGTGACGCCTGCCGCTTTCGACGTGCGCTCGGGGGTACGGGTCCGGGAGGGGCGCCGCTTCACCTTCGGCCTCGACGAGGTCATCGTCGGCGAGCGCATCGCCCAGCGGATCCAGGGCCTCGACCTCGGCGGCGCCATCCGCTTCCAGAAGCGGGACTGGAGGATCACCGGCGTCTTCACGGCCGAGGGGAGCGGCTTCGAGAGCGAGATCTGGATGGACTCGAAGGTGCTTCGCCAGGCCTTCAACCGCCGCGAGATGTCCCAGTCGCTGACCCTGCGGCTCACGGACCGCAAGCACCTGGCGGAGCTGGCCGCCGACCTCGCCCGCGACCCGAAGCTGCAGGTCGAGGTCCAGGAGGAGCGGCAGTACTACGAGGACCAGGCGGGCCCGATCGCGAGCAACCTGCTCTACCTCGCGTACTTCGTCTCGACCATCATGGGGATCGGCGCCGTCTTCGGCGGCATGAACACCATGTACGCCCTCGTCGCGTCGCGGACCCGGGAGATTGCGACCCTGAGGGCCCTCGGGTTCTCGCGGAGGAGCGTCCTCCTCGCGTTCCTGATCGAGTCGCAGCTCCTGGCCCTCGCGGGCGCCGCGCTCGGCTGCGCGCTGGCGGTCCCCGTGAGCGGCCTGTCGGCGGCGACCAGCGGCCCCACCTTCAGCGAGCTCGCCTTCGCCTTCCGCATCACCCACGAGCAGTGCACCGCCGGAGTCATCTTCGCGGCGCTCATGGGCCTGGCGGGCGGGCTCCTCCCCGCCCTCAGGGCGGCGCGGATGCCCATCGCGGCAGCGCTGAAGGAGGCGTGAGGGGGGCGCCGCGGCGCCCCGGCGGCGCTCACTTCCTGCAGGCCGCAAGGAGGAACCCGAGCGCACCGAGGGCGGCGGCGGAGATCCAGACGATCCCCCAGACGAGGGTCGGGACGCCCGTCGCCTCGGCGAGCATGGCCGCGTCCGAGGGGGCCTGGGACCGGTCGAGGACGTCGCTCTTGATGTCGAGGACTGCATAGAGGCAGCTCGTGAGGCCGATCACCTTCAGGATCCAGTCGTTGGCGCCGTGGGAGAGCCTGGCCGCGGCGAGGAGCATGAGGGCCCCCGCGGCGGCGCCGAAGGCGAAGCCGAAACTGCCCAAGGGCCGGACATAGGCCAGGGTGGCCGCGACGAGGACCGCTCCCAGGACGCCGGCGATCTTCCGGTCGTGCCGCGTGCGGGTCGCGAGGACGAGGACCGCGCCGCCCCAGGCGAGGCTGCCGAGGTACCCGGCCGAGAGCGTCACGAATCGGCTCCCCCCCACGGTGACGCAGGAGCCGCCCTGGTCGGGGTCCACGCGGATCTCCTGCACGGAGCCTCCCGTGAGGAGCGCCGCGAGAGCGTGGCTCAGCTCATGGAGGAACACCACGAGGACCTTCAGGGGGTAGACGGCCACGGTGTCCCAGAGGAACACCACGGCGAGCCCGATCGCGAGGAGGGTGGCGAGCTCCTTCCAGTGGACGGCGGGGCGGGGCATGGCGATGGGGTAGCGCAAACCGCCCCGGCGCGCAAGGGTCTTGGCCCCTTGCCACGGACTGACGAGCGAGGAATACTGTCCGCGCGGAAGACAGCCACCGAAGGCCCCTCTAAAGTGAGGGGAGCTCTCGGACCCCTCGCGACCGCCCCGCGGCACGCGGCGACCTGCTCGCGCAGCCACTCCGTCGCGGCAGGGTGAGGGAGGAACCCGTGCCCGTCCGCTCCCCGACCGCCCCTGAGTCGGATATGATTGGAGTGCTTACAGAGTCCGTGCAAGACGGAACGCACATGGAAATCGCCGAACCCAGGACCATCCGGTGGACCCGAGAGGACTACTACCGCATGGCCGCCTCGGGGTTCTTCGAGGGCCGGCGGGTGGAGTTGATACGGGGAGAGGTGGTCGAGATGAGCGCGCAAGAGAGCGAACATGCCACCGCGGTGACGCTGGCTCAAGACGCCTTGAAAGCGGTCTTCAAGAAGGGGTTCTTCGTCCGAGGGCAACAGCCGATCGCCCTTGTCAAGGGATCCGACCCCGAGCCGGACATCGCTGTCGTGCGCGGGAGAGCGCGCGATTACGCCCGCGCCCACCCCCGGACTGCCAGCCTCGTCGTCGAGGTGGCGCTGTCCTCCCTGCCGTACGACCGTGCGACCAAGGGCAGCCTGTACGCCGAGGCCGGGATCCCGGAGTACTGGATCGTCAACCTCGTCGAGGGGATCGTCGAAGTCTACCGCGACCCCCGGCGGGAACCTCGGAGGGACGCGTACGGTTACGCATCATGCGAGCGCGTCGCTGCCGGCAGTGCGATCGCGCCTCTGGCAGCGCCGCGGGCACGCGTCAGGGTAGCGGACCTGCTCCCGTGAGTGGCCGAGGCGAGGTGCACGTGCAGTCTCGTCAGGATGAAGGGGCTCGGCTGCGGAAGGCCGTGGCGACCGCCCCGCGGCAGGCGTCGACCTGCTCGCGCAGCCAGTCCGTCACGGCGGGGTGAGGGAGGAACCCGCGCCCGTCCGCTCCGTACTCGAGCCCCTTGAGCACCTCGGCGTAGGGGCCGAAGCCGTGGACGCGGTAGGGGATCACGATGGTCTTGCCTCCCGCCGACGACGCCCGCTCCACGAAACCGCGGATGCGGGCCTCCGACTCCCGGCGCGCCTCGGGCCAGTCCTCGCGCAGGGTCTCCACGCGCACCTCGCGGAACGGCGCGGCTCGGCGAACGGTCTCGGCCTGGCGGTCCATCCGCTCGAGCCACCGGGCGTTCTCCCCGTCGTCGCCCGGGCCGTGGGCAAGGATCAGGACCAATTCGCGCGGTGGGTCCCGGCTCAGAGATAGGGCCCGCTCACGGAGGATCGGGCCCACGGCGCTCGAGTCGAGGAGGCCGCCTTCCGTGACGCGGAAGCTCGCCCTCGCCTCGAGGCGCCAGAAGGCGTCCGCGTGCGCGCCGTGAGCTCCGTGCGCGTGGGCCCCGTGGGGCCGGGCGCCGTGCGCGTGACCCTCTTCCCGCTCCCCGCCGCCCGGCGGCGGGTGGACCGGGCGCTCGGGCGCGCCGGGCCGCAAGCCGAGGATCTGCTCCGTCCGCTCCCGGAAGCTGTCGCCCGACACGAAGAGCCGCAGGACGCAGATCTCGCCGGCTCCCCGCTCCTCGAGCCGTCGCACCGCGCCCTCGATGGCGGCGGCGTCCGCCATGCCGAAGGCGACCTCGACGAGCATCTCCTCCCTCAGGGGCCGCACGGCCTCCTCCACGGCCCGGTTCCAGGCCTCGTCGCCCCCGTGGGCCATGAGGAGCACGGCAGGAAGCGGCCCCGGGGGCCCGCCGGGGCCGGAGGCGACCGGAGGCCGCGGCGCGCAGCCCGGGGCGGCCCAGAGGACAAACGAGAGGGTGGCGAAAAGCAACTTCGTCGGCATGGCTTTCATGGCTCCTGTGCACTCTGTCCTTCGCTATGCAACCTCACCGCGTCACGCGGCGGTACGTGCCCCGGTTCGTGCCGGCGAGCCGGCGAAGGAAGCTCTCGTCGACGTCGTCGCCGATCCCGATCGCGTGGATCGGGATCTCGTCCTCGTTGAGCGCCTGGACATCGCGGAAGATCTGCTCGCGGTAGGCGACGAAGTCCGTGCCGGGGCACGCGGGCTTCCCGTCGCTCATGAAGATGACCGCCCGCCGGGGCGCCGTGGACTGGCGGGCCATCTTGAGGACCTCGGCGAGCCCCGCGAGCGCGCACGTCCAGCTCCCCGGCTCCAGGACAAGCACCTCGGCGATTGCGGCTTGCTTGGCCGCCTCCGTGGCCCGCGCCGGCCTCTTGTCGCGAGGGATGACCCTCGTCTCCTGGCTGAAGACGACGATGCCGAACTCGACCCAGTCGCGGAACTCCCGGATGTTCCTCACGAGCTCGCGCTGCAGCGTTTGCCACTCGCCGTCCGCCATGCTCAACGATCCGTCGAGGCAGTAGAAGAACGCGTCCGCCTCGTACTCGCCGCCGTAAAAGACGACGAGCTCCGGGGCGTCCTCCTCGTCGGCCCCGTCGCCCAGCGCATCGTAGGGCAGGTCGAGGCTGGCCTTCAGGGAGGCGTCCGACGCCTTTCCGGTGCGGCCATGGAGCCAGAGGCAGGCGACGGGGACCAAGATCGCCAGCGCCGCAAGGACGGCGCCGCGTGCTGTTGTCATTCTCGATCGCATGGGGGACCTCCTCGCTCACCGGAAGATATCGAGCCTCCCGCAACCGATCCCGTCAGGCGTCCGGTCATCTCCGAAGCCAGGGAACGGAGCGGGCGGAGGCACGGCGCCCAGGAACAGGTACGCCAGGAGGGCGATCGCGTCCGAGAGGTCGACGCTCCCGCTGTCGTTGACGTCCGCCGCCGCGAGGCAGCCCGGGGCCTCCCCGCCCAGGAAGAGGTGCCCGAGGATGGCGATCGCGTCGCTCAGGTCGCGCGTGAGGTCGCCGTTGACATCGGCTCGCTGGAAGCCGAGGGGAGGATCGGGCGCCTCGAAGAGGCCGTTCCTGAGCAGGGACTTGCGCGCAGGGTCGCCGGCGTTGAGCCCCACGGCATCCACGTCGCCGTCCGAGTCGATGTCGCCGAGCGGCATCGCCTGGTAGATGCCCGGGGGCACGGGGAACGCCACGTCGAGAACGAAGGTGCCTGCCGCGCCGCCCTGCATGCCTCCCTGGTTCAGGTAGAGGTCCGGCCGCTCCGAATTCCCTAGCTCGTGGGCGAGGAAGAGGAGGTCGGGGTCGCCGTCGGAGTCCACGTCGGCGACCTCGACGCCGAGGCGGATCGGCGACTGCCCTGCGCCGAGCGGCGGGAGCTCGCCCACCTCAAAGGCGCCCTCCTCTCCGCCCTGGAGGCCGCCCTGGTTGAGGAGGATCCCCTGCGCCGCCGGGTTGAACTGGGTGTTTCCGTAGACGATATCCTCGTCGCCGTCGAGGTCCAGGTCCGCGAAGGCCGCGCCGTAGGTGCTGTCGGCGGCGTAGGGAAGCCTGGCGGTCTCGTCGGTGAAGCGCGCCTGGCCGTCGTTCACGAGGAGCTGGTTCTCGCCGGCGTTCGCCACGAGGAGGTCGAGGTCGCCGTCGCCGTCGGGGTCGCCCGCGGCGGCCTTCCGGCTCACGGTGGGGCCCCTGTCGCCCTCCTCGATCCCGGTGGATGCCGTGAAGCTCCCCTCTCCGTCGTTCAGGAGGAGCTGGTTCGGCTGCGGCAGGGGAGGGGTGCCGTGCGAGGCGCTAGCGCCGTTGGAGAGGTAGGCGTCCGCGTCGCCGTCCGAGTCGAGGTCGGCGAGGAGGACGTCGTTCGTCCGGATGCCCTCACCGCCCTTGCCCGGCAGCGCGCCGCCCCGCCTCAGCGAGCCCGCCCCGTCGTTCAGGAGGAGCACGGTCTCGGCTCCGGCCTCCGAGGTCCCGAGGAGCACGTCGGGCGAGCCGTCGCCGTTCACGTCCCCGACGGCGACCGCCCGGCCCGGGACCCCCTCGGCCGCCGCCAGGCGGACACCCGTGACGTCCGTGAAGTCGCCGCTCCCTCCATTGGAATAGAGGCACGAGGCGGGCCCAGACCCCGTCTCGCCCGTCGCGACGAGGTCCGCGGCGGCGTCCCCGTCCAGGTCGGCGAGCCTCGCGCCCAGCGCCGCGAGGTCCATGTCCAGCGCGCCTTCCTCGATCGAGAACCCGACCGCGGCCGCCGGAGGCTCCTCCGTGCGGCGGAAGCGCAAGAGGCACGGGCCCGAGGCGAGCGAGGGGCCGCCGTCCCGCGCCTCGACGGTCGCGTGAAACACCGCGTTGAGGCCGGCGAGGGACTCCTCGCCCGCGAGGCGGACCGCCGCCTCCGCCCTCCCCTTGGGGTCCGTCCGGCCCGAGACGACGGCGAAGGAGGCGCCGCTGGGGCCGAGGGCGTGGAGCTGGAACCCGCGCCCTGCGTACGGCGTCGCGAGCGAGAAGCGCAGATCCTCGCCGGGGGCCGCGCTCTGGCCTCGAAGGCGTACCGTCGACTCCAGGACCGGGGCCTGGCCCTGGAGCCAGGACGCGACGGCGATGAGCCCAAGCTGCCCCTGGACTGCCCGGAGAAACGTCGAACGACTCATGGGTCTCCTCCTTCTGAGAGCTGAAAAGCTGGCCATGGACTGTCTGGCCGCCTGGCTCCCTGGCGGGAGGACGCCGTGCGTCGTCCCCGGTGCTCGGTGGGCTACCGCGGCTTGGGAGCTCCGGAAAGTCGAACTTCCCGGCCCACAAGGGCTTGCCCCTGAGACTGCTGAGACTCCTGGTGTGTCAGCTCACGCGGTTGAGCAAGAGCCCGCCCTTCTTCGTCACGATCAGCACGTAGGCGTGCCCGAGGTGCTCGAGGAGCACGCGCTGGGAGCCCTGAAGCAGATCCGCGGCGCGCACCCTCCGCACGCTCGGGGGCGGGCTCGCCGAGGCGTCCTGCTCCCCGCGCGATGCACACCTCCCTTCAGCGGGGCTGGAGCCGGCGAGCGACGAGGGCCTTTCCTGGTCCGGTGAGTTTGTCATACCATGCAGGAGTTCTGTATACCAAACCATCGGTTGTTGTGTCAAACAAAAAGATTCGCGAGCTGCAGGCGAAAAAAAGAGCCTCGCCCGCCCCTCAACGCAGAGGAGCGAGCGAGGCTCTCGTGGCGCGCTGGCCAGCGTCTCCCGCAGGCCGCGAGCCGCTGGCCGCCGGCCGTTCGCCTACACCGTCCAGCCCTTCCTGTACTCGCGGTGGACGATCTCGGCGGCCTCGGGGCAGTTCTTCGCCTTCATGGCCTGGCCGTCCCACTCGAGGCGCTTCCCGGCGCGGAGGGCCACGTTCCCCAGGAGGATCGTCTCCGTGAGGAGCGCCGCGTAGTCGAAGCTCGAGTAGGCCGGCGGACCGCCCTTGCACGCGTTGAGCCACTCGACGTAGTGGCCGGGGCTCTTCGGGAGCTTCTCGAGGGGCTTCCCGTAGTCGAAGTCCTCGAAGTCGTTGTCGGGGAAGATCCGGAAGGCGCTCCCGTAGTCGTCGGGCGAGAAGAGGGTCCCCTTCGTCCCGACCACGAGGCAGCCGCTCCCGGGGGTATCGCCCGACTTGAGGACCTCCACCTTCTTCCGCTTCTTGCCCCCCTCGATCCTCGAGGCGAGGTCGAGGTCGCCGGTGACCTCCTTCGCCGGCTTCTGCCCGCCGTCGTACCAGAAGAACTTGAGGGCCGGCATGTCGCCGCGGGCGGGGAAGTCGAAGCGGATCCGCGACCACTTCGGGTAGGACTCCTTGTTGATGCCCGAGCTCTCGGCCTCGATGGCCGTCGGGTACTCGAGCTTGAGGGCGCGGAACGGCATGTTCGCCGTGTGGCAGGCCATGTCGCCGAGGGCTCCCGTGCCGAAGTCGATCCACCCGCGCCACGCGAACGGGCAGTAGCCGTCGTTGTAGGGGCGGTCGGGGGCGGGGCCGAGGAAGAGGTCCCACTTGAGGTGCTCGGGGACGGGCTTCGATCCCGCGGGCCGGTCCATGCCCTGCGGCCAGATCGGCCGGTTGCTCCAGACGTGGACCCCGTGGACGGGCCCGATGACGCCCGCCTGGATCGTCTCGACGGCCCGGCGCAGCCCCTCCTCGGCGCTCCCCTGGTTGCCCATCTGGGTCGCGACCTTCATCTTCGCCGCCGTCTCGCGCATCGTGCGCGCCTCGTACACCGAGTGCGTGAGGGGCTTCTGCGTGTAGACGTGCTTCCCGAGCCTCATCGCCATGACGCTCGCCGGCGCGTGGTGGTGGTCGGGCGTGGCCACGATCACCGCGTCGAGGCCCTTCTCCTTCTCGAGCATCTCGCGGTAGTCGTAGTAGAACTTCGCGTCGGGGTGGTCCTTCTTCGCCTGGGCGGCCTGCTTGTCGTCCACGTCGCAGAGGGCGACGATGCGCTCGCTCTCGACGGCCTTCATGTCGCTGTAGCCCTTGCCGCCGCACCCGACGATGCCGATCGCGAGCTTCTCGTTGGGCGACTTGCTCTGGGCGCTGGCGTTCGTCCCGATCCAGAACCCAACCCCGGCGACCGCGGTCGTCTTCAGGAAGTCTCTACGGGTCGTTGGCCGTCTCACGTGGCATCTCTCCTTGCTTGAAGTGTTGGGTGAATCGCCTCTGCTTCCCCCGACGCGCCCGGAGGGCTGGAAAAAGCGGGCACATTATCGCACACTTCCAAGACCCTTCAAGGCGGCGGAGACGCGAGCCTTCGACGCCGGGCCGCGGACGGGCATTCACTCCCCTGGGCCCGTTCTCGTGTAGAATGGGCCGAGGGAGCCTCGCGAAGCCTTGAAAGACTTCCACAACCTCTACACGCACGGCTTCATCCGCGCCGCGGTTTGCCTCCCGCGGGTGCGCGTCGCCGACCCGGAGCACAACGCCGAGCGCACGGTCGCCCTCGCCCGCCGCGCGAGCGGGCTCGGCTGCGCCGTGGCCCTCTTCCCCGAGCTGGGGCTCTCGGCCTACTCGAACGAGGACCTCTTCCACCAGCACGCGCTCCTGGACGCGAGCCTCGAGGCCCTCGGCCGCGTCCTGGGCGCGACGCGAGACCTGGCGCCGATCGTCTTCGTCGGCGCTCCCCTCCGCTTCGGGGGCCAGCTCTTCAACTGCGCCGTCGCCCTCCACCGCGGCCGCGTCCTGGGCGTCACGCCCAAGACGTACCTGCCCAACTACCGCGAGTTCTACGAGAAGCGGCAGTTCACCTCGGGCCGCGACGCGGCCGTGCGGGAGGTCACGCTCCTCGGCCAGCGCGTCCCCTTCGGTGGCGACGTCCTCTACGCCGCATCGAACGTGAAGGACCTGGCGGTCCACGCCGAGATCTGCGAGGACGTCTGGGTGCCCATACCGCCCAGCACCTACGCGGCCCTGGGCGGCGCCACGGTGCTCCTGAACCTCTCGGCGAGCAACATCACGATCGGGAAGGCCGCTTACCGGCGCGAGCTCTGCGCCTCGCAGTCCGCGAAGTGCGTGGCGGCCTACCTCTACGCCGCCGCGGGGCCCGGCGAGTCGACGACGGACCTGGCCTGGGACGGCCACGCCATCCTCTGCGAGAACGGCGCGGTCCTCGCCGAGAGCGAGCGCTTCTCCTCGGAGGAGCAGGTCGTCACGGCGGACGTAGACCTCGAGCGCCTCGCCGGCGAGCGCCTGCGCCTCACGAGCTTCAGCGACTCGGCCGGCGACCACCGCGACCGGGTTCGGGCCCTGCGCCGCGTCGAGCTCGAGCTGGAGGTCCCGGCGGGCCCGTTGCCCCTGGAGCGCGAGGTGCAGCGCTTCCCCTACGTCCCCGCCGACACGGCCGAGCGCGACGCGCGGTGCTACGAGGCGTACAACATCCAGGTCCACGGCCTCATGAAGCGCCTCCAGGCGGCGGGCATCCGGCGCGCCGTGGTCGGGGTCTCGGGCGGCCTCGACTCGACCCACTCCCTCATCGTCACGGCGAAGACCATGGACCGCCTCGGGCTGCCGCGGTCGAACGTCCTCGCCTACTCGCTCCCCGGCTTCGCGACGACCGAGCGGACGCGGGCCAACGCCCTGGGGCTCATGAAGGCCCTGGGCGTCACGGCCGCGGAGATCGACATCCGGCCGTCGTGCCTCCAGATGCTCAAGGACATCGGCCACCCCTTCCACAAGGGCGAGCCCGTCTACGACGTCACCTTCGAGAACGTGCAGGCGGGCGAGCGCACGAGCCACCTCTTCCGCCTCGCGAACCTGCACGAGGCGATCGTGATCGGCACGGGGGACCTGAG
>JACQVW010000893.1 GCA_016209535.1 Planctomycetota bacterium | reverse complement strand
TCCTGGATTCGGCCGGCTGCACGGCCGCGATGCTGCGTCGCGCCTCCTCAGCGTATGCTCCGCGATACGCCTACGTCGGCGCTCCTTGCCTCGCGGCCGCTCGCTCGGCCTCGGGCCGACGGAGCAGTTTTTGGGATAGGCTCTTAGTCCGGCGGCGGCCCGGCCGCGGCACGGCCGCGGTTGACTTTCGCGGCCTCGCGGCCGATCCTGGGGGCGTCCACGAAAGGTTCACCTCATGCGCATCGATCCGGCGCCCGGCGCCGCACACTGCCGTCCACGTCTCGCCGCCCTCTTGCTCCTGGTGGGCTGGGCGTGGCTCTGCCCCCGCGCCCCCGCCGAGGAGCGTGAGGACGACCAAGGCGGGAGCCCGAAGCGAACCGACGGCGCTGCCCGTGCGGGCGAGGAGATCTACCGGCGGACCTGCGCCCGCTGCCACGGCCCGTCCGGCGAAGGGGTCAAAGGCAAGCGCTCGAGCCCGCTCGAGGGCGACCTCTCGGTGGCGCAGCTCGCGCGGTTCATCGCGGAGTCCATGCCCGAGGACGATCCGGGGGCTTGCGCGGGCGAGGAGGCGGAGATGGTCGCCCGCTACATCCACGACGCCTTCTACTCGCCCATCGCGCGGGCCCGCAACCGGCCGGCCCGCATCGAGCCTTCGCGCCTGACCGTGAGCCAGCACCGCAACGCCGTGGCGGACCTCGTCGCGAGCTTCCGCGCCCCGGTCGGCCTCGGGGAGGAGCGCGGCCTCAGCGCCAGGTACTTCAACGGCCGCAGGCCGGGCGGCCAGGCCGTCCTGGAGCGGATCGATCCGGAGATCCGCTTCGACTTCGGCCGCTCGAGCCCCGCTCCGGAGCAGCTTGACCCCCAGGGCTTCTCCGCCCTCTGGGAGGGATCGGTCATCGCGACCGACACGGGGGAGCACGAGATCGTCGTCCGCACCGACCACGCGGCGCGGCTGTGGCTCAACGGCCGCGAGAAGCCGCTCATCGACGCCTGGGTGAAGTCCGGGGCCGAGACCGAGCACCGCGCTTCCCTCTTCCTGCTGGGCGGCCGAGCCTACCCGATCAAGCTCGAGTTCACCTCGCGCAAACAAGGGGTGGACGACAAGAAGAAGGCCGAGGCGACGCCGATCCCGGCCTCGGTCGAGCTCTGCTGGAGGCTGCCGGGGCGCCCGCTCGAGGCGATCCCGGCACGCTGCCTCTCCCCGCACCGGGCCCCGGAGGTCTTTGTCCTCGATGCGCCCTTCCCGCCGGACGACCGCAGCGAGGGCTACGAGCGGGGGACCTCGGCCTCCCAGGAGTGGGAGGAGGCCGCCACGGCGGCGGCGGTCGCGGCGGCGGGGCACATCGCCGAGCGTCTCGACGAGCTCGCCCAGGTCCGCGGGGGCGACGGCGACGCGGACCGTGAGCCCAAGGTCCGCGAGCTCTGCCGGCGGCTCGTGGAGCGGGCCTTCCGGCGGCCGCTCGCCGAGGAGGAGCGGCGGCTCTACGTCGACCGCCAGCTCGAGGGGGCCGCGGACCCGCGCGCCGCGGTGAAGCGCGTGGCGCTGCTCGCCCTCCTGTCTCCGCGGTTCCTCCACCTCGACCTCGCCGCCGGCGCTCCGGACGCCCACGCCGTGGCCTCCCGGCTCTCGTTCGCGCTCTGGGACTCGATCCCCGACCAGGACCTCCTCGATGCGGCCGCGGCCGGCCGGCTCGCTACACGGGAAGGAGTGGCGGCGCAGGCGGAGCGCATGGCCGGCGACCCGCGGACCCGCTTCAAGGTGCGCCGGTTCCTCCACCAGTGGCTCAAGGTGGAGGACGTGCCCGACCTCGCCAAGGACCCGGCGCGCTTCCCGAGCTTCGACGCGGCTCTCGCCTCGGACCTTCGGACGTCCCTCGACCTCCTCCTGGAGGACGCGGTCTGGGGCGAGCGCTCCGACTTCCGCCGGCTCCTCACGGCGGAAGAGCTCTTCGTCAACGGGCGGGTGGGCCGGTACTACGGCTTCGACCTTCCGCCCGACGCGCCGTTCCGGAAGGTCCCGGCCCGGGAGCCGGAGCGCGCCGGCGTGCTTTCGCATCCGTACCTCATGGCGCGCTTCGCCTACGCGGCCTCGAGCTCGCCGATCCACCGCGGCGTGTTCGTCGTACGCAGCGTGCTGGGCCGGGGCTTGCGCCCGCCGCCGGAGGCGGTCGCCGCGCTCGCGCCCGACTTGCACCCCGACCTCACGACCCGGGAGCGGGTCTCGCTCCAGACGGGGCCCGAGGCTTGCCAGAGCTGCCACTCGGTGATCAATCCCCTGGGCTTCACCCTCGAGCGCTTCGACGCCGACGGCCGCTACCGCGACGAGGAGAGGAGGAGGCCGATCGACGCCTCGGGCTCGCTGTTGCTCCCCTCGGGGGAGATCCGGCGCTTCGCCGGCGCGCGCGAGCTGGCCGAGCTCCTCGCCGCGAGCGAGGAGGTGCAGCGCGCGTTCGCCGTCCAGCTCTTCCACCACATGGTGAAGCAGCCGGTCCTGGCCTACGGCGCGGAGACGCCGGCCAGGCTCCGGGAGGCCTTCGCTGCCGGCGGCTTCAGCGTCCGCAGGCTCCTCGTGGAGATCGCGGCGACGGCGGCCCGGAAGGGGCTCGATGCGCCCGGCACGGCCGGTCATAATGAGCCGCCTCGGGACAAGGGCCGCCGGATAAGGGTTTGAGGATCCGAGAAGGATGACGATGAGCCACCACCGCACCCGACGAGAGTTCCTCCGCGAACTGGGCCTCAGCGCCGCGGCGCTTCCCTTCGTCCTCAACCTGCCGGGCCTCGGCTTCGCGCAGGGCGGCCGGCGCAGGCAGCGGCTCGTCGTCCTCTTCAGCCCCAACGGGGTCGTCCCCCCCTCGTTCTGGCCGGACGAGGAGGGCGACCGGTGGGCGCTCAAGGAGAGCATCTCGCCGCTCGAGCCCTTCAAGGACCGCACGCTGGTGCTCCACGGGGTCTCCGACAAGATCCGCGGCGACGGCGACAACCACATGCGGGGCATCGGCTGCCTCCTGACCGGCGTGGAGCTCTTCCCCGGCAACGTCCAGGGAGGCTCGCACACGCCGGCCGGCTGGGCCAGCGGCATCTCGATCGACCAGGAGATCCGGCGATTCCTCCAGGCCGATCCGTCGACCCGCACGCGCTTCGGGTCCCTCGAGCTCGGCGTCATGGTGCCCGACCGGGCGGACACCTGGACCCGCATGTCGTACGCCGGGCCCAACAGGCCCCTGGCGCCGATCGACGTGCCGTACCAGCTCTTCGAGAAGCTCTACGGGCGCACGAAGGACCGTGAGTCGCTCGCGAGCGTCCTCGACGACCTCCAGGAGGACCTGCGCAAGCTCGAGGGCAAGCTGGGCTCCGAGGACCGCCGCCTCCTCGATGAGCACGCCCAGCGCGTGCGCGAGCTGGAGCGGAAGCTCGAGGAGCCGGAGCCGACCCTCGCCGGCCACGCCGTGCCGGAGCTGGAGCCCGGGGTCGAGGAGCAAAACGACAACATGCCGCGCCTGAGCACGATGCAGATCGACTTGCTCGTCCAGAGCTTCGCGGCGGACTTCGCGCGCGTGGCGACCCTGCAGTACACGAGCTCGGTGGGCGAGGCGCGCATGCGCTGGCTGGGGGTGGAGAAGGGCCACCACAGCCTCTCGCACGAGCCGGACAGCAACGCGGAGGCGCAGGAGCAGCTCACGCGCATCAATCGGTGGTACTGCGAGCAGCTCGCCTACCTCGCCCGCCGCCTCGCCGAGACGCCCGAGCCGGGCGGCGGCGGCACCCTGCTCGACAACACGCTCGTGGTCTGGACGAACGAGCTGGGCAAGGGGAACTCGCACACGCTGAACGACATCCCCTTCGTGCTCGTCGGGGGCGGGCTCGGCTTCCGCACGGGCCGGTCGCTCAAGCTCAAGGGGGTGCCGCACAACCGGCTCCTCCTCTCGCTGGCCCACGGCTTCGGCCACCGCCTCGAGCGCTTCGGGAACCCCGACTTCTCCGCCGGCGGGCCTCTGGACCTGGCCTGAGCGGACCACCAGCCGAACAACGCCCGCCGGTCGGCCTCGCCCCGGGCCCGCCGTGACGAGGGTCACGGCCGCAACGGCCGGCCGGCGCGAGAAAACCGCGTGACACTCTGGCCTCCCGCGCCATTACGGGGTGCGATGGAAACGGATGCGGTCATGGAGCGAGAAGCGGACCTGCGGGACCTGGTCGAGAGAGCGCAGCGGGGCGACCGCGCCGCCTTCGGCGATCTCGCCGCCGCGACCCGCGACCGGCTTCTCGCCGTGACCCTCCGCATCCTCGGCCGCGGGACGCGAGGGATCGACCCCGAGGACGTGCTGCAGGAGACTTGCCTGCGCGCCTTCCGGAGGATCGGCGCCTTCGTCTGGCAGGGAGAGGGCTCCTTCCTGCGCTGGCTCGGCGGCTTCGCCGGGAACGTGATCCGCGAGCTCGAGAAGGAGGGGCGGCGATCGCCCCTGATCGGCATCGACCGCGACCCGGCGGGGAGCGGGGTCTCCCCGAGCAAGGCCCTTCGCAGGGAGGAGCGCCTCTCGCGGCTCCAGGAGGCCCTCGAGGCGCTGAGCCCGGACCACCGCGAGGTCATCCGCCTGGCGCGGTTCGAGGGCCTGCCCCTCCGGGAGGTCGCGCGGCGCATGGGGCGGTCCCTCGGCGCCGTGCGGCAGCTCCTCTGGCGCGCCCTCCAGGCGCTCAAGTCGAGCTTCGGCGACACCGAGAGCCTCGGCCTCCCCGAGAGGGGCCTCGAGGGCGCAGGTCCGCCGCACGACCGGGGGGCGCCATGACGGACGCGAGGCCGAGCTCCGGCTTCGACCCTGCCGGCGAGGACCGGAGGGAAGAGCTCCTCGAGGAGTACGTCGACCGCCTCAACTCGGGCGAGCGCATCGACCCCCAGGACATCCGGCGGGAGCACCCCGCCGTGGCCGGCGCCCTCATCGAGGCCCTGGAGGCCTTCGCCGCCCTGAGCGCCTCCGCGCCCGCGGGCCGCCTCGCCGAGGAGCCGCAGCTCGGGAAGCTCGGCGACTACACCCTCCGCCGCCGGATCGGCCGCGGCGGGATGGGCGTGGTGTACGACGCGTGGCAGGGCTCGCTCGACCGCCGCGTGGCCTTGAAGGTGCTGCCGGCGGGCGTGGCCGCGGACTCGCGGGCCTTCCTGCGCTTCATGCGCGAGGCGAAGACGGCCGCCCAGCTCCACCACCCCAACGTGGTCGCCGTCTACGGCATGGGCGTCGAGGCGGAGACGCCCTGGTTCGCCATGGAGATGGTCGACGGCGAGACGCTGGCCGAGCTCCTGCGCCGGGGGCCGCCCGCGCCCGAGGCCTTCCAGGCCCACTGCCTGCGCATGGGCGCCGCCTTCGCCGATGTCGCCGACGGGCTCCAGCACGCGCACTCGAAGGGCGTCGTGCACCGCGACATCAAGCCGTCGAACCTGATCCTGGACTCGGAGGGCCGTCTCCGGATCCTCGACTTCGGCCTCGCGCGCCTGGAAGGGC
>JACQVW010000892.1 GCA_016209535.1 Planctomycetota bacterium | reverse complement strand
GTGGATGTCGTTCCGGTCGAGCATCGCCCGGTAGTCGGCGTATGGGGCGCCCGTGGGGCTCGCTGCCGCCGCGGCGGCCTTCAGGCGCGGCTCGTAGACGTCGCAGACTCCGCGCACCTCGATGTCGGGGCGCACCTTGAAGTACTGGTCCATGATCGTCCGGCCGCGGCCTCCGCAGCCGACAAGGCCAACGCCAAGCCGCTCCGCCGCCCCCTGCGCGAGGAGCGCCGGCGCAAGGCCGGACGTGAGGCCCGGCGCGAAGACTCCCGCTCCCAGTGCCCCGGCCGCCGCCGATCTCAAGAACCGCCTGCGGTGCATCGCTCGCTCCTCCTTCGCTCGAGTTTACAACTCCAGACAAGAACCGTGTTCCGGGCACGCCGGGGCAATCTACAATCGCCCCTCCAACCTCCGCAATCCCAAACTGGGCCCAATCAAGGAACGCAGCCATGAAGCTCAACGGCCTCGCCGTCCTGTCCCTCGCCCTCTCCTCGTCGCACGCCCTCCGCGCCGACCTGGCGTCCTACGTCAAGGCGCCGGACCCGAGCACCCGGTGGACCGTCGAAGGCACGAACGAGGTTCCCGGGATCGGCACGGTCCTCACGCTGCGCTTGACCTCGCAGACGTGGCAGGGCATCCCCTGGCAGCACTGGCTTTCGGTGATCCGGCCCGAGAAGCTCGAGAGCGCCGAGCACGGACTCCTCGTGATCTCGGGCGGCAGCTCGAGGAGCCAGCCGCCGAGCGCCCTCTCGAGGGAGGCCCTGGTCGTGGGCCAGATCGCGCAGAGGACGGGGACCGTCGTGGCCATCCTGTCGCAGGTCCCCAACCAGCCGCTCTTCGACGGGCTCAAGGAGGACGGGCTCATCGCCCACACCTTCGTCAAGTACCTCGAGACGAAGGACGAGACCTGGCCGTGCCTGCTCCCCATGACGAAGAGCGCCTTGCGCGCCATGGACGCCGTCCAGGCCGTCCTGAAGGAGAAGTTCTCCCAGGACCTCAAGCGCTTCGCCGTCACCGGGGCCTCGAAGCGCGGCTGGACCACGTGGCTCACGGGCGCCGTGGACCCGCGAGTCTTCGCCATCGCCCCCATGGTCATCGACACCCTCAACATGTCGAAGCAGATGGCGCTCCAGAAGCTCTCCTTCGGCGGGTACTCCGAGCAGATCGAGGACTACACGAGCCGCAACCTGCCCGAGCGGCTGGCCGAGCCCGCTGCGAAGAGCCTCCTCGAGCTCGTCGACCCGTACTCGTACTTGAAGAGCTTCACCATGCCGAAGCTCATCGTCCTCGGGACCAACGATCGGTACTGGCCCGTCGACGCCTTGAAGCTGTACTTCGGCGACCTCCCCGGCGAGAAGCTCATCCACTACGTGCCCAACAAGGGCCACGGGCTCGGCCCGGGCGCCGTGGAGGCCGTCTCCGCCTTCTACCACGCGGTCGTGAAGGGCGACCGGCGGCCCGAGCTCACCTGGAGCGTGAAGGCGGACGCGTCGGGCGCCCGGCTCGTGATCGCGGCGAAGGACGAGCCCCGCAAGGCCGAGATCTGGCAGGCGGCGGCGCCGTCGCGGGACTTCCGCGAGGCGAAGTGGAGCCCCGCCCCCGCCGAGAAGGACGGCGACGGCAAGTACGCGGGCAAGGTGGCCCTGCCGGAGACGGGCTACGCGGCCTTCTTCGGCCGCCTCACCTTCAAGAGCGGCCTCGGGCACGAGTATGCGCTCTGCACGCCGGTCGAGGTCCTCGGCGACGAACGCGCGGCGGCGAAGAAGGCGGACTGAGATCCTCGGTAGCCTCGGTAGCGCCTGCCGGCCTCGGTAGCGCCTGCCGCGACGGGCACCGAGGCTCACTCCTTCCTGAGCACGACGCACTTCAAGTACGCCGACTCCGGGTGCGAGAGGAGCACCGGGTGGTCCGACGCCTGGCCCCGGCGCTCGAGGACCGTGAAGCTCGAGCGGGCGTCGGCCGCCGCCGTACGGAGCACGTCGAGGAACTGAGGCTCCCCGAGGTTGTAGGAGCACGAGCACGTGACGAGGACGCCTCCCGGCGAGAGGATCTCCATGGCCCTGCGGTTGAGCTCCCGGTAGCCGCGTGCGGCCGCGGGGACCTCGGCGCGGCTCTTGGCGAAGGCCGGCGGGTCCAGGACGACCGTGTCGAACCGCTCCCCCTTCTCGCAGGCCTCCTTGAGGCGGTCGAAGACGTTCGCGCGCTCGCAGCGGAGGTTCCCGATGCCGTTCCTCGCCGCCGCCTCCTCGCACAGCTCGAGGGCCGCCTCGCTCGAGTCGATCGCCACGGCCTCGGAGCACCGCTTGGCCGCGTGGAGCGCGAAGAGCCCGCCGTGCGAGAAGGCGTCGAGGAAGCGCCCGCGCGCGAGCTCGGCCGCGCGCCAGCGGTTCTCCCGCTGGTCCAGGTACGCGCCGGTCTTCTGGCCCGAGCGCGGGTCGACGTGGAAGAGCACCCTCCCGCCGGGGCCGTCCTCGTGGACCCAGACGCGCCAGGGCTTGCCCCGGCCCGCCTCGGCGGCCGGGCCGGGCTCCGCTCCCGAGAGGACCCGCACCTCGCGCTCGAGACCTTCCTTCTCGCGGACGAGGAGGTCGTTGCGGGCGATCACGGCGCCGGCGCCCACGAGGCCCCCGAGCTCCTCGCCCAGGAACGGGAGCAGGCGCTCGGTGCCGGCGATGGTCGTCTGCACCACGGCCACGGGGCCGTAGCGGTCCACGACGAGGCCCGGGATCCCGTCCGCGGCGTCATGGACCACGCGGTAGGCGTTCGTCCGGAGCGCGAGCGCCTGGCGCCGCGCGTGGGCGCGCTCGATGCGCGCCCGCCAGAACGCCGGATCGGGCTCGGCGGGCTCCGCCGAGCGCTCGATCCAGCGCAGACTGATCTTCGAGCGAACGCTCAGGAAGGCCGTCCCGAGGACCTTCCCCTGGCACGCGACGAGCACGACGTCGCCGTGCGCACCCTGGGCCGAGGCGAGGTCGTCCCTGTAGACCCACGGATGGCCCGTGCGCGCCCACTGGAGCCCCTTGCGGGTCAGCTCGCAGACGTGTTGCGGCAAGGGCTTCATTTTCCTCGGGGGAAACGGAGCTGCAATGGGTTTCCCGGCGTGGTTCAGATCAGGCTCCATTCGGGCAACCGGAAAGAGCTCAGCAGGGGCAGTTTGGTAGGGGCAGTATCGTGGGAATGAACGCGTGTAGGGGCAGTATCGTGGGAATGAACGCGTGGTTCATAGCCGGGTGTAACCCGGCGTTGAACCACGCCGGTTTCCCGTTGCCCCGCGCCCCGGCGGTCCCGCACAATGCGCGCGCCCCATGTT
>JACQVW010000080.1 GCA_016209535.1 Planctomycetota bacterium | reverse complement strand
GGGCGGGGGGCGGCACGTCCTCCCGGAGCTTGAGCTCGTAGAGGGCCGTGACCTCGTGGCCCGCGCCGACCTCCCCCGCATCGACCTTGTTGTCGCGGAACGCGCTGTCGGCCACGTCGCGGTTCTCGTAGCCCAGGAGCCGGTAGCGGAGGACCTGCTTGGGGTCGAGCTCGACCTGGATCTTCACGTCCTTCGCGATGGCCTCGAGGGTGCCGGTGAGGCCCTCGACGAAGGCCTTCCGCGCTTCCTCGAGCCGGTCCACGTACACGCACTGGCCGTTCCCCCGGTCGGCGAGCCGCTCGAGGAGCGCGTCGTTCAGGTTCCCCATGCCGACGCCGACGCTCGTCAAGTAGATCCCGCGCTCCCGCTCGGCCCGCACGCGCTCGAGCATGGCGTCCGGGTCCGTGACGCCCGTGTTGGCGACGCCGTCGGAGATGAGGATCACCCGGTTCGTGCCGTCCTTGAGGAGCCGCGCGTTCGCCATGCGGTAGCCGAGCTCGAGGCCCGCGGCCACGTTCGTGTTCTGCCGGGGCAGGAGGGTCCCGATGGCGTCGAGGATGCGCTCCTTCTCCGAGGCGGCCGTGGGCTCGAGGATCGTGCGCGCCTCGCGGTCGAAGGCGACGATGCCGATCGAGTCGCCCTCGTCGAGCTCGTTCACCAGCAGGCGCAGTGCGTCCTTCGCGAGCTCGAGGCGGTTCTCGCGGCGCATGGAGCCCGAGGTGTCGATGACGAACACGAGGCTCGCGGCCTTCCGCTTCTCGCGGGAGACCTCGCGGCCTTTCAGGCCGACGCGGAGGAGCTTGTAGGCCTGCTCGTGGGCGAAGGGGCTCGGAGCCACCTCGACGTGGACCGCGAAGGCGGGGCCGCCCTCGGGCGGCGGCGCGTAGCGCTGATCGAAGTAGTTGACGAGCTCCTCGGTGCGGATCGCCTCCCGGGGCGGCAGCAGGTTCCGCTGGAGGAGATAGGCGCGGAGGACGGTGTAGCTCGCGGTGTCGACGTCGACGGCGAAGGTCGAGAGGGGGTCGCTCGAGGCCTCGACGAAGGGGTTCGAGCCCCAGTAGCGGAAGAACATCATGTCGGGGGTCTCGCCGGGCCGGCGGTCGAGCTTCGAGAGGATCTCGTCGACGCGCGTCCTCCAGCTCCGGGTCTCGGCGGGGGCGGTGCTCGCCGGGTCGGGGGCGGCGGCCCCCGGGCCGCCGAGGGCCGCAGCGCCCTCGCCGCCGCCTCGACCAGCGCCGCCGGCGATCCCGCTGGGCGCCCCGGCCTCGCCCGGCGCCGCGGCGCGGCCTTCCGGGGAGGGGGCAGGGCGAGCCGCCTCCTGCACTGCGACAGCTCCGCCGGGCACGGGCGCTGCCGCAGGCTCGGCCGGGGGCTCCGCGGCCGCATCCGCCCGGCCGCGCTTGTACTCGCGGGCCTTTTCCTTCTCGGCCCGCTGGCCTGCGGCCGCCAGCTCCGCCGGCTTCGCGGCCGGGGGGGGACCCGCCGAGCCCGCGCGGGTGCGGAGGGCGGCCTCGACCTCGCGCTCGCGGGCCGGCGCCTCGGCAAGCCCCTCGACGAGCGCGGCTCCGTTGGGTCTCGGACCTGGCGCGGGCCCTGCCACGAGCTGGACGGGCTTCGCCTCCTTCGCGGGTTGGAGGGCGACCCCGCCGCGGGCGTCGGCGGCGTCTTTCTTGAGCTTCTTGAGGCCGTCGACTGAGCCGTAGCGAGGAGTAGCCTCTCCCCGGGTGCCGCCGAGGTCATCCTGGAGCCGTGTGACGCTTAGGGACTCCAGGAGCCTTCGCCCCTCTGCCCCGTCCGCTTCGCGCTTCTCGAAACGATCCAGGGGCAGCTCGACCTGCTTCGCCTTGTCGGCCAGGAGCAGGTCAACCTGCTTGCGGTTCTCCTCCCGGAGGCCCCTCGCGCGGAAGAGGCTCCTGTCACGCGCCTCGTCGGCTGGGAGCGCCGCGGATTCGGCCTTCACGACCTCGGCGCCGGCCTGGGGGGCCGGATCGGCGGCGGGCGACGCGGAGGGTTCGGGCGAGGCCGCGGGCCGCGGCGCGAGGGCCGCGGGGGTCGGCCGCGCCTCGAGCGCGGGCGGCTCGAGGCTCCGGACGGCTTTCGCCATCGCGAGATCCCGCTGCGCCGCCTCCCGCTCGCGGAGCGCCTGCACTTGCCAGAAGACGACCACGCCGGCGACGACGACCGCCGCCGCGGCGAGGCCGCCGATCCAGCGCCACAGCGGGCCGCGCCCGCGCCGGGGGGGCCCTCCGGCACCGCCACCGGCCCCTGCCGCCTCCAGGATCCGGCCGCGCGCCGCCGCGCCCAGCGCCGCCGCGGCGGGCGCGCTCTTCGCGACCAGGGTCGCGGCCCTCGCGAGCATGTCGAGCTCCTCGCGGCAGGGGCCGCAGCCCGCCAGGTGGGCGGCGACCTCCTCGCGCTCTTCCGGCGCGAGCTCCTCGAGGGCGTAGGCGGTCAGGAGCGGCTCCAGCTCGGGGCAGTTCCGTGGGAGCTCGGGGCAGTTCCGTGGGAGCTCGGGGCAGTTCCGTGGGAGCTCAGCGCAGTTCCGTGGGAGCTCAGCGTAGCTCCGGGGTTGCTTCGGGGCTTCCTTCGGGTTGGGGTTCGTCGAGGACATGGTCGCGGGTCCTTTCTCGCGTCAGATCACCCCCGCCGAGCGCAGGGCGCTCGCGAGGCTCTTGAGCCCGTGGTGGATGAGATAGCCGACGTTCGAGGTCGAGAGCCCCGTGATCTCCGAGATCTCGCGGTAGCTCTTCCCCTCCTGGATCTTCAGTATGAGCACGTCGCGCTGGTTGGGGGGCAGGCCGTGGAGCTTCTCCTGGACGATGCCCGCGACCTCCAGCCGCTCCGCCTCGAGGGGCGGAGGCGGCGCGACCTCGGTCCCGGCGGCCAGCCGGTGACGTCGTTCCATTCGGACCTCCTTGCGTGAAGAGTCGATCGCGAGGTTGCGCGCCACCCGGAAGAGCCAGGCCGAGACGTTCTCGACCCCGCCCATGCGGGGAGCCTCTTCGACGAGCCGGAGGAAGGCCTCTTGGACCACGTCCTCGGCCCTCGAGATGTCGCCCCAAAGGAATACGCCCGCCCCCTCGGGGGGGCCG
>JACQVW010000032.1 GCA_016209535.1 Planctomycetota bacterium | reverse complement strand
GAGGTCCTGGGTCTCGAGGATCTCGCGGAGCCCTGTGCCCAGCTTCCCAGCCCACCGCCTCTCCCAGATCGAATAGTAGTGTCGCAACAACGCGTCGGCCGCCTCGCGATCGCCTTGGCGGGCTCGACGGACGAGCTCGATGCTCTCCGGGGAGGTCATGGCAGCGTCGATTGTCGCCGCGGCCGGCCGGGCTTTCCAGGGGTGGGCGTCGCGCTTGGGGTGTCTTGACAGGCCCCAGGCGGCCTGCGGGCCATGATCGCGGTGGGTCCGCAGTGCAGGGGCTCACCCCTCACCCGCCCCGCCGCTGCCCCGCGGCTCGCGCACGGTAACGCGCTCGACCTCACCCTCCTGTAGCTCGAGCTCCAGGTCCACACGTCTTGGCTCTGGGGCTCCCGGCCCTGTCTCGGATGCAGGGAACATGACCCACACGGCATAGGTCCCTGATGGGACCCGGTCGAACACCAGGGTGCCGTCCGCGACCGCGCCATCCTGGAGGTATCGCTCGTGCGTGGGGCGCGATCCCAGGACAGCCAGCGCATCGCGACTGGGCCTCCCGAGCCGATCCTGCACCTCGACGACGACCTTTCCGCCTCGCCCCAGGAGGATCTCCTTTCCCACCAGGCCTGTCGCGTCGGCGGTTGGGGAGATGTCGAAGTCCTCCTCAAAGGACGCGTAGTCCGGATGCGAGACGTGGAGCTTGTACACCCCGGGACCGAGGCCTGCCACCCGAAAGGTACCAGCAGCGTCGGTGACCGCGGAGCCGCCGGAGAAGTCTCCTTCCGTCCGCCCCGGGTTCAACGGGCGATCCTGAGGATCGACATGAAAGACATCGACTCGTGCCCCAGCGACCGGCCGGCGATCAGCGCTTGAGAGGACCCACCCGGCGATGACGACCTCGGGCGGGAGCTCGATGGGGTGGTCCACATCGCCAGGGCCCGGGATGGCGATCTCAACAGGCCCGTAGTCCCCGGCGCCAGAGGCCTTGGCGAGGAGCTTGTAGCGGCCCGGGGCGAGGCCCTCAAAGGCATACTCGGAGGTGCCTCGATCGATGGATTGCATGTTCGAGTAGGCGAACTCTTCGCTGAAGCACAAGATCTGGCATCCGTCGGCAAGGGGACGTCTCGTGGGCCCCAAGATCGCGCCCCGGAGAGCCACTGGCTTCTCCACCGTGAGGGTCACCACGTGCGTTGTGGACTCCATGGCATGGAACGTCTCCTCGGCGAGCTGGTTTCCCTGCATGCCTATTACGGCGAGAGAATGGGAACCCTGCTTGAGGCCTCGTACCTCGAAGACTCCGAGCTCATCCGTCCGAGCTTCCTTGTGGTCATCGAGGACCACCACCCCATCCCCTTCTCCCGGAGAAATGGCGCTGCTGCGAACCACGTGGTCGACGGCTGGCGTGCCGTCGGAAAACACGACCCTGCCCGCGACGGCCCCGCCGTTCCGCAGACGGACCTCCACCGTCTCTGCCTCCTGACCCGGGGTTGTCATCTCCAGGACGCAGGTGGCGTGGTCAGGGTGCTCGACTCGCAGGGTGGCAGGAGTGTCTCGGTGTAGCCCGTTGAAGACGACCCTCCCGTCGTCGCGCGTGGCGTCGGTGCGCTGGAAGATCAGCCTCCCGTCGATCTCAGACCGGATGTTCACCAGGGCATCCTCCACCGGCGAAGCGTCTGGGCTCAAGACGACGACCTTGATGCAGACGGCTGGCTCGAGGATCAGCTCCAGGTCCCGCAGCTCCTGGTCCGCCTTCAGCACCAGGGTCCCGTCTTCCCCGAAGCTCTGAGGGACATATCCCTCGGCCTCGACGAGGAGCTGGACTTGAGTCTCCGGGGGAATCCCCTCGAGGCTGAACGTCCCATCCTCTGCGGATGTAGCCGAGCAGCCGCCGGTCTGCCCGCTCACGCTGACCTTGGCGCCCTCTATGGGGAGGCGATCGTTACCACTCAGGACGATCCCGTGCATCCTGCCTCCCGGAGAGAGAGCCACGTTCAGGGTCGCGGCGGCCTTGTCTCGAGTGTCCGCCTCCTGGGCAGCAGTGACATAGCGTTTCGCCTCGACGATGAGGGCGATCGAGTCGCGTCGGGGGAAGCTATCGACCAGGAACATGCCGGCTCCGTCCGTCTTCGTCCTCTCATAGGCCGCCAGGGGACCCTCCGGAGACTGTGCAAAGAGCTGGACGAGCGCGTCGGCCACCGGCTCGCCCGTGACGACGTCGAAGACCCTGCCCTCGAGCCGAAGCGCGTCCGTATCAAGTCTGAACACCAACTCCTCCCCAGGCTTCTCCGGCGTGCGCGTCTGCGTCGCGTACCCCGGGGCGCTGCAGTGGACAAGGACGTAAGGGCTCTGAGCGATCGCACGGGCTCGGACGCTAGCCTCGAGTCGACCGTCGGAACGTACCAGGGCAGACTCGACTTCCTCGCCGGCGCGGCCGTCCAGCATGGCCAGAGGGTGGAACCTTCCATGGGCAGCGTCGAATGTAAACAAGCGAATCCTGGCCGTGGAAACCGGCTCCCCCTGGCCGTCCAGGACGAGGATCCTGAGCCCGTGGGCGTGCTTCGGGCTCGCCTGCCGTCTCTCGAGTCGTGGCAGCTCGAGCACCAGCTCCTCGGTGCGTGCCCCGAGCTCCACGTTGACCTTCCGGCTCATGGCCTGGTACCCGGGGGCCCTGGCGACGATCAAGAGCTCCCCGCGGCTTCGCGGGCTGATCCTGAAATCGCCGGACCCGTCAGCGACCGCGGACACGGTCAGGCGAGAGCGCGCTCCTTCGACCTGGTAGCACTCGATGCGCGCTCCCGGGATCGGCTCCTTGGCCTCACCACGGACTCTGCCGGCGAGGGCGGGGTCTTCGTTTCTCCGCGAGAGCAGGGAGTGGCTGTACTTCCAGCCCAGGAACATGAGCGTGCCGAGCAGGACCGAAAGGACGGTCATCGTTTTCTTGTTCGGGATCATGGCGGAACCTCAAGGAGAAGGTCCGGGCGGGCTCCGTTGGGTCGCGGAGGCCGCCCGGATCGTTTGCCGGGTCAGACCGTCATCCGCACGAAGGGAACCTCGGTCTTGTAGAGCGGCCACTGCGCCAGCGTGAACTTCACGACGCTGCAGAGGTTGGCCGAGATCG
>JACQVW010000900.1 GCA_016209535.1 Planctomycetota bacterium | reverse complement strand
GGTGGTCCCGCAGAGCGAGGAGGCAAGTGGTCTTCCCGGTCTGTCTTGGCGCGTGGAGGACGAAGTACTTCTCCTTGTCGATCAGGTCCCGGATCGTCGGCAGGTTGATCCGCGTGAGAGGCGGAAGGCAGTAGTGCTTCGCAGGGTATGTGGGCCCCTCCGTGTTGAAGAACCTGCTCATGCCGCCACTATAGCCAGCTCAGCTACGGAGCGCCAACGCCTTGCCGCCGCGCGCGACCTCCGCGCACGCGGTGCCTGCCTGTCCGATGGGATCGATGAGGAATCGGGGCATCGCCCTTCATGGAGCCGAGGTCATCGAGTACGCTCCTGGCACGGTCGCTTCGTACAGGGCGCTGCTCTGACCCTTCTCCGGTGCAATGACATGAGCTCCATCGAAGATCGTGCCACCCCGTGCTCCTCCGCTCCGGGCTGCTGCTCCTCCGTCACGCGCCGCGGCTTCTTGAAGACCGCTGGCGCCGTCGCGCTCACGTCGTTCGTGGTGGAGGCTCCACCGGCGGCGGGCCAGGCCCCGTCCGTGAAGACCGCGGCGGGCGTGAGGCACTTCGTGCCCGCCGAGAAGAACCTCGGGCCGGAATGGCTGAAGGGGCTCCGCGAGCGCGGCTCCACACGCGTCTATCGCGGAAGAGAACTCGACTCGATCGGCATGCCCGTGGGCGGGATCGGTGCGGGGCAGCTCTACCTGCGCGGCGACGGGACGCTGGGCGTCTGGCAAATCTTCAACCGTCACCACTTCTCGGGGTACGGTGCGGACAACTACAGGCCGCGGGCCGTGGATTCTCCGGTGAAGCAGGGTTTCGAGGTGACCGTGCGCGACGAGGCAACCGGCAATCGCTTCACAGCCTCGCTCGACCGGGATGGTTTCCACGACATCGAGCTCACCGGCGAATACCCGATCGCCAGGGTCCGTTACGCTGAGAAGGGCTTCCCCGTCGCCGCCGAGATGGAGGTCTTCTCGCCGTTCATCCCGCTCAACGCGAAGGACTCCGCGCTGCCGGCGACGGTCTTCCGGATCACGGTGGAGAACCTCCTGAGCTCCGGGATCTCCGTCGAGATCGCGGCCAAGCTCGAAAACTCCGTCTGCTTTCACGGCGCGGCGGAGCTCGACGCCTACCGTACGGTTCGCTCCACGGAACGCGGGCTGCTCCTCCTGTCCGCCGAGGCGGCGCCCCTGCCTGCGGAGCATCGGGTCCGGCCCCCGATCCTCATCGCCGACTTCGAGGGCATGGACTACGGAGACTGGAAGGTGACGGGCAGCGCCTTCGGTGAGAAGCCTGCGACGGGCACGCTTCCCAACCAGCAGAGGGTGAGCGGCTTCGAGGGGAAGGGCCTCGTCAACACGTACCTCGGCGGCGACGGGCCGCAGGGCACGCTCACGTCGCCGCCGTTCAAGATCGATCGCAAGCACCTCAACTTCCTCCTGGGTGGCGGCGGTCACGCGGGCGCAACGTGCATGAGCTTGCTCGTCGACGGCAAGGTCGTCCGCACCGCTGCGGGAAGGGACAACGAGAAGCTCGAGTGGCGTTCGTGGAAGGTCGACGACCTCGAGGGCAAGGATGCCGTGCTCGAGATCGTCGACAGGCACTCGGGCGGCTGGGGCCACATCAACGTCGACCAGATCGAGCTCTCGGACGAGAGGCGCGGCGGGCCCAGGGGACCGATCGAGAAGCTCGAGGACTGGGGGACGATGGCGTTCGGCCCGGCCGGGTCTGGAGTCCTGCCGCCGACTCCGATCGAGAAGTACCCTGCCTCCGAGAGGCGCAGTCACGAGTGCTCGGTGGGGATCAGTGAGATCCCGCGGGGCGGGAAGCACACCTTCACCTTCGTCCTGGCCTGGCACTTCCCGAACGCGGAGCACGGGAACTTCTACGCCACACGCTTCAAGGACGCCGCGGAGGTCGCCGGGTACGTCCTCGACCACCTCCACCGCCTCGAGGGCGAGACGCGCCGCTGGCACGACACCTACTACGACTCCACCCTGCCGCGGTGGCTCCTCGACAGGCTGCACATGCCCGTCGCGAACCTGGCGACCGGCACGTGCCGGTGGTGGGCGAACGGCCGCTTCTGGGCCTGGGAGGGCGTCGGATGCTGCCACGGGACCTGCACGCACGTCTGGAACTACGCGCACGCGATGGCGAGGCTGTTTCCGGAGCTCGAGCGGAGCGTCCGCGAGATGCAGGACCTCGGCGAGGCGTTCCACGAGAGCGGCCTCATCGGCTTCCGCGGCGAGCGGAACGGCCACCACGCGGCCGACGGGCAGGCCGGGAGCGTCCTGAAGTGCTACAGGGAGCACCTCATGTCGCCCGACGACGCTTTCCTTCGGCGCAACTGGCCCAGGATCAAGAAGGCTCTCGAGTACTGCATGGAGCAGGACTCGAACGACGACGGCCTGATCGAGGGGAGCCAGCACAACACCTTCGACATCAACTTCGAGGGGCCGAACACGTTCGTCGGGTCGCTCTACCTCGCGGCCCTCCGGGCCGGCGAGGAGCTGGCGAAGGAGGCCGGCGACCTCGAGTTCGCGGCGCGGGCGCGGAAGGCCTTCGAGAGCGGGAGCCGCCTCTCGGTCGAGAGGCTGTGGAATGGCGAGTACTTCATCCAGATCGTCGACCTCGCGAAGCACCCGAAGCACCAGTACGCGGACGGCTGCCTCGCGGACCAGGTCTTCGGCCAGGGCTGGGCCCACCACGTCGGTCTCGGCTACATCTATCCGAGAAAGCACGTCATCGAGGCGCTCCGCTCTGTCTGGAAGTACGACTGGGCGCCGGACGTCGGCCCCCAGAACGCCGCCTACAAGCCGGACCGCTTCTTCGCGAGCCCCGGCGAGGCCGGGCTCTTCACGTGCACGTGGCCGAAGTCGAAGCACCTCGACGAAGGCGTCCTCTACCGCGACGAGGTGTGGACGGGGATCGAGTACCAGGTCGCGGGCCACATGGTCTGGGAAGGGATGCTCGAGGAAGCGCTCGCCATCGTGCGGGCCGTCCACGACCGCTACGACGCGGCCAAGCGCAACCCATGGAACGAGGTCGAGTGCGGCGACCACTACGCGCGGGCGCTCGCGAGCTGGGGGGTCTTCACCGCGCTCGCCGGCTTCGAGCACCACGGGCCCAGGGGCCACATCGGGTTCGCGCCGCGGATCACGCCGGAGGATTTCAAGGCCGCGTTCACCGCAGCGGAGGGCTGGGGGACGTTCACGCAGACGCGGAGCGGCGGCGCGCAGCGGGAGAAGATCGAGGTCCGCTGGGGCAAGCTGCGGTTGAAGTCGCTCGCGTTCGCGGTGCCTCGGGAAAGCCCACCGCGGAGCGTGGTGGTCTCCACCGCGGGCAGGACCCTCGCCGCCGCCGTCACGACCGAGGAGGGGCGGCTCGGGATCGAGCTCGGCGCGGAGGTCACGCTCCTGGAGGGGGACTCCGTGGAAGTCCTCATCTCCTGACGCTCTCCGGCGGAGACCTGCGGAAGCTCGCCGGCGTAGGGTGGGCTTCACGGACGCACGGACGACAGGGATCGGCGCTATGCGAGCGGTATCCTATGGGGTTGAGCCGAAGAGTGCAGTACACTGGCTTGCCATGAGCGACGTCACTCCGGCGGCAGCCGACCCTATCCCTCGAGAGACGAGGCCGCTGGACCCGGCCTGGGCCGAGCGTCTCAGGAGGCTCGCGGAGGCGAATGCGAAGGCTCACAGGGACCGATTGAGAGCGCTGACCATCGAATCGGCCCTCCGCGAGTTCGAGCAGCTCTGCCGGGAAATGCACGCGTTGTTCGATGGCGACGACGCACCGCGTTCCCACCCCGTGGGGCTCGTCAGGCTCTATCGCCGGTCGTGAGCAGGATCCCGCTCGAGGTCATATTCCGGCGCTCTGTGGACGTCGTGGAGCGTGGAGGGGTGCGTTACCTGGTCTACGGCGGCCTCGCTCTCCCGGTGTGGGGAAGCGTCACGACGACCCAGGACGTGGACCTCGTGGTGCACGTGACGGAAGAAGAAGCCGCACGCCTGATCCATGCTTTCCGCATGGACGGGTTCCGCCTGCCGGACGATGCAGAGCGTCTTTTCACGATCGATACCTGGACGACAGCGTCTCTGGGAGGCAGGGACGTGGACATCGCCTGGGGAGCCACGGACTTCGATCTCGAGGCTCTCTCCCGCGCGGTCACCGTGCACCTCTTCGATCGCGTGGTTCCGGTTGCCTCCGCCGAGGACCTGATCCTCTACAAGCTCACTGCGCACCGGCGGAAGGACCTCGGGCACGTCGAAGACATCATCCTGCGGCAGGGTACCAAGCTCGATCTCAAGTACCTGCGGTCCTGGGCCCAGAGGATCGCTTCGGCGACGGGGCGGTTCGAGGTTCCAGCCACTCTCGAGAAGCTGCTGGCCGAAGAAGGCCTCTGAATAGCCCTACACAATCAACATCCCGTGCGCCACCTTCCCCACGCGGACCACGATGGCGCTGGCGTTGTCTTGGGTGCCGCGGCGTAGAGCCTCATCGACCAAGGCGTTGCACGCCTCCGCGGGGTCGTCCCGCTCGAGCAGGATCCCCCTGATCGTCTGGTCATCGAGCGCGCCGCTCACGCCGTCCGTGCACAGGAGATAGACGTCACCGCTCACGACGAGCCCACACTGGAGCCCGATGAGCTCGAGCTCGGGGTCGCCGCCGATCACCTGGTCGAGGCGGTGCCGGCGGTGGTGCGTGCGGGCATCCTCGGGAGTCAACTCTCCCTCATCCACCATCCGCGCGACCTCGGTGTGGTCGGCGGTGAGCTGGCGGAGCTCGCCGCGGCGCAGGCGGTAGATGCGGCTGTCGCCCACGTGCGCCAGGAGCGCGGTGGCCCGCCAGATGAGGAGTGCGCTCAGGGTCGTCCCCATCATGAAGAGCTCGTTCGCGCTGACGGACTTCTCGAAGACGGCGCGGTTGACGCGATGGAAGACCGCCACCAGCTCCGCAGCGCGGCTCGCGATGTCCCCCTTCTGGGGGCCGCAGTAGTAGTCCTTCAGCTCTTCGACGGCCATCTGGCTCGCCACCTCGCCCGCCTGGTGCGCTCCGGCGCCGTCGGCGACGGCGAAGAGGAGGCCGTGCTCATCGAGATCGTACCCATCGGGGTTCAGGCCGGGCGCCACGAGGAGCAGTCGATCCTGCAGGCTCGGCCGAGGGCCTTGCTCGGATCTCGATGCGAAGCGGATTCCAGCCATGGCTCGACCTCTCGAGTGGCCTGTCGTGGATATGAGGAACCATAGAGGATACGCCCTCGCCCCAAGGAACACACGCCTCTCTTCAGGGCCTCCTCGAGAGGAGCCCCATGGGGAACCGGTCCGGCCGCTCAGGGCTCCAGGCGGCACCAGCTCCCCGAGAGCTGGTTGCTCCATGCTCCCACGGCGTGGGGCTCGTCAAGCCCTATCGCCGGTCGTGAGCAGGATCCCGCTCGAGGTCATATTCCGGCGCTCTGTGGACGTCGTGGAGCGTGGTCACTTCCGCTTGTTCTCGAACCACACCGGCCCGCCCCACTTGCCGGTCACGACGAGGTCCAGGTCGCCGTCGCCGTCGAGGTCCGCGACGGGCACGTTCATGCCCGAGCCGATCCCCTCGCCCCGGGAGATCGCGTGCCGCGTCCACTTCGGGGCCGGCCCGCGCGCGAGCTCGTACCAGTAGACGCCCAGCGGCCCGAATTCATCGGGGTCGGAGCCGTTGTGCGCCATGAAGCGCTTCCCCGTCACGAGGTCGAGGTCGCCGTCCCCGTCGAGGTCGGCCAGGGCCAGGCTGTGGGCCTGGGTCCAGGTGTCGTCGATCACGTGGCGCTTCCACCTCGGGCCCGGCGCCGGGCCCGGCTCCCCCTTCGCCTGCTCGTACCAGAAGATCCCGTAGCCGTGGGCCGAGCTCGTGAGGATGTCGGCGAGACCGTCCCCGTTGACGTCGTAGACGAGGATCTGCGGCGTGTGCTCGACCTTCCCGTCCTCGCGGCTCCCCAGCGCGAGCGGGTGCTCCACCCACTCGCCCTTCCTCGGGTCGGCGGGCCCCTCGAGCCACGCGTTCGGCCGCAGGATGTCGGGGCGACGGTCGCCGTTCACGTCGCCGGCCCCGGCCCCCCACTCCATGGGCTTCTTCGAGGCCACGTGCCGGAGGATCCCACGCTTCCCGTCCTGGCCCTTCCCGACCTCGTACCAGACCGTCGCCTGGACGTGGGGCAGCACCTCGAGGGCCTTGCCGTCGCCGTCCAGGTCCCAGAGGTCGCCGCACTCGAAGTTGCCGTTCTCCTCGATCGTCGCCCGCGGCCACTCGCCGCCTGACGACGGCCCCGTGAGCCCCGTGTTGCGGTACCACTCGGACCGCATGCCGTGCCACGAGCAGGAGACCACGTCGAGGAGCTCGTCGCCGTCCACGTCGAGGGGCACGTTCATGAAGTCCCAGTAATACCCGATCCCCTTCTCGTCCACGCTGCCCTCGAGGGTCCGGATCTTCCGCGGCTTCCAGTCGGGCGCGAGGTAGAGGTGCGGCCCGGCGACGACGTCGGGCTTGCCGTCGCCGTTGAAGTCCCCCACGTCGCAGGCCTCGCTCCTGAAGGAGCCGATGCGGTGCGGGACGAGCTTCACGGCGGCTTTCACGGCGTCAACCTCGGCGGCGGCGGCGGGGGGCGCGAGGGCCAAGGCGAGGAAGGTGGCGAAGAAAGCGATGGTGCGCATGCGAGTGCTCTCCAGAAAGGGGGAGCGTGAGCATCGCCGAGAGCACCGGCGCGCCGCCGTGCCTCGGGTCACGGCAAACCGGGGAGCGGCTCACCGCCTGGGGCGGGCGGGCCTCACGTCAGCGGAGCCAGCTCCCAGCCCTTCCTGCGCTCCCGGTCGAGCAGCTTGTTGCCTTCCTCACAGTTCGTGAAGCGCTCGGCGACGGGATCCCAGCGGAGCACTTCACCCACCTTGCCCACCTCGCGCGCGATGTTCACCAGGTAGCACAGCGTGGTCGCGCGCTGGCCGATCTCGATGTCGGCGCGGCAGGGCTTCCGCGACTTGATGCACTCGAGCCAGTCCTCGACGTGGAGCGGGGTGCCGCGCTCCAGGTTCGGTCCGGGTTCTTCCGCCCCACTCACGAGCTCCACAGGGTCGGCGGAGATCTTGTTCCGGTTGATCTCGATCCTCCCCTTCTCCCCGATGAAGATCGCGCCCAGGCCCGGGCCGACGTCGCCGTCGAGGTGGAGCTTCAGCTCGGTCCCCGAGGCGAACCTCATGGTCACCTTCGCGCGCGGACCCACCACCGGCTGGGCCATCGAGTGGTAGTCGACGCCGGTGTCCTCGTTGCCGTGGGGCTTCGCGAACTTGCCCGTGTTGGACACCTTCACCGCTTCCTCGAGGACGACCTCGACCGGTCCGGTCCCGTCGGTGCCCAGGGCGCGGTTCACCTGGTCGTAGGAGTGCGTCCCCCAGCCGGTGACGCCGAAGCACTCGCCGCCCCCGTCGTAGTTCCACCACTTCGACCAGCCGAAGTGGAGCCGCACGTGGTACGGCCGCAGCACGGCCTGACCGGTCCAGGTGTCCCACCACGTGGCGCTCCCGCCCTCGGGCATCGGCTGCGCGGCCTCGTCCGTCCACTGGGACGGACCGACGAAGTTGGGCGCGAGCACGGTGTGCACCTTGCCGAGGGCGCCGTTCTTGACGAGGTCGCTCGCCCAGTTGTTGAGCGGCGTCGAGCGCTGCTGCGTGCCGACCTGGGTGACGCGGCCGTACCTCCGCGCCGCGGCGACCATTTGTCGCCCCTCCGCGATGGTGAGGCTCATGGGCTTCTCGATGTAGGCGTCGCAGCCCATCTGCAGGGCCTGGATCGTGATCCAGGCCCGGGCGTGCGTCGTCGTTTCGACCATCACGCCGTCGGGCTTCTCCGTCTCGATCATCTTGCGGAAGTCCTCGTAGCCGTTCCAGCCGTGGTCGGCGCCGTGCTTCTCGATGAAGGCCCCGATCCGGGGAGCGAAGCAGTCCGAGACCGCGACGACCCTCATGCCCTTCAGACCACGGCAGTCCGCCACGACCCCACCCGCCCGGCCTCCGAGCCCGATGATCGCGACCCTCACCTGCTCGCTGGCACCCGGCTCGCCGCCAAAGCCCAACAGGTGGCGCGGAAGAAGGCTGGGGAGGGCGAGAGCACCGGCGCCGGCCTTCAGCACATCGCGACGCGAAAACTTCCGGTGGGACATGGCTGGGCTCCTTGTTCCTTGGCTCAGCGGATTCGGATGGATTCGACGCTGGTCTTCGCCGTAACTCTCCAGCAAGGAGCATGTCCCGTCTTCCCCTTGGGGGGGTGCTCCCGACCGAGGAGGGAGGGAGCACATTCTTCAGGGGGGAGAGTACAGGCGTGGTACTTAACCGCGTAATCGCGGTTCTTGAACCACGCCCGACTTTGCAGGTCCGGGCCGGATCGCGTCTGTGACTCCGATCGCAGAGGCTCAGGCTGCCGGCAGGGCTCGCAGCCCAGGCAAGCTGGGCAACGGCGCTCGGCGCTGCGCGGTCCTGCCGCCGACCCGAGCCCCGACCCGAGCCC
>JACQVW010000905.1 GCA_016209535.1 Planctomycetota bacterium | reverse complement strand
CTGCGGGTCCGTCGCGAGGGCCTTCCTCCAGGCGTCCTCCACGGAGGCCCCCACGGCAAGCCCGCAGGGGTTCGTGTGCTTGATGATCGCCACGCAGGGCCCCCGCCTCCCCACCCACTCCGCCGCCTCCACGGCCGCCGTGAGGTCCACTATGTTGTTGTACGAGAGCTCCTTCCCGTGCAGCTTCCTGAGGCGCCCCAGGAAGCCGCCGTAGAGCGCGGCCGCCTGGTGGGGGTTCTCGCCGTAGCGCAGCTCGAGCTCGCGGGGGAGGGAGAGCTCGAAGAGTTCCGGCAGGCGACCTTCGGAGCCGGGGGCGCCCTCGGCGATCCCGGCGCCCTCGAAGTAGCGCGAGATCGCGGCGTCGTAAGCCGCCGTCAGCTTGAACGCCTCCAGCGCGAGCCTCCTCCGCAGGTCGAGGCTCGTGCGGCCCCCCGACGCCCGCATCTCCTCGAGCACCGCCCCGTACTGGGACGGCGAGGAGACCACGGTGACGTGCGCATGGTTCTTGGCGGCGCTGCGCACCATGGACGGCCCGCCGATGTCGATCTGCTCCACCGCCTCCTCCCGCGTGACCCCCGGCCGCGCGACGGTCTCCTCGAAGGGGTAGAGGTTCACGACCACGAGGTCGATGGCGGCGAGGCCGTGGGCCTCCATGGCCCGGAGGTGGGCCGGGTCGTCGCGGCGGTGGAGGATCCCGGCGTGGACCCGCGGGTGCAGGGTCTTCACGCGGCCGTCGAGCATCTCCGGGAAGCCCGTGAAGGCCTCGATCTCGACGATGGGGATCCCGGCGGCGCGGAGAGCGCGGGCCGTGCCGCCCGTGGAGATGATCTCGACCCCCAGCTCGCGCAGGCCCGATGCGAGCTCGACGAGGCCTCGCTTGTCGGAGACGCTGAGGAGGGCGCGGCGGATCGGGACATCCATGGGCTTCTGCGGGGAACGCGGCTGCTTGATAAAAGTAAATCTTCCGGAACGACCGTATATCCATACTGGAGGCCCCTCCCGGGGGCAACGCTTTTCGGGAACATGCCTTTCGGGAAGGAACCGCTCCGCGCTCGCTGGAGCCCGCGGGGGCGTCTTGCCGATCCTTTCCTGGGAACGATCCTGTCCTCGGAAGGGGCACGATCCCCGCCAGAACCTCGCAGTCGCCCCATGCCAGCACTCCACCACGCCCTGCGGCAAGTCCTCCTCGAGAGCCCCGCCAGCCTGGAGGCCCTGCCGCAGGAGACGGCCTGCCGCCTCGCCCGGGTCCTCGAGGCGAGCTCTCTCGAGCCCATGCTCTACGAGAGGCTCCTCGCCCGGGACGGCACGGGCGCCCTCTCGCCCGCCAGGATCGTCGCGTGGCGGACCTCGCGCCTCCTGGCCGAGGCTCGAGCGACCGCGTACCTGGAGGCGCTCGGTGAAGCGCACGAGCTCGCGAGGGGTCGCGGGATCCCCCTCCGCCTCCTCCCGGCGGCCCAGCTCGCGTTCCACGTCTACCCGGCCCCGGAGCTCCGGCCCCTCGCGTCCCTCGAGGTCCAGGTCCCCCCCCACCGGGCTCGGGAGATGCAGGGAGCGCTCAAGTCGCGGCGGTTCTTCGAGGCCGAGGACCTGGTCGAGGTGGACCACGCCTCGCAGCCTCACCTCCGCCCGCTCGAGCGCGACGGCGTCGTCGTGAAGGTCTACCGCCGCTCGACCCTGCAGCTCGAGAAGGCCCCGTGGGACGAGGTCCCCGCCGCGCCGGAGGGCTCCGCGGGCCCGCTCCTCCTCGATCCCGAGCCCCTCGTCCTCTGCACGGCCTGCGCCATGGCGGCCCGCGGCTTCAGCCACTCGCTCCTCCTCCTTCACGACCTCCACGTGGCGGCCGCGGCCCTCGTCCCCGACTGGGCACGGGTCCTCCGGCTCGCCGTCGATGCGGACGTGGCCTGCGAGGCGTTCATCGCGCTCGACCTCCTCGAGAGCATGCTGGGCCCCGCCGTGGAGCCGCGGGTCCTGAGGGACCTCGAGGAGGCAGCGGCCGCGCGGCTCCGGCGCGTGGGGCTCCTCCGCAAGCTCGCAAGGAGGACGCTCCTGGAGTACCCCGCCCGGCCGCGCCACGCGCACCTCGCCGCAAGGCTCCTCGAGGACTCGAGGGCCCGGAGACCGGCGCTCGCCGCATCCGTTCGGTTCGCTTGAGCGCGGGTCGTCCGGACGCAGGGCCGGAGTGCAGAACCAGTAGCAGTTCGCCGCGGCGACCGATAGAATCGCCGTCCCTGACACTCCACGCAACCGTCCTCGAGGGAGCTATCGTGCCGGCAAAGTGCCCCCGCTGCGGGGCCGTCCTCATATCCGGACAGCCACTCTGCACCGAGTGCGGCGAGCCCACGGGCGAGGCCGCGGCGGCGGGAGGGCGCACGCGGGCGCAAGGCCCCGCCCCCGCCGGGCCGAGGCGGGACAAGCAGAAGGACTTCTCGCTCGTCGGGAAAGTCGTGGCCGACAAGTACAAGGTGCTCGAGGTCCTCGGCCAGGGCGGCTTCGGCACGGTCTACCTGGTCGAGATCCTCGCGGGGATGGTGGGCGAGAAGCTCGCCATGAAGGTCCTCCCCGAGGAGCTGAGCAGACAGGGGTCGTTCCGCGAGCAGTTCCTCAACGAGATCCGCGTCGCCATGCGGCTGGTGGACAGGTACATCGTCCAGATCCGCGACGTCGGGGTCACCGGCGAGGGCACGCTCTACTACACGATGGACTACTGCCCAGGCACCACGCTGGCCCAGATCCTGCGGCAGGAGGGGAAGCTCCCCATCACGAGGGCCCTCATCGTCGTCCTCAACGTCCTCCGCGCCCTCCAGACGGCCCACGCGGCGGGCATCGTGCACCGCGACCTGAAGCCGGCGAACATCATGGTCGAGACCCAGGCGGGGAAGGACTCGGTCCGCGTCCTCGACTTCGGGATCGCGACGGCGATCCAGTCGGGAGAGAAGCAAAAGGGGTTCGCCGGCAGCCCGCACTACATGCCCCCGGAGCAGTTCATCGGCGACAGGATCGACTTCTACACGGACCTCTACTCGGTCGGTGTGATCCTGTACGAGTGCGTCACGGGGCAGCGGCCGTACGCCGGAGCCTCGGCCCAGGAGGTCTTCAGGAACCTGAAGGTCCAGACGCCGCCGCTCCCCGAGACGCTTGCCAAGGAAACGGCTCAGTTCCCGGGGCTCTCGGGGCTCGTCATGAAGACCATCGAGAAGAACCCCGAGCGGAGGTTCCAGTCGGCCCGGGAGCTCTTCGACGCCGTGAACGCCATCCTCGTCCGGGGCGCGGGCCTCTCCTCCGCGGCCCGCGAGACTGCGGACGCCCCGCCCCCGCCGGCCGCCGAGGCCAGGCCTCAGCCAGCGCCTCCGGTGCCGCGCATCAGCCCCGGCGTGGTGCGGCGCCGTCGCATGGCCCGGCGCAGCCCGGCCTCGAACGCCGCCGCCGTGGCCCTCGCCACGTTCATCGTGGCGGCAATCGTCGTGGGCGTGATCTTCCACCGGGAGCTCGGGGTCTGGGTCCAGAACACCTTCGGCGGCCCGGGCGGCGCGGCGCGTCCTGAGCCCCGGCCCTCGAAGGCCCTGGCGCCGGAGAAGGCTCCGCCCGTGAAGCAGGAGCCCGCCCTGGCGGCCCCCAAGGCATCGAAGGACGCGCCCAGGGACCCGCGCGCCGGCGGCGAGGACGCTCCGGTCTCGCTGGAGGAGAAGAAGGCCGCGGCGCGCGCCGAGCTCGAATCGCGCCTGGCGAAGCTCCTCGAGGAGGCGAGGGAGGCCGCCGGCGCCGGGGACTGGGCGCGCGTCCTCGAGCGCGCTCAGACCGCGGCGAGCCTCGACGGCGCGGGAGGCGAGGCCCAGAAGCTCCTGGGCCTTGCGGCGCTTCGCCTCGGCGACGCGCCGAAGGCCGCCGCCGAGCTCGAGAAGGCCCGGGCCGCCCTGACCCAGCCCGACGCCGAGGTCCTCGCGGCGCTGGCCGAGGCGAAGCTGGCGCTGTCGCCGCCGGCCATGGCCGATGCCGAGGCGCACGCGCGGGAGGCGGTGAAGCTCGCGCCGAAGGACGCGGGCGCGGTCCTCGTCCTGGCCCGGGTCCTCGAGGCGGCGGGGAAGCGCGACGAGCTGCGCAAGGTGCTCGAGGCGGCGAGGCGAGGCAAGGTCGAGTCGCCGGACCTCTCGAAGCTCGCCGCGAGGGTCCTCGAGGGCGACGCGAAGGAGCGGCGCACGAAAGCGCTGGAGCTTGCCCG
>JACQVW010000904.1 GCA_016209535.1 Planctomycetota bacterium | reverse complement strand
TCCGCCGGGACGAGATCGACGGAGGCCTCGAAGGCAGGGCTGCGGTCGAGGAGGAAGGGGAAGCGCACATCGGCGCAACCGGGCTTCTTCAAGACGGCCAGGTACGAGCCCCGGGGGAGCGGCTTCGCGACGGGCGTCGCACCGATCACCTGACGCTCGGACTCGACCAGGAGCAGCCCCTTCTTGACGTAGCGCGATACGAGGACCATGGCGCCGGGAGGGGACGTCTCGAAGCGCACGGCCACCTCGCCGCGCAGCTCGCGCTCGAATCGCCCGTCGTGGTACTGGCCGACCAGGCCCTCGTAAAACGCCGCGACCTCCGACTCGCCCCTGGCTTCCGCCGCTGCCATGCGCGCGTGGAAGATCTCGGCGAGGGCGCCTCGCGCTCCGGGATCCGTGGGGGCGATGCTCAGGACGGCGTTGTAGGCCGTGACGGTCTGGTTGTAGAGCTGGGCGAGCCGGTCTGCGACCGCCTCCCCTTCCTCGATGTGGGTCAAGAGGGCGGACTTGCTCTCGACGGTCTCGGCCTCGGAGAGCTCCCTGTCGAGGTCCTGGGCCTTCTTCTCGAGCTCTTTCGCCAGCTCCTCGGCGATGCGGAGCTCGTCGCGCAGCTTCTCCGCGTCCTGGAGACGTTGGCGCGCCTCCAGGGCGCGGCGCTCGGCGTCGTGGACCTTCTCCAGGTGGCGCTGGAGGCCCTCGTGGAAGTCCCGCGCGCTCGGGAAGCGGTCCTCCGGCCGCCGGGAGAGGGCCTTCAGGCAGATGGCCTCGAGCTCGTGGGGGATGGCGCGTCCTGGAGCGCGCAGGCTGGGCGGGACGACGTCGCCACGGCGGGCGCTCTCCAGGGTCGCCTCGAGGGACTCCTCCGAGTAGAGCGGGGCCCCGGTCAGGACCCGATAGAGGATGCCGCCCAGCCCGAAGACGTCGGTTCGCTCGCCGATGGCGCCGGCATCGCCGCGCGCCTGCTCGGGGGCCATGTACTGCACGCTCCCCTTCACCGCGCCCGCGAGGGACGACGCGTCGGGCTCCCCGCCGCCCGCCACGACGGCGCTCTCCTCGGCGCCGCTCGAGGGCGCGACGACCTTGGCGAGCCCCCAATCGACGACGAATACTTCGCCGAAGTCGCCGACCATGATGTTCTGCGGCTTGAGGTCGCGGTGGATCACGGACTTGCTGTGGGCGTAGTCGACGCCCATGGCGGCCTGCTGGACGATCTGCAGGAGGCGCAGGAGGCTCCAGGTCCCCGTTCCCGACGCGAGGACCTCCTCGAGGTTGCGCCCTCGGATCCACTTCATGGTGAAGAACGGGGCCCCGGCAGCCCCGACGTCGTACACGGGTCCGATGTTGGGGTGCTCGAGCTGCGCGGTGGCCCGCGCCTCGCGCAGGAAGCGGGCCGTCTGGTCGGCATCCGCTGCCGGATCCCGGAGCACCTTCATCGCGACGCGCCGCCCGAGGTCGCGGTCGTACACCAGGAGGACGCGGCCCATGCCGCCGTGCCCGAGCTCCCGCTCGATCACGTAGCGGTCCGCCTGCGGGACCGCCTGAGGGATCGGTGAGGGCCGAGCGGGCAGCCCCTTGGCTCCGCCTCGCGACGAGGACCCGTCGAGATCGCTCGGTAGCTCCGTGTCGCAGGCCAGCAAGCTCTCGATCTCCTGGCGGAGGTCGTCGCGCCCGCGGCACTTCTCGGCGAGGAGCCTGGAACGCTCGGCTGTGCCGAGGTCCACCACCTCGAGGAAGAGCTCCCGCAGGTCGCGGTACTCGTCCGGCGTCATCGCCTGCTCCCTACTCCTCGGCCCGGCGTGCTCGGTCCCGCCGGAGCCGCCTGTGGAGCCAGGCCCGGGCCATGCGCCAGTCCTTCTCGACCGTCTTCGGCGAGATGCCGAGGACGCGCGCGATCTCGGCGACGGTCAGCCCCGAGTACACGCGCAGCTCGACCATGCGGGCCTGGCGCGGCTCGAGGGCGGCGAGTCGCGCGATGGCCTCCTCGACGTCGAGCGCGTCGACCCCTGGCTCGCCCTGCGGAGATAGGACGCCTTCGAGGCTCACGCGCCGCCAGGCGCCGCCGCGCTTCTCGGCGCGGTGGGCGCGCGCGTGGTCGAGGAGGACGCGGCGCATCTCGATCGCTGCGATCGCTTTGAAGTGCGTCTTCCCCGCCCAGTCCGTCCGATCCTGATCGACGAGCCGGAGGTAGGCCTCGTTGACCAGCGCGCTCGGCTGGAGCGTGTGGTCGGGCCGCTCCCGGCGGAAGTACTCCACGGCGAGGGCGCGCAGCTCGCCGTGGACGAGCGCCATCAGCCGCGCCGCGGCCGCGCCGTCGCCCCCGGTGGAGCGCGACAGGTCTGCGCTGACATCGACGGTGGAGTCTCGTTCCATCGCGCCCGCCTTCGACTCGAGCCTTCTCCTGGATGGCTGCTTGCGGTGGTCAAGCCGATGGCTACCCATGGCCATCGACACTCGGAGTATACCCCTTCGGCGCTCGGCCTTGAATCCGGACCTGCCAAGATCTCGACAGCACCTGCGGCCTCCTGGCGCTCACCGGGTAGCCGAAGGACGCAGGCGGCAGGTTGCCCGCGTGACCTCTGGCCCGGGCGGGGCCCGCTGCGTATAATCAACGCCGTCCCCATCCAATCGCTGTCAAGAAGAGAACTTAGAGGAGAACCATGGGCTTCGTCCATCTCCACGTCCACAGCCACTTCAGCCTGCTCGACGGGGCCGTCACGATCCCGCAGCTCGTCGGGGCGGCGAAGGAGTACGGCATGCCGGCCCTGGCCTTGACGGACCATGGGAACCTCTTCGGCGCGGTCCAGTTCTTCAAGGCCTGCAAGGCCGCCGGCCTGAAGCCCATCCTCGGCATGGAGGCCTACGTCGCGCCGGCGAGCCGCCTCGAGAAGAAGCGCCTGCCCGGCGGCGCGTTCTACCACTTCATACTCCTCGCCCGCAACGAGGAGGGCTACGCGAACCTCATGCGGCTCTCCTCGATATCCTACATCGACGGCTTCTACTACCGGCCCCGGATCGACAAGGAGATCCTCGCCCGGCACTCGAAGGGGCTGATCGGGATGAGCGCGTGCCTCTCGAGCGAGATCAACCGGGCCGCCGTCGAGGGGTCCGAGGAAGACCTCCGCCGCCAGATCGAGGCCTACCGCGGGATCTTCGAGCCCGGCTGCTTCTTCCTCGAGCTGCAGCGGAACGGGCTCCAGGAGCAGGAGCGCGTCCTGGAGAAGGTCCCGCCGCTGGCCAGGGAATACGGCGTCCCCCTCGTCGCCACGAACGATATCCACTACCTGCGGCGCGACGACGCGAGGGCCCAGGAGGTGCACCTCTGCATCAACACGGGCCAGACCATGGACGACTCGGACCGCATGCGGTTCAACTCGGACCAGTTCTACTTCCGCTCGGAGGCCGAGATGCGCCGCGTCCTGGGCGACTTCCCCGAGGCGGTCGACAACACGCTCGCCGTCGCCGAGATGTGCACTCTCGAGCTCGACTTCTCGAAGACCCACCTGCCCCTCTTCGTCCTCGGCGATGGCCGCGCGGCCGCCAGGGCGCCCCAGGAGGGCGAGGAGGAGACGCCCTTCGACGCCGACGGCTACTTTCGCGAGCTGTGCGTCCGGGGCTGCCGCGCCCGCTATCCCGACTTCGACTCGAACGCCGCGATCCGGGAGCGCCTCGAGCACGAGATGGGCGTCATCCAGAAGATGCGCTACGTCAGCTACTTCCTCATCGTCTGGGACTTCATCCGCTATGCCCGCGAGCAGCAGATCCCCGTGGGGCCCGGCCGCGGGTCCGCGGCGGGGAGCATGGTCGCCTACGCGCTCGGGATCACCAACGTCGACCCCCTCGAGTACGACCTCCTCTTCGAGCGCTTCCTCAACGCCGATCGCATCTCCATGCCCGACATCGACATCGACTTCTGCATGGACGGGCGCGAGAAGGTCATCGAGTACGTGAAGCGCAAGTACGGGGATGACCGCGTCTGCCAGATCATCACCTTCGGGACCATGGCCGCGCGGGCCGTGCTGCGCGACGTGGGCCGCGCCCTCAACGTGCCGCTGCCCGAGGTGGACGCCATCGCCAAGAAGATCCCGGCCGGGCCCAAGGTGAGCCTCGAGGAGAGCCTCAACGCGGACCCGGACCTCACGAAGCTCCGAGACTCGGACCCGCGCCTGAAGGAGCTCTTCGACGTCGCGCTCCGCCTCGAAGGGCTGAACCGCCACTGCTCCACCCACGCCGCGGGCGTCGTGATCTCGGACGCGCCACTGCTCGACACGGTCCCTCTCTACCGGAACGGCGAGGACATCACCACGCAGTTCACCATGGAGGACCTCGAGGCCGTGGGGATGCTCAAGATGGACTTCCTCGGCCTCAAGACCCTCACGGTCATCGACCGCTGCGTGAGGCTGGTCGGGAAGTCGCGGGGGGTGAAGCTCGACATCGACGCGATCCCCCTCGATGACAAGGGCACCTACGACCTCCTCTGCCGAGGCGATGCCGTCGCGGTGTTCCAGCTCGAATCGAAGGGCATGCGCGACCTGCTGCGCCGCCTCAAGCCGGACCGCTTCGAGGACATCATCGCCCTCCTGGCCCTCTACCGTCCGGGCCCCCTCGAGGGGGGCATGGTCGACACGTACGTCCAGCGCAAGCACGGCCAGGAGCCCATCCACTACGACCACCCCTGCCTCGAGCCCATCCTGCGCGAGACGAACGGCGTGATCCTGTACCAGGAGCAGGTGATGCGGATCGCCAACGTCATGGCGGGCTTCACCCTCAACGAGGCCGACACGCTCCGGAAGGCCATGGGCAAGAAGAAGAAGGAGATCATGGAGAAGTTCAAGGAGAAGTTCGTCTCCGGCGCGGCGAGGAAGGGGATCGACCCCCGGCTCGCCACGCACACCTTCGACTTGATCGAGTTCTTCGCCGGCTACGGGTTCAACAAGTCACACTCCACGGCCTATGCCCTCGTGAGCTACCAGACGGCTTTCCTGAAGGCCAACTACCCCACGGAGTTCCTGGCCGCCGTCATGAGCTGCGAGATGTCGAACACGGACAACCTCGTCGAGTACCTCGAGGAGGCGCGGCGGATGGGGATCGAGATCCTCCCGCCCCACATCAACCGCTCCGAGAAGGCGTTCTCGGTGGAGGACAGGAAGATCTGGTACGGCCTGGAGGCCGTGAAGGGCATCGGCGGGAAGGTCGTCGACGCGATCCTCGAAGCGCGGGAGCGTGGCGGCCCCTTCCGCTCCATCTTCGACCTGTGCGAGCGGGTCGATGGCGCGGCCATCAACAAGACCGTGCTCGAGGGGCTCACCTCCTGCGGCGCCCTGGACTGCTTCGGGCAGCGCCGTTCCCAGCTCTTCGCCGTGGTCGAGCACGCCCTCCAGCGCGGGAGCGAGGCCCGCCGCGACAGGAAGGCCGGGCAGACGACGCTCTTCGACCTCTTCGGAGCGCCGGTACCGGCCTCCGCGAGCCCGGGAGACGCCGGCGGCCGGGAGGCGGGCAATCCGAGCCAGGGGACCCAGGCGAGCCAGGACGGCCAGTACCCCGACCTCCCCGAGTGGAGCGACGCCGAGCGGCTGAGCCGTGAGAAGGAGTCGCTGGGCTTCTACCTCACGGGCCACCCGCTCCTGAAGTGGGAGAGCCTCGTGCGGAAGTACAGGACCCACACCATCGCCGACGTCGCGAGGCTGGCCGACGGGACGCCCGTCACCGTGGGCGTCCAGGTGGCCAAGCTCACGAAGAAGGTCTCGAAGAAGACCGGCGAGCCCTTCTGGATCGCCCTCGTCGAGGACCTGAACGGCACGCTCGAGATCTTCGTCACGAAGGAGCTCCACGAGGCCGCGAAGGACGCGCTGCGGGAGGAGAGCCTGGTGTTCTTGAAGGGGACGGTCCGCTACCGGGACACGACGGCTTCCTTGCGCGTCGACCAGGCCATCCCCTTCGAGGAGGCGCCGGCGCGGCTCACGGAGGACCTGAGCCTCGTGATCCCCATCGACGGCGGGCCCGAGGCGGAGGACCTGATCTTCCGCCTGAAGGGACTCCTCCAGAAGCACCAGGGGAAGTGCCCGGTCTACCTCGTCTTCAAGAACGAGGCCGGCGAGCGCGCCGTGCTCCTCGTGGGCACGGAGAACTACATCACCCCCGACACGAGCTTCCTCGAGGCGGCCGACGGCCTGTGCGGGAGGGACAGGGTCTTCGTGAACCGGATGCGCGGCAGGAACCCCTAGCGATGCTCGATGCGGAACCGGCCATCGCCTGCGTCGAGCGCAACCTCGCCGGTCTCCGCGACCGGCTGGCCGCGGCCGCGGGCCGCGCCGGGCGCAGGGCCGAGGACGTCGCCCTCGTGGCCGTCACCAAGTACGTCGGGTCCGGCCCGGTGCGCCTGCTCCATGGGCTCGGCCTCCGCGACTTCGGCGAGAGCACCGTGCAGGGGCTGCAGGCGAAACGCGAGGAGCTCCGCGACCTCGAGGGCGCCCGCTGGCACATGATCGGGCACCTGCAGAGGAACAAGGTCCCCCGGGCCCTGGAGCTCGCGGCGTCGATCCACTCGGTCGACTCCGTCCGGCTGGCGCACGAGATCAGTGTCCAGGCGCGGCGGCGGGGCCTCGCCGCCCCCGGCCTCTACGTCGAGGTCAACTGGGCCCGGGAGCCCCGGAAGTCGGGCCTCCCCCCCGAGAGCGTGCCCGAGGTCCTCGAGGTCCTCCTCGCCGAGGGGCTCCCGGTCCTGGGCCTCATGGCGATGGCTCCGCACGCCGGGGACCCGGAGGCTTCGCGCTCCATCTTCCGCGGCGTTCGCGCCCTGCGGGACGACCTTGCCGCGCGTGAGCTCCTTCCGCCCGGCGCGGGGCTCTCCATGGGGATGAGCGCCGACTTCGCCGTGGCCATCGAGGAAGGGGCCACGGTAATCCGCGTGGGGTCCTCGCTCTTCGAAGGGCTCCCGGAGGCGGAAGGAGCCTGAGGGAACGGCGCCCCATGCCCGAGCTTCGCGTCGAGACGGGCCCCCAGAAGAGCCAGGCCTTCCTCCTGCGGCCTCCGGGCCCTTTCCGGGTGGGCCGCGACCTGACGGCCGACTTCCCCCTCTTCGACCGCCGCGCCTCGAGGAGCCACTTCCGGATCGACTTCCGCGACGAGGGCTACCGCATCACGGACCTCGGCTCCAAGGCCGGGACGTCGGTCAACGACCGGCGGATCGAGAGCGCGGTCCTCGCAGGAGGCGACCACGTGCTCGCGGGCAACACGCTCTTCTCCTTCGCCCTCGACTGCCCCGACGACCCCCTCGTGGGCCGGCACCTCGGCGGATACCGGATCCTCGAGCGCGTCGGGCGGGGCGGCATGGGCACGGTCTACCGCGCCGTGCAGCTCAGCCTCGACCGCATCGTGGCCGTGAAGGTCCTCGCGGACGAGCTCGCCCGCGATCCGGAGTTCAGCGCCCTCTTCGTCCAGGAGGCGCGCGCCGCGGCCGAGCTCTCGCACCCGTCGATCGTGCGCGTGTACGACGTGAACCTCCTCGACGGGATCCTCTTCTACGCCATGGAGTTCATGGCTCAGGGGAGCGCCGAGGACCTCCTGCGCCGGCACGGGCCGCTGCCGATCGAGCGCGTCCTCCGCGTCGCCGTCCAGGCCTCGAGCGGCCTCGCCTACGCCCAGGGCCATGGCGTCGTGCACCGCGACATCAAGCCCGCGAACCTCATGGTCCACGAGGGCGGCGCCGTGAAGATCGGCGACCTCGGGATCGCCCTGCGCACCCAGGACCGCGGCCCCGGGCGGTCGCGGGGGATCAGCGGCTCCCCCTTCTACATGTCTCCCGAGCAGGCCCTGGGTCGCGACGTGGACTCTCGCGCCGACGTGTACTCCCTCGGAGCCTCGGTCCACCAGCTCCTCACGGGCTCCCCGCCGTTCCGCGGGCGGAACCTCAAGGAGATCCTTTACGCCCAGATCCGCGAGGACCCGCCCGATCTCCGCGCCCTCCGTCCCGGGACGCCCGAGCCCCTCGTGGCGCTCGTGAAGCAGATGCTCGGGAAGGACCCCGCGTCCCGTCCCGAGCCGGCCGAAGCGGCGCGCCGCCTCGAGGAGGTCCTCGCCGAGGAGGTCCGGCGGACGGCCCGGCCGCCCAGGAAGCGGCGGCCACCGCGCCCCGGGCTGCGCTGGGGCCTGGCCGCCGCGCTATGCCTCGTCCTGGGCCTCTGCCTCGGCGCCTTCTACACGCACGTGACGGGCGTCCTGAGCGCCCGCAGCGCGCGCCTGGAGCGCGTCCGCGCCACGATCGCCGAGGGCCGCCAGACGCTGCGCGCTGGCGACCTGGAGGGCGCCCGGCGCAAGGCCGCGGAGATCGCCGGCTTCCGGGGCTCCGAGGAGGAGTGGCAGATCCTCGCCCCCGAGATCGCGGCCTTCGAGCGGGAGATCAGGGGAGCGGAGGCGAAGACCAAGCGTTGAGTGGCGCGGTCGCCCCCCGCAAGTGACCGGCCCCCGGACGGTGTCCGCCCGGATCCGGACACCCGGGGCCTTCGCGCCGCCTGGGCTGATGGGGGCTTGCGTCGCAAACGCTTCCCAAAACATACCTTCCAGCGACGTGGCGCACGGCGGGGCCTCGCGGCCTGCACTTTGCGCAACGATTCTCTCATGGCCGGCGATCCGCCGCGCCCTGGGAGACAGACCTTGCGACAGAAGCCCCTCTACCGGGAGGCGACGAGCTACGACCGCCTTATCAAGGCGGGCTTGACCCGCTACTACGCGGACCTCGCCCACTGGCTCCTCGGCGAGCGGCCCATCGAGGTCGTGGCCCGGAAGTCGGCACTCGCCCTCGCAGCGAGCCGATTCACGGACGAAGTCCTCCACGTCCGCTTCCGTCACCGACCCGACGTCCTCCTGCACATCGAGTTTCAGGGGAGGAGAGAAGTCGAGATGCCCGAGAGGATCGCCGAGTACCTGCCCCTGTGGCTGAGGACGATCCGGAAGCGCAAGCGCCGCCCTGCCCGTCCAGCCTGTGTGGTGGTCTATCTCGACCGGAAGAGCTACCGCAAGGATCCGGGCTATCTAGACGTCGAGGGCGAGCTCGGCCTGAAGCTCTTCGTGCAATACAAGGTGGTGAAGCTCTGGGAGGAAGACCCGGCTCCGATCTTGGCGCTGCCAAGCCCGGGCCTCTGCCCTTTCGTCCCGCTCATGGCTGGGAACCCGGAGGAGCTGTTGTTACAATCGCAACAGAGGATCCTCAAGGCGCCCGAGGCCGTGGCTTCGGGGGAGTCGAAGCGCGAGCTCCTCGCCGTTCTCGCAGGCCTGTCAGCCAAGGTGGTCCGCGACCGACAGCTCATCCGCAAGCTCGTTTCGGAGATCCGAGTCATGGGAGACAACTGGGTTCTGGACATGTTCCGCAAAGAGGGTATCGCCGTCGGGCGCGTAGAAGGCCGAGAGGAAGGCCGAGAGGAAGGCCGAGAGGAAGGCCGAGAGGAAGGCCAATGCGCCGAGGCCCGCCGAGCGATCCTGCGCGTCCTTCGCCGGCGTCTGGGCAGGGTGCCCGCTGAGGTTTCACGCAGGCTCGAGAGGAGCTGCAAACTCGACCAGCTCGAGAGGCTCCTGGACGAGGCCGCCGTCTGCCGCGACATCGCGGCGTTCCGCGCCAGGATGGGGCGGCCCCCCCCAGTGCGCCGGCGCACCAGCCCAGACGCCTGAGGCCGGGGGCGACCGCGTGCGACGGAGGCGCACGTTCCTCGCCATACTGCCGCGGAGCCCCGCGGCTGCGGCCTGAGTAGAGGCCAGCCTCCCCGCTGGCCCGGGCCCGCGAGGTTGGATGCCGGGCCGCGATCCGGGTAACCTGGGCCTCCATGCCCGTCTCCTGCCTGACCGCCCTCCTCAGCCTCTCCCTCCTCGCCGCGCCGGGCCCGGGGCCCGCGCTCTGGCTCTACTGCTCGGCGAACCTCTGGGTCGACGCGAACATCGACCGCCTCGAGGGCAACTGGAAGCGGGCCGCGGCCTCGGGCTACACCAAGGTGCTCCTCGCCGACTCCAAGCTCGCCAAGCTCGGAGACATGGACGCCCGGTACTTCAGCAACGTGGAGCGCGTGAAGAGGACCGCCGCGGGCCTCGGCCTCGAGATCGTCCCGGCCCTCTTCTCGATAGGCTACTCGAACGACCTCCTCTGGCACGACCCGAACCTCGCCGAGGGCCTCCCCGTCCGCGGAAGCCTCTTCGTCGTCGAGGGCGGCGAGGCGCGGCTCGTGCCCGATCCCCCGGTGGCGTTCCGGGAGAAGCCCGACTGGAAGGACGACGCGGTCCGCATGGAGGGCGGCGCGGCGTCGGTCGAGGACAACCCGGACAACGCGCGCTTCGTCCAGAAGCTCAAGGTCTCCCCCTACCGGTGCTACCACATCTCGGTCGAGATCGAGACGGCGGGCTACACGGGCGAGCCCAGGATCCAGGTCCTCTCGGGCGATGGCAAGGGCAGGGCCCTCCACTTCAAGTCGCTCGGCGTCAAGCCGGCGCAGGACTGGACGGCGCACCACGTCGTCTTCGACTCCCTCGAGAGCTCCGAGGTCCTCGTCTACTTCGGCGTCTGGGGAGAGGCTCGCGGCAAGCTCTCCTGGCGCCGCTGGAGGATCGAGGAGGTGGGGCTCCTGAACGTCCTCCGCCGGCCCGGCGCGCCCTGCGTCGTCGAGGGGTACTTCGAGGGACGGGACTACGAGCGGATCGCCGACCCTCGGATGGGGAACCAGCCGTGGAACGGCTCCTACGAGGTCTGGCACGAGCCTCCGCCGATCCGGACCAAGCTCCCCGACGGGACGAGGCTCCGCGTGTCGTGGTACTTCCCGCCGATCATCTACGAGGAGCAAGTCATGTGCTGTCTCTCGGAGCCCAAGGTGACGGAGCTCCTCGAGGACCAGGCTCGCCGCATGCGCGAGGCCTGGAGCGCGAAGGGCTACATGATGTCCTTCGACGAGGTCCGTTGCCTCGACCGGGACGCGTCCTGTCAGGCGCGCAAGATGGCCCCGGGAGCCATGCTCGCCCGGGCAGCTCGCGACTGCACGGCGCTCCTCGGGGGCGCCACGGCGTACGTCTGGAGCGACATGTTCGACCCGCACCACAACGCGCACGCGGACTATTACCTGGTCGACGGGGACCTGGCGGGCTCCTGGGAGGGCCTCGCGAAGGAGGTGGTCGTCGTGAACTGGAACTTCGGCGAGCGCGAGCGGTCGCTCCGTTTCTTCGCCGGCCGCGGGCACCGCCAGGTGATCGCGGGCTACTACGACGCGGACCCGAAGCAGGTCCGGCAGTGGCTCGAGGCGGCCCGGGGCGTCGAGGGCATCGTCGGCATCCTGTACACGACGTGGCGGAACGCGTACGACGACCTGGAGGAGTTCGCAAGGCAGTGCCGCCTTTGAACGGCCGGCGCGGCCGGCCGCGGCCGCCCCGCGCTCCCGGCCACCCGGGGGGCTCGCCGCACCTGAAATCCCCCTACCGGCCTTCCGAGCGGCCCCGTATACTCGAGGTTTCCGTAAGAAAGGCTCGGCCTTCCGGGCTCCCGCCCTGGCGAACCAAGCTGCCGCCGAAGTGCTCTCACCAACCCACCGCTCCGCCCGCAGGGACGGGCGCCGCCGGCGCCGCGTCTCGCCTCCCGTGGTTAGCCTCCTGTGCGCCGTCCTCGGCCTGCCGCAGGGTCCACCCTGTGCGGCTCAGGACGAGGGCGAGGCCCCGCGCGGGAAGCCGGCGCCCTCGGCGCAGGAGCCCGCGGACCCCGTCCGCGACGAGATCCTCAAGGTCAACTACGTTTTCAACCGCGGGCTCTACGACCTCGCGATCCCGCGCTACGAGAAGCTCCTCGCCGAGAGCCCGGGATACGCGCGCGCGGACCTCGTCCACTACCCCCTGGCGCTCTCGCACTACCACGTCGCGAGCAGGCCCCCCGGGGGCGAGAAGGCGCCCGGGGAAGCCGAGAGGAAGGACCACCTCCGCAAGGCCGTCGCCCACCTCAAGGAGGCCCTGAAGCGCCGCGACTTCGAGTCGCGCCTCGAGGCGACGCGCCTCCTCGGGCAGTCGCTCCTCCTCCTCGAGGACCCCGACCAGGCGGCGAAGGCGTTCTCGTGGGTCGTCGAGAAGCACCCGCGATCGAAGGAGGCCGCGGCGTGCTCCGCCGGCCTCGCCGAGTGCGCCTACCTCAGGGGCGACTTCCCCCGCGCCGCGGCCCTCTACCGGGAGGCCATTGGAAGGGACCTCGAGCCCGAGGAGGCGCAGCGCGCCCGGCTCCAGCTCGCCATGAGCCTCTACCGCTCCGCCGCTCGAGGCGAGGGCTCCGCCGCCGCCGGGGGCTCCGCCGGCGGCGAGGGCCGGCTCGAGGCCCTCCGCGAGGCCGCGCGGATCTTCGACGAGCTCGCGGCGATCCCCGAGGGCCAGCCCGGCGCGCGCCACGCCGCCGACGCACGCTACATGGCCGCCTTGGCCCGCGAGGCGTCGGGCGACGCCGAGGGCGCCGCGGCGGCCCTGCGGTCGCTCCTCGACTCGGGTGCCGGCGCCCACGCCGAGGCGGCGCGCTTCGGCCTGGCGAGCGTCCTCTTCGGCGCCGGGAAGCACAAGGACGCGGCGGCCGAGCTCGAGCGCTTCCTCGCCGAGCTCCCCTCGAGCCCGCGGCGCGACGCGGCCTCGCTCCTCCTCGCGCGCTGCCTCCTCGAGATGAAGCAGGCGGCCCAGGCGGCCAGGAAGCTGCAGGAGCTGCGCGCCTCCGCCTCGGTGGGCGACGAGGCATCGCTCTGGCTCGCGCGGCTCTATGCGCGCCACGGGAAGCCCAGGAGCGCGGTGACCGTCCTCGCCGCGGCCATGAAGTCCTTCCCGAAGAGCCCGCTGCGGCGCGACCTCGAGCTCGAGATCGTCTCGGCGCACCTCGCCGAGGGCAGCTTCGAGGCCGCGGAGGCGGTCCTCGCGCGCCTCGAGGCGGAGCTGGCCGGCCCGGGCGGCGCCGCCGGCGGCGGGGACGCGGCCGCGCCGGACGCCGTCCACGCCGACCACGTCGCCTACCTCAGGGCCTACGCGCTCCACCGCGCCCGCAAGCTCGACGCGTCGCGCGAGGCCTGCGCGCGCTTCCGCGCGGCTCACCCGCGGAGCCGGTTCCTCAAGGACGTCGCGCTCCTCGACGCCGAGAGCCTCTTCCTCGCGGGCGACGCGCAGGGCGCTCTCGATGCCTACGGGGCCTACCTCGAGCGCTTCGGGGCCGACCTCGACGGCCCGGCGCGCCTCAAGGCCTCGTACCGCTCGGCGCAGGCGCTCCTCCTCGCGGGGAAGGCCGCCGAGGCACGCGGGGCTCTCGAGGCGCTCGACCCCACGAGCCTCGGGCCCGAGGCGGAGCGCGCCTTCCGCGAGGACCCGCTCTTCGCCGCGCGGGAGTACCTCCTCGGCGAGTGCGCCTACCAGCTCAAAGACCACGCGGCGGCGGTCACGCGCCTCGAGGCCTTCCTCGACGCGGCCCCCGAGGCCGGCTCGTCGCGCGCCCAGGCGGTCGCGGCGGAGCTATCCGACGCCCGCTTCAAGCTCGCCCACGCGCTCGAGCTCTCGGGCGACCTCCCCGCGGCTCGCGCGGCCTTCGAGAGGGCCCTCGAGGCGGACCCCGCGTCCCCGCACCGGGAGCAGATCCTCTTCGAGCTGGGGCAGATCCTCCACCGCGAGAAGGACGGCGCGGGCGCCGCGCGGCACCTCTCGCGGCTCCTCGAGGAGAGCCCGTCCTCGCGCTTCGCGCCCAGCGCGCTGCGGCTCCTCGGGTGGATCGCCTCGGAGGCGAAGGACCACGCCGCGGCGGCGGAGCGCTTCCGCGCGCTCGCCGAAGGGCACCCGGACCACGCGCTGGCGCCCGAGGCGCACTACCAGCTCGCGCTGAGCCTCGAGGCCCTCGGGAAGGCCGAGGAGGCCCGCGAGGTCCTGGCCCGCTTCAAGGCGAAGTACCCCGGCGACCCGAGGCTCGGCCGCGTCCTCCTCGAGGAGGCCTCGGCCCTCGCGAAGGCCGGCAAGCACCGCGAGGCCCTCGGGGCGCTGGAGAGGCTTCGCGCGTCGGCCGCCCCCGATGTCCTCCCCGCAGTCCTCTACGAGGTCGCCTGGTGCCGTCGCGCGCTCGGCGAGCCCGAGGAGGCGGCGAAGGCCTACCGCGCGGTCCTCGGCCTCGAGGCGGCGGGCGACCTCGCCGGGCCGGCGCGTGTCGAGCTCGGCGAGCTCGAGCTCGAGCGCAAGGAGTACGCCGCGGCGAAGGAGGCCCTCGCGCCGCTCGCGTCCGGGGACGGACCCCATCGCGAGAAGGCCCTCTACCGCCTCGCCTGGTGCCGCCACTTCCTGGACGAGCCGGACGGCGTCGTCGCGGCGCACGCTGCCCTCGCAAAGGCCTTCCCGTCGAGCGCGCTCCTCGCCGAGACGGCGCTCCTCGCCGCGAAGGCCCACCTGAAGCGGGGCGAGACGGCGAAGGCGGGCGAGGTCTTCCGTTCCATCGCCGAGGCGAGGCCCGGGACCCCCGAGGCCGAGACGGCCCTCGTGAGCCTCGGCGAGTGCCTCGCCGAGGAGCGGCGGTTCGAGGAGGCCGGACGGCTCTTCGCGGAGATCCTCGAGCGCCACCCCGAGAGCCCTCACGCCTACCGCGCACGGTTCGGCCGCGCCTGGGCCCTCGAGAACCTCGGGAAGCCCGAGGAGGCGATGTCGCTCTACCGCAAGGTGGCCTCCGAGACGAAGTCGGCGACGGGGGCCCGGGCCCAGTTCCAGCTCGGGCAGTGCCACGCGGCGCGCAAGGAGCACCGCGACGCCATCGTGGAGCTCCTGCAGGTGTCGGCCCGCTTCGCCCACCCGGAGTGGTCCGCCAAGGCCCTGTTGCAGGCCGCGGGCTGCTTCGAGGCCATCGGCGACGACGCGAACGCGCGCAAGCACTACGCGGAGGTCATCGCGACCTTCCCCGACCGGGACGAGGCGAAGCTCGCCCGGGAGCGCCTCGAGAGGCTCGACTCGCGCTGACCAGGACGCCCCGACCATGACGCCGAAGCCCGCCGCACCGCTCTTCCTCGCCGCCGCCCTCGCGCTCGCCGCCGTCCCGGCGCCGGCCCAGGCGCCGCCGGCTCCCGAGGCGCAGGCCTCTCCCGCGGCGCCCGCGCCGGCCGTTCCCGCGGCCTCCTCGCCCTCCCCGCAGACTCCGCCCGCGCCACCGCCCGCCCGGCCGCGCGAGACCATCCTCTCCCTCGTCCTGAAGGGCCGCTGGATCATGATTCCCCTGGGGATCTGCTCCCTCGTGACCCTCACCCTCGCCCTCGAGCGCGCGATCAGCCTGCGCCGCTCGCGGGTGGGCCCGCCGGCGCTCGCCGACGAGGTCTTCCGGGCGCTCCCGGCGCGGGGCAAGGCCACGCGGGACCAGCTCGAGGAGGCCTTTGCCCTCTGCGACCGGTCCGGGAGCATCCTCGGCCGCATGCTGCGGGCCGGGATCGAGCGGTTCCACCGCGACGAGGCCCACGCCCAGGCGGCCCTCGAGGAGGCCGCGCTGCGCGAGGCCCACTACCTCAAGCGCCAGGCGCGGCCCTTCATGGTCGTCTCGGGCCTCGGCCCCCTCCTCGGCCTCCTCGGGACGATCTCGGGCATGATCACCTGCTTCGAGAAGGCCACGGCCGCCGACACCATGAGCCGCGTGACCACCATGACTCAGGGGATCTACGAGGCGCTCGTCGCCACGTTCTCGGGCCTCCTCATCGCGATCGTCGCCTACCTGCTGTACTACTACTTCCTCGGCGCGACGGACCGCATCGTCGACCGGCTCGATGAGGCCGCGAACCGCTTCCTCGACCACTACTACGCCCACGCCGTGCCCGGCACCGCGCGCCCCCGCGCCCCGGAGCCCGGCCCCGCGCCGTCAGTGGCCCCGGCGGTCGCGCCCGCCGTCGCCCCTGCGCCGGCCATGGCTCCCGCTCCCGCCGGAGCCGGCGACGCCGGGGGCTGAGAGCGGCGGAGGGAGAGCGCCATGCGCGTCGCCCGGGACGAGACGAACGAGGAGGTGTACCTCAACCTCACGGCGTTCATCGACATGATGCTCGTCCTCGTCATCTTCTTCCTCGCCACCAGCCGCTTCCACGAGGACGAGCGCGACGAGCGCATCCGCCTCGCCCAGACGCGGTCCCGCCTGCCCATCGCGACGGCGAGCGAGGTCCTCGTGATCAACATCGACAAGGAGGGCCGCCGGCTCGTGGACGGGAAGCAGCGGACCCTCGAGGAGCTCGAGGAGCTGCTGCGCGCCCGGAAGGGCGCGCGGTCGGACCTCGACGTCGTCGTGCGCGCCGACGTGCGGGGCCTCCTCGCCCCCTTCATGGAGACCGTGGAGGTCTGCCACCGCCTCGGCGTGAAGACGCCCAACATCACCTACGAGAGCACGGAGGACCGATGAGCCGTCGGCGCCGCTGGCTCGAGCACGTGCCGTGGACGGCCCTCCTGGCCGCGGCGGCCATCGCCGCGGGCCTCTGGCTCGCGGTCCGCGCCGGCCTCGTCCGCCGCGTCTACGTCTACGGCGAGCGGGGGGCGACGCTCGAGGTCGAGGGAGCGCCCGTGGTGCGGAGCGTCTCCTGGTCGGCGCCGCGCGAGGTGCCCAGGGCGCTCGCGGCCCCCGCCCTCGCCCCCGCCGCCTCGACGGCGGCTGTGCCCTCCGGGCCTCCCGTCTCGCCGGGCCTGGTCCTCACGGCCGAGCGCGTCGAGGGCTGCGGCCTCGAGATCGTCGCCCGCGAGCTCACGACCTCGGGCTGGTCGGCCCCGGCACCGCTCCCCGAGCCCGTGAGCTCGCCCCACGACGAGCTCGCGCCGTGCCTCGCCCCCGGCGGCGGCATCCTCCTCTTCGCCTCGGACCGCCCCGGCGGCCTCGGCGGCCTCGACCTCTGGCTCTCGCGGCGCGGCCCCGGCGGCTGGGAGGAGCCCGCGAGCCTGGGGCCCCGCGTGAACTCGCCCTACGACGACTCGGGCCCGGCGCTCCACCCGGGTGGATCCTTCCTCCTCTTCGCGACGAACCGGCCGCGGAGCTTCCTCCACTCTCCCCCCGCCGAGTGGTCCGACGTGATCCTCTCGGGCTGGAAGGCCGGGGACTGGGAGATCGCCTTGGTCCGGAAAGCGCAGGAGGGCCCAAGAGGCCCGCGCTGGGCCGGGCTCCGGCTCGCCGAGGCCCTCGCGTCGGCCGCGGACGATGTCGACCCGGCCTTCGCGCCCTCGGGCGACTTCCTCTACTTCGCCTCGGCCCGGCCGGGCGGCCTCGGGGGCCTGGACCTCCACAGGGCGCGCTGCCGCGCCCCGGGCGACGAGGCGGCGGGGACCGAGGACCTGCACCTGGAGGCCCCGGAGCCCGCGGGCCGGCCCATCAATTCCAAGTACGACGACCGCGCGCCGTGGCTCTTCCTCGATGGCTCCGCCATCGCCTACGTTGCCTCGGTGCCCGGCACCGGGGTCGAGCGGCTCTTCGAGAGCCGCACGCGCGAGGTGGGCTCGGAGCTTGCCCTGGCAAGCATCCCCCTCCGGACCATCGCGCGGAGCCTCGTGCGCCTGGCGGTTCTCCTCGGCTCGGGCGCGGCCCTCGCCGCGATCCTGGTCCTGGCGATCCGCTACCGCCACGCCTTCCGCCTCAACCTCCTGGCCCGCTGCGCCATCGCGGCCGTCCTCGTCCACGCGGCCATGCTCTATGGCTTCTACTTCTGGGTCGTCACCGACGAGATCGTGGCGCTCGCCGAGCGCCACGCGCTCACCGAGGTGACCGTCGAGAAGGTGCTCCAGGCGAAGCTGACCCTCGAGGCGGCGCGGTTCGAGGTCCGGACGCCCGACGCCGCGCCGCTCGCCGCGAGCCCCCCCGCTCCCGCGGCGCGCCTCCTCGCGCGGCCCGAGCCCGCGGGGGAAGCCCCCGAGAGCTCGGCCCTCGCGGTCTTCACGCCCCCGGCGCGCCCCGCCTGGACGGCGTCTCCGAGCGCCGCTCAGCCGGCGCTCGCCAGGCCCGCGCCGACCCCCAGCAGCCTCGCGATGCTCGAGCTCCCGGCCGCCCTGCCGGCGCCGCGCAGCGCCGAAGCCCTCCCCGTCCCCGAGCCGGCCCTCGAGGCCGATCCGTCCGAGGCGGCGCCTTCGCCGGCGAGCCCAGCGAGCCCCGTGAGCCTCAAGGCGGGGCTCGATGTCCCGAGGCCGGGCCCGCCCGCCGCGCTCGAGGAGGTCCTCTGGGCCACGCCGCCCGTCGTGGACGGCGCGAGCCCCGCGGAGGTCTCCGCGGTCCCCGCGGCGACGCAGGTCCGGATCCCCGAGGCCCCGGCGCGCTTCCTCCCGCCGCTCGCCCGGCCCGCGCTGGAGCCGCCCCCGGAGGCTCCGGCCCTCCCGGCGCCCTCCCGCGCGAGCGAGCCTGAGCCCGCGGGCCCAGGGATCGAGCTCGCGGAGCCCTCTCTTCCTGCTGGCCGCTCCGCGCCCCAGGAGCTCTCCGTGGCTGGCGGCACCGCCCACGTGCCTGGGGACGGCGGCCTGGCGCCGGCGCTCATCGGTACCGCCGTCGCGGTGGCCCTTGACCCGAGCTTCGACCCGAGCCACCTTGCGCCGCGGGATCCGACCGTGCCGGGCCTCGAGCCCGACCTCGCCCCGCCACCCGCACGGGTTGCGCCAGTCCCGGCCCTGGCCGTGGCCGCAGCGCCGGCGAGGCTGCCCGAGCCGCTCGCCGCGCCCGGCGCGGGGGACGATCCGTCACCGGGGGCCGGCCCCGCAGACCTCGCAGACCTCGGCGGCCTCGAGCCGCGGCCCGCCTCGCGCCTCTCGAGCCCCGGGCCCCTCGTCCCGGGCCCGCTCGCCGCCGAGACGCCACCGGGCGATCCCGGCGCCGCGCCGCCTGGTGCGCGGCCCGTGGTCGCGCTCGCGGACTCGATCAGCGCGCTCGCCGCCGCCTCGAGCGCGCGGCTCGAGAGCGCGCCGCGGCCCGGCGTCCTCGCGGCCGAGGGGCTCCCACCCCTCGCCCACGCACCCGCCACAGCTCCCGCGAGCCTCCCCGAGGGCGAGGGCGGCTCCGGGCTCGCGCGCGCCTCGGGCGCCCCCGAGGTCACCGACTTGCTCCGGCCCTCCCTGCCGCCGTCGCGTGCGGCGCCGCCCCGCGAGCCTCTGCCACCCGACCCCTCCTCGCCGGAGCCGGACCTGGGCCTCGCGGGCGGCGTCACCGCCGGGACCGTAGTGAGCGGGAGCGTCGTCGGCGGCAGCGCCGCCGAGGCCCCGCGCGTCATCCGCCCCGGGCCGGGCCCGCCCGCGATGCCTCCCCCGGCCGATCCAGGCCGCGACCGCGACCTCGTCGCCCGCGCCGAGGTCAAGCTCCCCGAGGCCCCCCCCGAGCTCCAGGGCGAGACGGACCTGACCAAGGTCCGCTCGACCGCGGCCCGCAAGGCCCTCGTGGGCGTCATGGGCGGCACGCAGGCCTCGGAGGACGCGGTCTTCCTCGCCCTCCGGTGGCTCGCGCGCCACCAGTCTTCGGACGGCCGCTGGGACATCGACGGCTTCGACGCGGCGTGCCAGGGCTGCTCGAGCCCCGGCTTCCAGGTCCGCTGCGACGCCGCCGTCACGGGCCTCGCCCTCCTCTGCTTCCTCGGCCAGAACCACACGCCCGCGAACGCCGAGAGCCCTTTCCGCAAGCACGCGAAGTCCGCCATCGACTGGCTCCTCTCGATCCAGGAGCCCGGCGGCTCCCTGGCGGGCGAGGACGCGCGCTACACCATGTACTCCCACGGGATCTTGACGCTGGCCCTGAGCGAGGCCTACACGCTCACGCGCGACCCGAGGCTCGCCGGGCCCGTACGCCGCGCCGTCGGCCTCATCGTCCGCGCCCAGCACCCCACCACGGGCGGCTGGCGCTACCGGCCGGAGCCGCCCATCCGCGGCGACACGTCCATCACGGGCTGGCAGGTCCTGGCCCTCGTGAGCGCGCGCCAGGGAGGGATCGAGGTCCCCGAGCGCGTCCTCGAGCGCGCCCGGCACTGGCTCGACTTCGAGGTCTCGAGCGGCCGCCACGGCGGCATCTACGGCTACACGAGGCCCGAGGAGCCGCGCGTCGCCATGGTGGCCGAGGGGATGTTCGCGCGCCTCCTCCTCGGGGCCCGCCGCACGGACCCCAACATCGAGGAGGCCGCCCGCTACCTCTACTCCGAGACGCGCGGCGGAGGCCACCTGGACAACCTCTACCTCCTCTACTACGGGAACCTGGCCCTCTACCACTACCAGGGCTGGATCTGGGAGTCCTGGAACGAGGATGTGCGCGAGTTCCTGGTGCGCACCCAGCACCGGCAGGGCCAGGCCGCGGGGAGCTGGGACCCCACGGGCCCCTGGAGCGAGACGGGCGGCCGCGTCCTCGCGACGGCGTTCGCCACGCTGTGCCTCGAGGTGTACTACCGATACCTGCCGCTGTACTGGAGCCTCGAGGTGGGCGGGCGGTAGGTGGGTGGGTGGGTGGTTCCGGGAAGCCCGGGTTGTAAGGAATGTGCTCCCTCCCGCCTTGGTCGGAAGCACCCCCAAGGGGAAGACGGGACATGTTCCTTGCTGGAGACTTACGGCGTAGACCAGCATGGCGTGGTTCAGACCGGGTGTTACCCGGTCTTGAACCACGCCGGGTTCCCCGGCAGCGGAACCCGCTTACGACGAGCCTTTCCTCGACTTCTTTCCCCCAGGTCCCATCTGCTGGTGGAACTGGCTCTGGTTGCGGAACGGGACCCCCTCGACCTGCTCGACGATGAGCTGACAGATCCGCGCCCCAGGCACGAGCGAGAGCGGCGCCGGGCCCAGGTTGCACAGCTCGAGGATGATCGGGCCATCCCAGCCCGCGTGGATCGTCGGAGCCGTGAAGTGTACCAGTAGCCCGCAGCGCGCCCAGGAGCTGCGGCCCTCGATGCGGCCCGCCAGCGGCAGCTTGCCTTTGACGATCGGGAACGCGACTCGCTCGGCGGTCCGCACCAGCGCCACCTTCCCGCTCTCGAGGTTGAAGATTTGACCCTCCGGGACGACGACTGCGTCGTAGTTCTCGGCGTTGTAGTACTCGGAGTACTTGCCCTTCGTGAGGTCGATCCGGAAGGGGCGGTCCCCCTTGGGCACGGAGAACTCGTTGCTGGTCCGGAGGTCCACCGACGAGGTGTTGTATGGGCAATCCACGCCTTCCCCCGGCGATCGCGGTGCCGGCTCCGGCTCGATGATCAACCGGCCCTCGTCGAGGGCCTTGAGGATCGCGGTGTTCGAAAGGATCACGGGGTCTCGACGAGGTCCTCGGCGCGCACAGGGATGGCGTGGTACGGCTCCGGCGTCGGCAGGATCGCCAGCCGCTGGCCGTCCGACTGCTCCACTTGGACCTCGACCCGGTCGTTCCGCACCGACTCCTTGGGGACGAAGTGCGCCACCAACCGACCGTCCGCCGTCGTGACCTTCACCACGACCTCGTGGCTGAACATCCCCTTTTGCACCTGGCACTTGAGCCACGCCTTGCTCATCTTCACCTCCTGTGGAACGGCACGATACCCCAGGTACCGAGCTCCGTGCAAGTTAGACTTGCCTGGGATTGTACCCCCTCCCTCCCCGGTGCTCACCCTTCACGTGCCTCCGAGCGCCGGAGCATGCCGGCCACCGCCAACCCCTAGCAAGTCGAGTGGTTTTGGGGCGGTATCGAGAGCTGGAAGGAATGGCGGAAGGCCCGTTACCGCCTCGCCGTCCCTTCGCGTCCCGCCCTCAAACCGCTGGCTTCACCGCGGGAGCGCGTGCAGGCGCTCGCTCTTGGGGCGCGTCATGTCCTTGGGCCTTTGCGCCTCGCGAGCCGTCGCGGCCTCAGGCCGCCGGTTCGCGAGCCGAAGCCCCTCAACCCCGGGCCGTCCGCGGTCGAACATCGTGCACGGAGCCCGAGAACGGCCTTGCACTCGAAGGTTGTTCCCGTAAGCTTAGCCAGTTCCAAACCGAGCCGCCCCACACGAAAGGTGCCATGGTGGGCAAGTCCCTCGTCATCGTCGAATCCCCTACCAAGGCGAAGACCATCGCCAGCTTCCTCCGCGGGCGCGACTACGTGGTCGAGTCCAGCGTGGGGCACATCCGCGACCTCCCCAGCTCGGCGAAGGAGGTCCCCGAGGAGATCAAGGGGAAGCCCTGGGCCAACCTGGGGATCGACGTCGAGAACGACTTCGAGCCCGTCTACGTGGTGCCTAGCGAGAAGAAGAAGACGGTGGCGAAGCTCCGGAAGCTCCTCAAGGAGGCGTCGGCCCTCTACCTCGCGACCGACGAGGACCGGGAGGGCGAGTCGATAAGCTGGCACCTCCTCGAGGTCCTGAAGCCCAGGGTGCCGCGCAAGAGGCTCGTGTTCCACGAGATCACCCGCGAGGCCATCGAGGCGGCCCTGAGGAACCCGAGGGACATCGACTCGAACCTCGTCGAGGCCCAGGAGACGCGCCGCAAGCTGGACCGGCTCTACGGCTACGAGGTCTCGCCCGTCCTGTGGCGCAAGATCGCCCCGCGCCTCTCGGCGGGGCGCGTCCAGTCCGTGGCGGTGCGGATCATCGTCGAGCGCGAGGAGGAGCGGCGCGCGTTCTTGCGGAGCGCGTACTGGGACCTCGCGGCCCGGTTCCGCACCGAGGCGGGCCAGGAGCTCGAGGCCGTCCTCGTCACCCTCGGGGGGAAGCGGCTCGCCGCGGGCAAGGACTTCGACGGGCGGACGGGGAGGCTCCGCGACGACGTCGCCGAGTCGGTGGTGCTCGTGACCCAGGAGCGGGCCGAGGAGCTCGCGAGGAGCCTCGGGTCGCAGCCCTGGAAGGTCTCGAGCGTCGAGCGCAAGCCCACCACGCGGAGGCCCGAGCCCCCCTTCACGACGAGCACGCTCCAGCAGGAGGCGAACCGGAAGCTCCGGCTCTCTTCGCGGGACACCATGCGCGCGGCCCAGCGCCTCTACGAGAGCGGGTACATCACGTACATGAGGACCGACTCGACGACGCTCTCGGAGCAGGCCGTGCGGCGGGCGCGGAAGCTCATCGGGGACCTCTACGGCGCCGACTTCCTGCCGGCGGCGCCTCGGGAGTACGTGACGCGGGTGAAGAACGCGCAGGAGGCGCACGAGGCGATCCGGCCCGCGGGCGACTTCCGGCGGCCCGAGGAGGTCCGCGGGGAGGTGGGCGAGACGGAGCTCAAGGTCTACGAGCTCATCTGGAAGCGCACGGTGGCCTGCCAGATGGCCGACGCCCGGGGACAGAACATCGCGATCCAGGTCTCGGGCGAGAAGGCTGGGGGGCAGGGCGCGGGCGGGCCGGGCGCCGGTGACGAGAGCGCGGTCTTCCAGGCGAACGGGAAGACCATCGAGTTTCCCGGCTTCCTGCGGGCCTACGTCGAGGGAGCCGACGACCCCGAGGCGGAGCTCGCCGACCAGGAGAAGCTGCTGCCCGACGTCTCGCCGGGAGAGCGGCTCGCGTGCCGGAGCCTCGAGGCGAAGAGCCACACGACGAAGCCGCCGGACCGGTACACGGAGGCGTCGCTCATCAAGGAGCTCGAGGCGGACGGGATCGGGAGGCCCAGCACCTACGCCTCGATCATCGACACGATCCTCCGGCGCGAGTACGTGGTGAAGCAGGGGAACTCCCTCGTTCCGACCTTCATGGCCTTCGCCGTGGTGGGCCTCCTCAAGAAGAAGTTCACGGACCTGGTCGACATCCAGTTCACGGCCCGCATGGAGGAGGACCTCGACGCGATCTCGCTGGGCGAGAAGAAGGCCCTCCCCTACCTCCGCGGGTTCTACTTCGGCACGAAGGAGAAGGCGGGGCTCCACCGCTTGATCCAAACCGACATCGACCCCCGCGAAGCCTGCACGCTGCCCATCGGCCGGGACTCGGCGGGTCGGCAGGTCAACGTGCGCATCGGGAGGTTCGGCCCGTACCTGGAGCGGGGCGAGGAGCGGGCCAACATCCCCGCCGGCCTCGCGCCCGATGAGCTCACGGTGCCGAAGGCCGAGGAGCTCTTCCTGCAGAGCGCCCAGGGACCGCGGAAGGTCGGCGACGACCCGGTGACCGGGAAGCCGATCTATGCGAAGCTCGGACGCTTCGGACCCTACGTGCAGCTCGGGGAGAACGAGGACGAGCCCCGGATGAAGTCGCTCCTGCCCGGGATGACGCCGGAAGGGCTGACCCTGGAGGAGGCGCTGCGGCTCCTCTCGCTGCCACGGTCGCTCGGCGTGGACCCCGAGACGAGCGAGGAGGTCTTCGCCGACTTCGGGCGCTTCGGCCCGTACGTGAAGCGCGGGTCCGAGTCGCGGAGCCTCCCCCGGACGGACGACGTGTTCTCGGTGAGCCTCGAGCGGGCCGTGGAGGTCCTGAAGACGGAGAAGAAGGGGTGGCGGTCGCGGGCGCCGGCGGTGCTCCGGGAGCTGGGGGTCCACCCGGGCTCGGGGGCGCCGATCAAGCTCCTCGACGGGCGCTATGGCCCCTACGTCACGGACGGCACCACGAACGCGAACGTCCCGCGCGGCTCGAGCCCCGAATCGCTCACGCTCGATCGAGCGCTCGAGCTCCTGCGCGCGCGGGCCGAGGACGGCCCCAGGCCGCGGCGCGGGAGGTTCGCAGCCCGCGGGCCTGCGAAGCACGCGAACAGGAGGACGGTTGCGAGGGAAGACGCCGGGCCCCGCGTCGCGGCGCCGAAGAAGACCGCCCGCCGGAAGCGGACGGGCAGCGGGTAGGCGGCCGCGGCGGCGCCGCTGGCTCACGCCCTCGCCCGCGCCCCCCCGGAAGGTCTCCCTCGTTCACACGCTTGCGCGCATGCTCGGAAACGCTCCTCACGCCCTCGGGAACACCCTCCTCCAGCCCGCCGCCAGCGCCGCGACGCCGCAGAGGAGCGCCACGGCCATCTGGCCGGGTGGCTGGTCGAGGTGGTGGGCGAGGACGAAGGCGACGGCGCTCGTCGCGAGGCCCACGGCGGGCGCCACGGCGAAGACCGAGAGGGCGCTCCGGCAGAGGTTCCTCGCCGCGAGACCCGGGAGGACCAGGCAGCCGAAGGTGTAGAGGAGCCCCGAGGCCCGGAGCGACAGGCCGACCGTGAGCCCGAGGAGGCACGAGAGGCCCAGGTTCCAGGCGCGGACGCGGACGCCGAGGGCGCTCGCCATCTCCTGGTCCGTGAGGATGAGCAGGATCCGCCGCCGGCAGCAAGCGGCGCCGGCGGCCACGGCGAGCGCGAGGGCGGCGAAGACCAGGACCTCCCCCAGGGAGGAGCCGATGATGCTCGAGAGGACGAGCCGGTGCACCTCCTCCATGCCGTGGGGGCTGTGGGAGATGACCAGGACCGCGAGGCTGCCCGCAGCGAGGAAGACCCAGCCCGTCACGGCCTCCGCGGCCCCCCATCGCGAGGTGCCGGACGCGACGAGGGCCGCGAGGACCGAGAAGAGGACGGCGAGGCCTGCGAGAAACGCGTGCGACTCGCCCCACGCCTCGCCGGCGAGCGGGCCGGCGCTCGCGAGCCAGAGCCCGACCGCCACGCCGAGGGTGGAGGCCTCGGCGACGGCAGCTCCGAGGAAGATCTGGTCGCGGGCGACCACCATGACGCCCACGAGGGGCAAGAGCACAGCCAGCGCCCAACCCGCGAGGTACATCTCCTGAAAGTACTGCCAGGAGCTCAGGAACTCCTCGACGATGCGGATCACGGCGGTCATGGGCACCCCGCTGGCTTCCCCGGGGCCTCGCGGGCGCCCGGGGGCGGGCCGATCCGGACGACTGGCTGCCCGGCCCCGCCCAGGACGACCTCGACGTCCACGCCGTAGGCCTCGCGCAGGTGGCCTCCGCGCAGGACCTCGTCCCGGGGGCCCGCCAGGAGGCGCCCGCCGCCGAAGAGGGCCACGTGGGTCGCGAAACGGGCCGCGAGCGCGATGGCGTGCGTCACGAAGAGGATGGTGAGTCCCCGGTCGCGGTTCAGGGCCGCGACGAGCTCCAGGATCGACTCCTCGGCGGCCAGGTCGAGGCCGTTCGTGGGCTCGTCGAGGATGAGGAGCGTGGGGCGGCGCGCGAGCCCGCGGGCCACGAGGGCCCGCTGCCGCTGGCCCCCCGAGAGGGACCAGTAGTCGCGCCGGGCCACGGCCGCCAGGCCGACCCTCTCGAGGGCCCAGCTCACGTCCGCGCGGGACTCGCGGCCCGCGGCGCCCGTGCCCGTGAGCCCCAGGAGCACGAGCTCCCGGACCGTCATGGGCAGCGTCGGCTTGAGGTCGCAGCGCTGGGGGACGAAGCCGACGCGCCTTCGCGAGGCGAGGTCCGGGGCGATCCACAGGTCGCCATCGAGGGGGTCGATGACGCCGAGGACGGCCCTCAGGAGCGTGCTCTTCCCGCTGCCGTTGGGGCCCACGAGGCACCAGAAGGCGCCCCGGCGGACCTCGAGGCTGACGCCCTCCAGGACCCGGCGCCGCCCGTAGCCCAGGGCGAGGCCCCGCGCCGCGAGCGCCAGGCCCTCGTCGGCGGTCCAGCCTCCGGCCGCTGCTCCGCGAACGCTCAAGGGGCCCCCCGGAGCGCCGTCTCGAGCTCGCGGACGTTGTGCTCCACCATGTCGATGTACCTCTCGGTCCCGGGCCGAGCGCCGCACTGGTGCGCCAGCGGGACGACCCGCGCCCCGGTCTCCCTCGCGACGAACCGCGCGTGGCGCGGGTCGAAGTAGGCCACGGCGAGGACCGCCCTGACGCGCTGCGCCTTCATGGCCTCCACCACCGAGCCGAGGTGCTTCGTCGTCGGCGCGAGCCCCGGCTTGGGCTCGAGGAAGCCGACGATCTTGAGCCCGAAGCGCGCGGCGACATAGGGCCACATGTCGTGCTCGGCGACGAGGGGAGCGCCCCGGAAGGGCGCCATGCGGCCGATCCAGCCCCCTGCGGGCCCGTCGCCTTGAGTCTCGAGGAACGGCTCGAGCTTCCCGGCCTCCGCGAGCTGCGCGAGCTTCTCGGCGTCGTACTTCGCCGTGAGCCGCTCCCCCACCAGGGCCGCCTTGAGGCGCCTTGCGAAGTCCTCGCACCGCGCCTCGAAGTATGGCTTCTTCTCAGGGCGTAGCGCAGCGAGCGCGTCGCGCACGGCGCGGGCCACCTTGAGCCCGTTGAGCGGGTCCGTGAGGTAGTGCGGGTTCCCCTGGGGGTGCACGTCGCCGCGGGACCGGTCGACGGGGCCGGCCGGAGCTCCCAGGGGCGTCACGGCGCGCGAGGCGTCGAGGAACCCGGGGGCTCCGGACAGGATGCGGCCGTTCCGGGCGCTCCTCAGGAGCGCGGGGGCCCAGCCGGCCTCGAGGTCGAGCCCGACCTGCACGTAGAGGTCGGCGCCGCTCAGCTCCTTCACGAAGCTCGGCCTCGCCTCGAGGAAGTGCGGGTCCTGGGCGCCCTTGGCGAGGACCGTCACGCGGACCTGGTCCCCCCCCACTTCCCTCGCGATCTCGCCGAGGTCGGGGACCGTCGCGCAGACCTTGAGGGGCTCCTCCGCCGGGGCCGGGCCGGGCCGGAGGGCGAGCCCCGCGGCCGCCCACAGGACGATCTCCAGCTTCCGGAGTCTCATGTTCTCTTCCATGGTGTCAGTACGAGTGCACGGGGTGGGCGCCGAAGAGGATCTCCGCGCCCAGCCAGACCGAGTGCGCCGCGTCGCCGGGCAGGCGCCTCGCGAGGTCGAGGTTGTACTGGAGCCGCAGCCGCGAGAAGTGAGTCGGGTGCCACACGAGGAGCGGCGAGACCCGCTGGCGGTCGTCGCGGAAGGGATCGGCGCGGCGCGCGTCGCCCGATGGCCCCTCCCCGCCCGCGACCTCGTAGCGGAAGCCGGCCGCCCAGCTCCGCCGGAAGCCCCAGAGCGCCTGGGCGTAGAGGCCCCAGTCGCGGAACCAGGCCGAGGAGAACGGCACGTCATCGGACGGGTCCGACGGGTCGTCGCCCTCGTCGATCGCGTCGTCCGCGAAGTACTCGCGCCGCAGCGCCTCGCCCTGGAGCACCACGAAGGGCCAGCCGTGGTCGCTCGCCACGGGCCGCCACTTGACGACCAGGTCGGCGCCGTAGACTCGCGTGAGGCCGTCGGCCCCCGTCGCGTTGGGCCCGTGGAGGCCCGAGAGCCCGGCCTTCGAGCTCAGCGCGTCGGTCACGTCGAAGCCGTGCTCCCAGCGCAGGAGGTAGACGAGGTCCCCGAGGCTCCTCGGATCGCGTTCGGCGAAGGGCCTGCCCCCGATCGGCCGCTCCTCGAAGGCCTCGTCGCTGGAGAGGAAGCTCGCCATGGTCTCCCCGTTCGCGTTCTGCACGCCGGCGTGGACCTCGGAGTACCACGGGAGCGGGGTCAGCCAGCCGAGCCGCAGGCCCGGGCCGCGCATCCCGTCGGGGCCGAAGAAACGCGCGTTGACCACGGGCTGGTCCTGCCAGTCCCACTGGTGCGGGTGCTGCGGGTTGACGCGGCCGAGCTCCGTGAAGGACTGCCCGGCCTCGAGCTGGAGGCCCCAGGGGAGGGCGAGCGTGGTGAGGAACGCCTCCTCCAGCTCGAAGACGGACTCGCCGTCGAGGGCCTCGACGAAGTAGATCAGGTGGGCCTCGCCCGCGACGAAGGGGTCCACGGCTCCCTGGAGCGACAGCTCCACGTTCTGGACGGTGAACCCGCGCTTGCGCGGGTCGTGGCCTCCGCCCTGGAGTCTCTGGAGCTCCTCGTCCCGCTCCGTCGAGGAGCCCGCGGCGAAGAGCGCGTCGAGGGAGACGTCGATCAGCCGGAGGTTGGCCGGGCCGAGCTGGCGGGAGGCGAGGTCGCCCGGCGCGCCGGGGCTCTCGGTCGGCGGCGCCGGGCCCGGGGCCTGCGGCAGGTCCTTGAGAGCCTCGTCGAGGGCCTTCTGGGCCTCCGTCGCCTCCTCGGCGGCGGCAGTCAAGGAGGCTGCGATCCAAAGGCAGGGCAGGGTGAAACGCCTCAGCGTGAGGCGGGTCATGAGCGGTTCTCCTGAAACCTCGAGGCGTGAAGAGCCTGGAGAGGACGCGGGGACGGCAGGATCAGGAGATCGCGGGCGGCGCGCGGGCGGGCGGACTCGGGTGGACTCGGTGGCCGTCGAGCCCGGGGGCCGGCTGCCTCACCGGCGCGGCGGCGCCGGCGGCCGGGACGGCCCAGGCGGGGCGCGCCCCGCCGAGGCCCAGGACCTTCGCTCCGCAGGCGGGGCACTGGCCGTGATCGTGGGGACGGCCGTGGTGGTGGTGGTGGCCCGGGTCCGGGCAAGGCCCGGGTCCTTCGCAGGAAGGCTCCAGCCTCGGGCCCAGGTCGAGGAGCATCGCGCAGCTCACGCACGCCTCCTCCTCGAGGAGCGTCTCGTGAAGCTGCGGCGCGACGAGGCCGCCCGCGTAGAGGAGGACGCAGGTGCAGGCGAGCCAGCGAGCTCGTGGCGTGGGCGTGCCCATCGGGAGAAGAGCGTACTCCCCCGCAGCGGCCGCTGCAACGGGGAGGCTGGCTGGCGCTTCCGCGGCAGATCCGGCCGCTCCCGGGCCGGTTGCCTTCCCCCGACGCCTCGGATATCTCTGGCCTCCCATGTCTCCCAGGACCTCGGCCCTCGGGCTCTACCTCGCCGTCCTCTGGGTCCTCCTCCTCCTACCTTGCGATTTCCGGACCCCGCGCGCCGTGACCGAGGTCCTCGGCGCGCAGATCTTCCTCCTCGAGCGCCATCCGGGCACGCTGCCCCTGGAGCTCGTCAAGTCGGCGACCCATGCCGTGCTGTTCCTGCCGCTCGCGCCACTCCTCGCGTGGGGGGCGGCCGCGCCCCTCCGGCGGGCCTTTTCGCCCAGGTGCCTCGGCTTCGCCGTCCTCCTCGGGGTCTCCTCCGAGCTGCTCCAGCTCTGGGTCCGCCGCGGCTGCTCGGTCCCCGACCTCGCCATGGACCTCGCGGGCTACGCCGCCGGGGCCTTGGGCCACCACGCCTGGGCGCGCCCGGGAGCCCTGCGGCGCCTTGCCCTCGCCGCGACGTCCGGCCCCGCCGCGGCCTTGGGCGCCCTCGCCGTCCTCGCCGCGGCGTTCCTCCTCCTCGCCCCGTCCGACCGCATCCCCTTCGGGCGAAAGGGTCTCGAGAGCTGGGACCCGGGGCTGCCCCTGGTCCTCGGGAACGAACGCAACCGTTCGCGGCCGTGGCTCGGGACCATCGATTCGGTCGTGCTCCACGAAGGCGTGGGCCGCGAGGACGAGGCGTCCGAGGTCTTCGCGTACGTGCTCGGGGCCGCCGACCTCGAGCTCGACGCCGCCGGCCGCGTGCGGCGCGCCGGCGCCCGGAGGGGGCCTCCCCTCGCCGTCCTGGCCGGCTCCGACGCCTGGCCCGCCGAGGGCGGCCTGGAGCTGCGCGGGCCGTCGGTCCTCATCGCCCGGGAGGGGCTCCGCGACGGCCTCGAGAGGCTCCGGCGCGCCGGAGCCTTCACGCTCGAGGTCCGCTTCCGGCCGCGGGCCGCCGGCCCCGGCACCCCCGGGACCATCGTCGGCCTCTCGGCCAACTACCGATCGCGCAACCTGACCCTGGCCCAGGTGGACGACGGCGTCGAGCTCCGCCTGCGCACCGCCGTGACGGGCGCGGACGGCTCCCTGGGCGGCTTCGCGCGCGTCCGGCGGTGCCTCGAGCCGGGCCGGCAGGTCACCGTGAAGGTCGCCTACGACCGCGGCGTCGCCCGGGTCTCTGTGGACGGCAGGCTCCGCCGCCGCCACGCGATCCAGCGGATCCACCTCGTGAGCGACCTGGCCTTCGGCTCGCGGGCGACGCCGAGGGTCCAGGGGGGCCTCGCGTTCGTGGTCTGGGCCGCGCTCTTCGCGATCTCCTGGGCGCGCCTCGCGAGGCGCGGCACGGCGTCGCGCCCCCGCCTCGCCCTCGCGGCGCTCGCGGCGGCGGCGCTCCTCGCCGGAGCGGTCCTCGCGGCCAGGGCCGGCGCCGCCCTCGTGGCGATGGGCTTCGCCGGGCCCTGGCCGTGAGGCCGCCGGGCCGCGCGGGTCAGGCCCGGGTCGCGGTCACGATGAGGGTCCGCGAGCCCAGCTCGAAGGGCGTGCGGTCGATGGAGCCGAAGCACTCCACGCCCCGGAAGCCCGCGCGCTCCAGGAGCCGGACGACCTCGAAGCAGGTGTGGATCCGGCTCGAGGCGACCCGGACGTCCCACTTGCCGTCGGAGACGAACCGGTACTCGACCTCGAGGCGGGCGCTCCGCGGGTCGTAGGTCCGCGCCGCGAGGCAGGTCAGACCCCCCATCTCATACCACGCGCGCTTCTCGAGGGCGGGGAAGAGCGACTCCGCCACGTACGCCGTGTCCATGGCGAAGCGGCCGCCGGGCTTGAGGGCGCGGGCGGCGCGCTCGAGGAAGAGGGCGTTCCCTGCGTCGTCGAGGTAGCCGAAGCTGTTCCCGAAACAGAAGGCCGCGTCGAGCTCGTCCTCGAAGGGGATGTCGCGCATGTCGCGGACGTCGAAGCGGACGTCGAGGCCGCGGGCGGCCGCTTCGGCGCGCGCGAAGGCGACGGCTTCCTCGGAGATGTCGATGCCCGAGACCTTCGCGCCGTGCGCCGCGAGCTCGAGGGCGATGCGCCCGTGCCCGCAGGGGACGTCGAGGACCCGGGAGCCGGGCGCCAGGCCCAGGGCCTTCTCGAGGAAGGCGGCCTCGGCCGCCGTGTGCTCGGGGGGCAGGGCCTTCCGCCAAAGCTCGATGACGATGCCCCGAAAGAAGTCGGACCACCAATCGGTGGGTACGCTCATGTCAGTGTTCCTTGAAAGGGGTGAGTTGGACGGAACAGGGAAGGGCGGGCGTGGCGGTGCTGCCGCCAGGTGCGGGCAAAGCAACTCTGCCAACGCCCGCCGGGCCGACATGAGGCTCAGACAATTTCAGGCATAGACCTGGGCACCGGCGGCACTTTACCCCGCCGCTCGAGCCGGGTCAACGGGCCGGTTCAGCGGTTCAGCGAGGTGCGCGTCAACCCGCCCCGTCAACGAGCCGCCATCACCGGCTCGAGGCGCCCCACCGGGACGCGGGCCGCCTCCAGCCGTGGATGCCCCAGCGCTTCTCGGGCGCCGAGGCGACGATGGCGCCCTCGCGGTCCGCACGGGCCCCTCCTCGGCCCCCCGCCGGCGCAGGGGGCCGGTCGCCTCGGAGGCGCCGCGAGGGCACGGGGACCGGCTCGACGGGGGCGGAGGCCTCGAGGCGCTCGAAGGGAAGGCCCACGATCGAGGTCCACGTCCAGGCGCCCAGGTTGGACCAGGCGAGGCGGAAGGAGTTCCTGGCCGGCGAGAAGTAGAGGATGAGGATCTCGTCGGGGATGTTCACCGTCGAGAGCATCGTCTCCTCGCCGTGGTCCGTCTCGTTCTGGATCACGCCCGAGAGGACGAGAACCCACTCGTCGTTCGCGACGGTGCCCGGGGCGTGCAGGTAGTACTTTCCCGTGGAGCGGACCGTGTGGCTGCGGGCGCGGTGCCGCGGCGGCCGCGCCGCGACCCTGTCCTGGGTCCCCCACCACGTCCCGCCCCGAGGGAGGAGCCTGGGCGGAAGGTCCCGCTCGTCCATCTCCTCGGCCGTCGCGGACTCGATCTCGAACGTTCCATACTCCGTCGAGTCCTCGGAGTAGTCGAGGGGCACATCGATCTCGCTGTGGAAGACCGCGGTCCAGCGCGTCGAGCGCCCCTGCCGCGCCGAGAAGACCCCCGAGAGGATCGATTCCTTGGGCACGGGCTGCTTCCGGGCAGGCTCGATCTTCCGGGGGGCAACCGGGTTCGTCTCGAGGTACTGCTCGAAATCGATCGCCTCCACCTCCTCCCGCGCCACCTCCTCCCGGAGCCAGGAGCGGTCCGTCTCCAACACGTAGTACACGAGCCGGTCGCCGTAGACGCTGAGGAAGTAGGCCTCGTGACGCAGGCCGCCCTTGAGCGTCACCACGTCCGGGATCGGCACCGCCTCCGACGGGTGCCTCGAGATGTAGCTCCTCGAGCGACCCGCCCTGCCGCCGAGCCTCGGGTGGCTCCCGTAGGGCTCCTCGCCCGCCCGGGCGGCGCCCGCAAAGAGGGCTCCGCCGACCGCAAGACCGATGACCACCGCGATGCGCATGCTCGCCTCCTCGGAACAAGGGGCCCGTGAGATGGAACGCCGGGACGTGGCCTGAGACGGGAGCCGCCCCGGCGGCATTCAAGCGCCCGGCGCCCGGGCTTACTTTTTCCCGGCCCCCTCATTACACTGTGCGCCATGGCGCGCATCAACTCCCACTACCTCAAGCTGGCGGCCGGCTACCTTTTCCCGGAGATCGCCCGTAGGGTCGCCGCCTTCCAGAAGGGGAGCCCCGGGGTCCGGGTGATCCGGCTCGGGATCGGCGACGTGACGCAGCCCCTCCCCCCGGCCGTGGTCCGCGCCCTGCACGACGGGGTGGAGCAGATGGGGCGCCCGGAGACCTTCAAGGGGTACGGCCCGGAGCAGGGCTACGAGTTCCTGCGGGACCTGATCGCCCGGGAGGACTTCCTGGCCCGGGGGGTCCCGGTGTCGCCCGACGAGGTCTTCGTCTCCGACGGGTCCAAGTGCGACTGCGGCAACCTGCAGGAGGTCTTCGACGCCCGGGCTTCCGTGGCCGTCATGGACCCCGTCTACCCGGTCTACGTCGACACGAACGTCATGGCGGGCCGCACGGGCCCCGCGGGCGGTCAGGGCCGCTACGAGGGCCTCGTCTACATGCCGTGCGGCGAGGCCTCCGGCTTCCTGCCGGAGCCGCCGAGCCGGCCCGTGGACCTGGTCTACCTCTGCTTCCCGAACAACCCCACGGGGGCCGTGGCGGGCCGCGATGTCCTCGCGCGGTGGGTCGACTACGCCCGGAGGGTCGATGCGGTCATCCTCTTCGACGCGGCCTACGAGGCCTACATCTCCGACCCCGAGATCCCCCACTCGATCTACGAGGTCGAGGGGGCGCGGGAGGTGGCCATCGAGCTCCGGAGCTTCTCGAAGACCGCCGGCTTCACCGGCACGCGCTGCGCCTACATCGTCGTGCCCCGGGAGCTCACCGGGACGGACGGCTCGGGGAACCGCGTCCCGATCCACGCCCTCTGGAGCCGCCGGCACTCGACCAAGTTCAACGGAGTCTCCTACCCCGTCCAGGTCGGGGCCGCCGCGGTCTACTCCGCCGAGGGGAAGGCCCAGGTGCGCGAGACGATCGCCTATTACATGGAGAACGCTCGCGTCCTGCGCGAGGGGCTCGGGGCGGCGGGCTACGAGGTCTTCGGCGGCGTCAACGCGCCGTACATCTGGCTCAAGACGCCGCGAGGGCTCGGCTCCTGGGACTTCTTCGACCTGCTCCTGGAGCGAGCGAACGTGGTGGGCACGCCGGGATCGGGCTTCGGGCCGGCGGGCGAGGGCTACTTCCGCCTGAGCGCCTTCGGCAAGCGGGCCGATGTCCTCGAGGGGCTGGAAAGGATCAAGACGAGGATCGCGTGAGGACCCTGTTGACCACGATGAGCATCATGCATGATCCACGATGACGGCGTGACCTGAGGGCACCATGGCACCCAAGATCTACTTCGGCACGAACCTGAGTTTCACCAAGTACGTCTACGGCCGCAAGCGGGCCCTGGAGGTGGCGCGGCGCCAGCTCGGCCTCCGTTACGTGGAGATGGTGGCCGACAACGACTTCGGCCCCGCGTTCTACCTGCGCTCGCCCGAGGCGTTCCGCGCCTACCACTGGCAGATCGCGGACCACGCCCGGGCGCAGGGGGTCCGCATTCCCACGGTGTTCACGCTGTTCCGGGACACGGGGGCCATCGCCCACGGACACCCCGAGATCCGAGAGAGCGCCTACCAGGTGGGCCTCTCGCTGATCGAGCAGGCGGCCTGCTACGGTTCGCACCAGGTCGGCATCTCGCTCTTCACCATGAACCGCGAGGAGGCCGAGGACCCCGAACGGTACCAATCCGCCTTCTTCGAGAGCCTTGAGGTCTGGCAGCGCTGGATGAACGACGCGAAGAGGAT
>JACQVW010000889.1 GCA_016209535.1 Planctomycetota bacterium | reverse complement strand
GGATGCCGTTCTTCCCGGGCGTGAAGCCCAGACGCTCCTTCGTGAGGAACGTGAGCGTAGACTCCATGCCGCTCAGCGCGACGAAGTAGAGGAAGTAGCTCCAGAACGCGAGGTTGACGCCGGGGTGCTCGACGCGCCGGAACATCCGCACGGGGTCGATGGTGCGCCGCGCCTCGCGGGCGGTCCCGCGGTCCTCGGGGCGCAGCGTCTCCGCGAAGCGCGCCCAGAGCCATACCCAGTTCGCCGCCGCGAGGAGGAAGGAGCCCGCGGCGGCGGTCGAGAACGGGTTCACTCCGAACCGCTGGAGGTCGGGGAAGGCCGCGGCGAGGTCCAGCCTCCTGGAGCCGAGCAAGGCTCCCAGGGCCGGGCCCAGCGTGAAGCCGAGCCCGATCGCCGCCCCGATCATGCCCATGCCCTTGGGGCGGTCCTCGGGCGTGGTCGCGTCGGCCACGGCGGCCGTGGCGGTGGCGATGTTGCCGCTCATGACCCCGCCGAGGAGCCTCGCCGCGACCAGGAGCAGGAAGGAGCCGCTGAAGAGCCAGAGGAGGTAGCTCGCGGCGATGCCCCAGACCGTGACGAGGAGGACGGGCCTCCGCCCCACCCGGTCCGAGAGCGCGCCCCAGAACGGGGCGAAGAGGAACTGGAGGGCCGAGTAGATGCCCATGAGGACGGCGCCGAACATGGCCTCGACGTTCTCGGGGGCGCTCGAGCCGCTCGCGGCGGCCAGCCCGTCGACCAGCCTCCCGAACCAGGACGCCTGCCGCTCGAGGCCCACGTAGTGCTCCAGCATCTGCGGGAGGAGCGGCAGGACGATGGCGAAGCCCAGGATGTCGAGGAAGACCGTCAGGAACAGCACGGGGACGGGGCTGCGCGCCTGCGCCGAGGGGGACCGCTCCACGCTCGTTTCCGTCTCCCCGCTCACTTCCCCGCAGCCCCGGGGCCTGCGGCGGGGCGGAGCACGATGCGCCGTCGCTCGGCATCGATCGAGACGATCGTCGCCTTCGTGATCGTCCCCGCCCGCGCCTCGGGCGCGAGGAGGTGCATGTGCTCCTCGGGGATCACGCCCTCGACGCCCTCGTCGATCGAGAGGACCGCCTCCGTCGCTCCGCGGCGCGAGATCCAGCCCGTCACCTCCTCGCCCGGCGCGTAGCCCTCGACGGCCCGCTTCCACACGTCCTGGGCGAGCTGCTTCAAGTCGAGGCTCACGCGGCCCTGCTCCCGGTCCACGCGGACCACCTGGACCACGACCCGCTGGCCCTCGGAGAGCGGCTCGGCGAGGGTCCGGGCCCTCAGGTGGGCGTGGATCTTGGCCGCCGGGAGGAGACCGTCCACGCCTCCGAGGCTCACGAAGGCCCCGTGGTCCGTCAAGCGCGCCACGGTGCCCGTGAGGACCTCGCCCTCGCTCAGGCGGGCGAGGGCGCTCACGCGCTCGGCCTCGGCCTCGCGATCGAGGACGAGCCTGCGGCTCACGACGACGTCCCGCGTCGAGCGATCCAGGCTCGTCACCTCGCAGCGGAGCCTCTGCCCCACGTACGGGGCGAGGTCCGCCACGCGCCCCCGCTCGACCTGCGAGGCCGGCAGGAAGGCTCGGAAGCCCTTGATCTCCAGCGTGAGCCCGCCCTTGTTGACGGCCGTGACGACGCCCTCGACCAGGCTGCCGCGGCGCAGCTCCTCCCAGGCGATGTCGCGGCGCACGCCGCCCACCGAGAGGACCGCCAGGTCCTTGGACCGGTCGAAGCGCTCGAACTGGGCGCGGATCCGCTCGCCGATCTCGGGCAGGTCGGTCCCCGCGAGCTCAGTCTCGTCGATGACCCCGAGGGTCTTCCCGTCGAGCTCCACGAGGACTTCCCCGCCGCGCAGGTCCACGACGGTGCCCTCGACGCGCGAGCCGGGCTCGAGGCTCTCGACGCGGGAGGCCTTCCCGCGGGGCTCGAGGCCCGCCATGAGCCTCTCGATGTCCGCGTCGCTCATGCCCGCGGCCTCCTTGAGGAGGTCGTCGGAGGAGTCGCTGAAGCCGCCGCCTTTGGCCATTTCCGAGATCCTATCCGGGGGGGGCGCTGACGCCAAGCTCGCGGGCCGCGGCGAGCACCTGCGCCCACGTGCCTTCGTCGACCTCGAGGCCCTCGCGCCGGCGCCGCGCCTCCTCGTGCCGCTCGGGCTCGCCCGGGAGGAGAATGGCGTCGACCCCGGGCCTCCGCCGGGCCGAGCGGACGTAGGCGATGTACGCCTCGACGCGGTCGAGGAACCCCTCGCGGTCTCCGAAGGCCGCCGGGTCCGCGAGCTGGAGGAAGAGCCCGTTCCCCGTCTCGGCCGTCATGACCCCGCAGCCGGCTCCCGAGAGGACGCCGCCGAGGAGGTCCACCAGGACCGACAGCCCGTAGCCCTTGTGACCCTCGCGCCCGCCGAGGGGGAGGAGCGTGCCGCCCTCGTAGAGAGCCACCGGGTCCGTCGACGGGCTCCCGTCGCGGTCGAGGACCCAGCCCTCGGGGATCGGCTTCCCCGCGACCTTCGCCAGGCGCACCTTCCCCTCGGCCACGACGCTCGTCGTGATGTCGACGAGGACGGGGTCCCGCCGCGCCGGGACGGCCATGGCGAGGGGGTTCGTGGCGAGGCGCGCCTCCGCGCCGCCCCAGGGCGCCACGCGGGCCACGCCGTGGCCGTTCGCGAAGAGTGTGGCCACGAAGCCCTCCCGGGCCGCGCGGAGCGGGTAGACCCCCACGCGGCCCACGTGGTAGCAGTTCCGCACGCAGGCGGCCGCCGTCCCGTGGGCCCGCGCCTTCGCGAGGGCCAGGTCCACGGCCCCGTTCGCCACGACCTGACCCCAGGCGCGGTTCCCGTCGATCAGGACCGTCGTGGGGCCCTCCGAGACCACGACGGGCGCAGCCGCGGGCCGCACCTTGCCCGAGCGCGCGTGCTCGTGGTACTGCGGGATCCGGATGAGGCCGTGCGAGTCGTGCCCGGCGAGGCTCGCCTCGACGAGGTGCTCCGCCACGGCCCGCGCGTCCTCGGGGCGCGAGCCCATGCGGGTGATGACCTCGGTGACGAAGGGCAGGAGCTGGTCGGCGTGGAGGCGCGGCATGACCGAGAGGCTACAGGCTTTTCCGCAGCATCGCGAGCGGGTAGAAGGAGTCGCGCCACCGCACTCCGCCCTCCCGGGTGACGGCGACGGCCGAGAACCAGGCCGGGAGGATCCCGATCACGCCCAAGAAGGGGTGGAGGAGGGCGTGGAGGGGCGACGCGCCGACGAGGCGCCCCGCAGTGCGGTAGGCGTCGAAGATGGCGATCCACATCGCCGCCGCGCAAGGCCAGAGCGGCCCGTGGAGGAGCATCGCGACCGGCGCGACGGTGTTGATGGCCACGACGGCCAGGGTGAAGAGCGCCAGGAGGAGCCAGTTGTAGAAAAACAGCGCGAACCCGTTTTTCCGGAGCACCCGGAAGAGCTGGGGGAGGTCGCGGCTCCAGGGCACGCGCACGTGCTCGCGGCCCATGGCGATCGCCGTCCTTCCGCCCCTGCGGCGGATGTGCATGGCGAGGGCGATGTCGTCGATGAGGACGAGGCGGATGGGCTCGTGGCCTCCGGCGCGTTCGTAGGCGCGGCGGCGAACCAGGATGAAGGCCCCTGCCGCCGAGGCGACGAGGCTCTGGCGGCCGCGGCGGTGCGCCCAGCAGCCCAGGACGAGGATCATCGTGATCACGGCGGCCGAGTAAAAGGCCTTCATCCAGACGCTCCGGGTCTCGTTCCGCGGCATGAGGCTCAGGAGGTCGAGGTCCTCCTCGAGGGCGTGAGCCACGGCGAGCTTGAGGGCGCCGGGGGAGAGCCTCACGTCGGCGTCGGCGAAGAGGATCCACGCGCCCGTCGCGGCCGCGGCGCCCCGGTGGAGGGCGTGGTGCTTCCCGATCCAGCCCTCGGGCAGTGCGCCGACCCGCTCGACCCGGAGGCGCGGGTCGCCGCGGGCCAGCTCCTCGAGGATCGCCCCGGTCCTGTCCCGGCTCCGGTCGTCGACTGCGATGACCTCGTAGTCGGGGTAGTCCAGGCGGAGGAGGGAGCTCGTGGCCTCGCCCACGTGCTCCTCCTCGTCGCGGGAGGCCACGACCAGCGAGGCGCGCGGCCAGCCGCCGGACGGCGCCGCGGGCTCGCCCGGCGCCTCTCCGAGCACGGGGATCGCCCGCGCTCCCCGGCGCACGAGGAACGCGCAGAGGACCCAGAAGACCGCGACGGCGATGGCGGCACCGTCGACGAGAGGCTGGCCGGTGAGAAAGGCGAGAGGGTACGGCACGGGAGAACAAGATAACCCTGGAATCCCTCTTCGCTTCCCTTAAAGTGTCGGGCATGAGCGTCGCGCGCGAGCCGTGGTGCCGGGGCGGCGGCCTGGCCTGCGGGTCCGCGGCGGGGGTCCTCGTCGTGATCGCTCCCTCCTTGGTCGCGATCACCCTCGCCGCCGGCGCCGGGCCTGCTCGGGCCCAGGCGCGGCTCGATCCGCCCGCGCCGCTCCCCGAGGGCGTCACGCCCGCCGTCGAGCAGGCGATCGAGAAGGGCCTCCGCTACCTCGCCGCGCGGCAGGGGCCCGACGGGTCCTGGGGCGTCACGCCCGAGCGGCCGGACCTCTACCCCGTCGCCGTCACGGGGCTCGCGGGCCTCGCCTTCCTCGCCCACGGCGACACGGTGACGCGGGGGCCCCATGCCGAGACCGTGCGCGAGATCGCGGATTACCTCCTCGCGGCCCAGTCCCAGGACGCCCAGGACAAGGGGCTCTTCTCGACGGGCCAGGAGGACGTCCCCGGGGGCCGCAAGGGCCCGCGCCCCATGTACGGCCACGCCTTCGCCATGACCTTCCTCGCCCAGGTCTACGGCCAGGAGGGGGACGCGGCCCGCCGCGAGCGGATCCGGAAGGCCCTCGACGCCGCCGTGACGCTCACGCGCCGGGTCCAGTCCGAGGATGGCGGCTGGGCCTACTCGGCGACCTGGTGGGAGCACGAGGGGACCCTGACGGTCACCCAGCTCCAGGCCCTCCGGGCCTGCCGCGACGTGGGGATCTTCGTCCCGGGCGCCGTCATCGACAACGGGGTCCGCTTCATCGAGCGGTCCTCCAACTCCGACGGGAGCGTGCGCTACCGCGTGGACCCCAGCGAGGAGCCGCGGCCGGGAGTGACCTGCGCGGCCGTCGTGGCCCTCTGGAACGCGGGCAAGTACGACTCCCCGTACCTCAAGCGAAGCCAGGACTACGTCAACCGGTACATCCGCCACCGGTGGGAGCGGGAGAAGCACGCGGAGTACGTCGAGTACTACCTCGCGCAGGCCAAGTGGGTCATGGGCGGGGCGACGTGGGGCGAGTTCTACAGGCTGGCGTCGCAGGACCTCGTGCGCCTCCAGCAGCCGGACGGGCACTGGGAGGGAGCCGACCGGTACCAGTACGGGACGACCTTCGCGACGGCCATCGCGCTCCTCGTCCTCCAGCTCCCCTACGACCGCCTCCCCGTGTACCAGCGGTGATCCGGGACCTCCGTAGCGACCTCAGGACCTCCGGCCCCGGAGGTGCGGCGTTCGCTGGCCCCTCGGCGCCCTTCGTGTTCCCGCGCTACGACGGCTGGTCCTTCGCGAACATCGCGCCCACGGTCCTGAGCCTCTTCGGGATCGACGCGGGCCGGCGGCTCGCCGAGGATGTCGCCGCGCCGCTCCGCGAGCGGCGCTTCGAGCACGTCCTCCTCCTCCTCCTCGACGCGATCGGCTTCGAGACCTGGTGCGAGCGCGCCCAGCGCCACCCCTTCTTCGAGCGCCTGAGCGCTCGGGGGCGGGTCACGAGCCTCACGGCGGTGTTCCCCTCGACCACCTCGGCCTCCCTGACGACTCTCGGGACCGGCCTCACGCCCCGCGAGCACGGGCTCCTCGAGTGGAACCTCTACCTCGAGGAGGTGGGGGACGTGGTCGTGACGCTCCCGTTCAAGCGGTGGAATGGGAAGCGGAACGACGAGCTCGAGGAGAGGGGCTTCGACGGGTCGATCCTCTTCAGCGGCGGGACGGTCTTCGAGGATCTCGCGAGGGCGGGCGTGCCGGCCGTGTGCTTCGTCCACGAGAGCTACGCCGCGAGCGCCTACTCGCGGGCGAGCCGCAGGGGCTCGCGGTCCGTGTCGTTCGCGACGGGGCCCGACCTCGCCGACAAGCTCGCGGCCGAGATCCGGGGCGCCTCGCGGCCGACCTTCTTCTACGCCTACTGGGACCGCTTCGACGTCCAGGGGCACGAGCACTCCCCCCGGTCCCGCGTCGCCGAGCTCGAGCTCGAGCTGGCCTCGAAGGTCTTCGGGGACCGCCTGCCCGACCGCCTGGGGCGCGACGCCGCCCGGCGGACGCTCCTCCTCGTGACGGCCGACCACGGGCAGATCGAGGTGCGCCCCGAGCGGACGATCTACCTCACGGACCACGCCGAGGTCCTCCGGGCCCTCGAGCGCAAGCCCGACGGGAGCGCGGTCCTCCCCACGGGCGGCATGCGCGACGTCTTCCTGCACGTGCGGCCCGAGGCCCTCGCCGAGACGAAGGGCTTCCTCGAGGAGACCCTCCGGGGGAAGGCCGAGGTCTGGCTCACCCGCGAGGCGGCCGCCATGGGCCTCTACGGCCCCGGGCCCGCGGCGCCCTGCTTCGAGCGGCGCGCCGGAGACCTGCTCGTCCTCCCCTACGAGACGGAGAGCGTCTGGGCGCAGTACCCCGGCGCCCCGAGGCCCCACCGCATGCGCGGCCATCACGGCGGGCTCACGCCGCGGGAGATGTTCATCCCCTTCGCGGAGGCGATGGCGGAGGACCTGTTCGCTTGAGGCGGCCGGTTGCGGAGGCGGCAGTCCCTCCGCGTACCTCCGCGTCAGCTTTTCCCGTGGAACCTTCCGGCCCCCCGTGCGTAGATGCCCTCCAAGTGCGCACGATGATGAGCCCCACGACGGGAGGCGAGGGAGGCGAGGACGACGCCCCGCGGGAGGCCCCGGACCCGGGTCTCGAGGGCCTCTCCGACGGCGAGTGCGCCGTCCTGGCCGTCCACGGGAGCCGCCCGGCCCAGGCGGAGCTGGTCCGCCGCCATATGGGGGTGGTCTACCGCCTCTCGGTGAGGCTCCTCAAGGACCGCGAGGAGGCGGCCGATGCGACCCAGGAGGCCTTCGTCCGGGCCTTCCAGGCCCTCGGGACCTTCGACCGGGAGCGCAGCTTCCGCGCGTGGATCTGCGCCATCGCCTGGAACCTCATCCGCGACGAGCTGCGGCGCCGGCGCGTCCGCAAGGCGCGGAGCCTCGGCGGAGGAGGGGCGGAGGGCGGCGGCGATGCGATCGATCCGCCGGATCGGCGCCGCGAGGCTCCCGGGGCGCGGCTCGAGCGGCAGGAGAGCCGGGAGGCCGTTGGCGAGGCCCTGGGGCGCCTGGAGCCCCGCTCGAGGGCCATCCTCCTGCTGCGCGAGATCGAGGGGCTGTCCTACGGCGAGATCGCGGAGATGCTCGGTTGGAGGCTCGGCACGGTGAAGTCCCGGGTCCACAGGGCGCGGATGGAGCTCAAGGACGCGCTCCTGGCCCTGCGGCCCGCCTGGTTCGATGCGTGAGGTCCCGATGAACTGCCGGCAGGTCACACCGCTGTTTTCGGAGCTCCTGGAGCGCGCGCTGGCGCCCGTCATCCAGGAGCGGGTCTCGGCACACCTGGCGGCGTGCCCCGCCTGCAGGCGCGAGCTCGAGGACCTGCGCACGGCCCTCAGGGCCCTCCGGGCGACGGGTCGCGACGAGCCGCCCGCGGGCCTCCTCGAGGCCACGGTGGCCCGCGTCGAGGCCGCGGGGGCCCCCCCGGGCGGCCGCCCCGCCGGTCGCGCCGCTCGCGTCATGCGCGTCCTGCGGTCGGGCCGCCGGGCCCTGCCCTGGCTCCTCGCCGCGGCGTGCCTCCTCCTGGCCCTCGCGCTCGGCGCCCTCCGGGAGGCCGCGTGGCGTGCCCGGACCGCGGGGCTCGAGGGGCGGCTCTCGGATTCGGACGCGGAGCGGCGGCGGCTTGAGCGAGGGCTCGATGGGCTCCGGTCGGGCCAGGACGCGCTGCGCCGGGAGCTCGCGGAGGCGCGGGACGCCTCGGGCGCGGCGCGGAAGGCCTGCGAGGAGGAGGCGGCGAAGCTGCGAGAGGAGGCCCGCCTCCAGACCGAGGAGGTCGCGGCCCTGAGGACGGCGCTCGCCCGGCGCGAAGGGGATGCCCGGCTGGCAGCCGCGGAGGTCGAGGAGCTCCGGATGGCGATGTCCGCCGCCTCGCGGCACGAGCCGGAGCCGCCGGGCGAGCCTCCTGCGCGAGAGCCCGAGCCGGCCCCGGAGGCGGAGCCCGCGGTCGTCTTCCGGGGGAATGGGGGCCGGATGGACCTCGAGGTCCGCGGCTCGAGGGAGCAGGTGATCCCCGAGCTCCTCCGGATCGCCGCGGACGAGGGCGCCCCGCAGATGTCCGACCTGGCCCTCGCGACGCTCGAGGGCCTGCTGGGGCGCGAGCGCGCAGCGGCGCCGCAGGCGGGTGAGGGCCCGGCGGCCTCCGAGGAGGGGGGGGGCGGGGTGCTGGGCCTGTGGCGCCGGGGTGTCGAGGGCGTCACGGGCCTCATGGGGCTCGGCGAGGGTGAGCCGGAGCCGCAGGCCGCGACGCCCGACCGGCGCCGGAAGCTGTCGGCGCTCGAAAAGCTCTGGGAGATGGAATCGAGGAAGACCACGGAGTAAAGCATGCACCGCCACCGCGTCGTGATCGTCACCCTGGCAGCGCTGGGGCTCGTTTCCTGCGCCAGCGTCGACTGCAGCGTCAAGGACGAGGGGCGCGAGGCGCTCCAGGGCGTGACGGTCCCTGCGAGCTACACGGAGGGCCTCGCCACGCCGCAGGACGGCCGGAAGGAGGCGGTCCACCGGCAGTCCTACTCGATCGAGCCCGACGGGAGCTTCACCTTCAGCCGCACGGTGGAGACGGAAGTGGGTCTCCTCGGCGCGGACGCCCACACCGTCGACGAGAAGGAGGCGAAGCGCCTCGGGGTGGAGCCTTTCAGCGGGGCCTGCATCCGCCGCGCGCAGGAGGGCTCGCCGGCCGAGCGGGCGGGCTTGAGGAGGGACGACATCGTCGTCAGCTTCGGCGGGAAGCCGGTCGGCGGCCTGGAGCGCCTCCAGCACCTCGTGGCCGAGACGCGGCCCGGCGAGAGCGCCGAGGTGGGGATCGTGCGCTCGGGACAGGCCCAGACCGTCAAGGTCCAGATCGGCGGCACGAAGCGCTACGTGAGCGCCGGGGGCTTCCAGCGGAAGCTCCTCGTGCTCGACGAGTGGGACCGCCTGGGCCTCCGGGTCGCCGAGCTGACCGACGAGGTGTGCCCCATCGTGCTGGGGCCCGGGGCATCCGAGAAGGGCCTGCTCGTGCTGGATGTGCTGCCGGGCGGCCCCGCCTTCTTCGCCGACCTGCGGGTACGAGACTGCATCCTGAAGGCGGGGGAGAGCCCCGTCGCGAGCGCGGCGGACCTCGAGAAGGCCTTGAGCGAGCTCGCGGGGGGGAGCACGGTGCCGCTCGCGGCCCTCCGGGACGGGAAGGCGGTGGAGGCCCGGGTGACGGTCGCCGAGGACGCCGCGGCGTCCCACGGGTTCAACTTCCTCGGGGTGGCGGAGTACGGGCACAAGGCCCCCCACCGGAGGTTCTCGCTCCTCTGGCAGATCCTCTGGCGCTACGAGGCCTGCCACTCGGTGCGCGTCAAGGACCGGACGCCGAGGAACGTGACGGCGAGGGGCTGGGGCGCGATCCTCAACCTCTTCGCCTACAAGACCCGGAGCGACGGCCGGAAGGAGATCCGGCTGCTCTGGCTCCTGCCGATCTGGTGGGGCGGCGGGGAGTGAGCCGGGTCGTACCTGCATTTCGTGGACCGCTGGGTCCAGCGAGCTCCTACAGGCACCCCGCGTACGCCGAGCACCCCGCACCGGCAGTCAAGCGGCGACGCCCCGCCGCGAAGAGCTTGGCAACCCGCAACCCGCCGCGTAACATCGCTGCTCGAGAGGCCCCAGCATGGCGACGCTGCACGTACCGCTCCTGACGCAAGGCCGAGGCCGGGAGATCGCCTACCCGACGCGAGACGGACGCCCCATGGGAGAGACGGACCTGCACCGCCGGCGGATGAACGACGCCATCGAGACCCTGGAGCTCTACTACGAGGGCAGAAAGGTCTATGTGACGGGGAACATCCTGGTCTTCTACGAGCCCGGGAACCGCCGCAAGCACGTCTCCCCGGACGTCATGGTGGTGAAGGGCGTCGAGCCGCGCGAGCGGGACAACTACCTCCTCTGGGAGGAGCGCAAGGCCCCCAACGTCGTGATCGAGGTGACCTCGAAGTCGACGAAGGAGGAGGACCTCGACGAGAAGCACGAGATCTACCGGGATGTCATCAAGGTCAAGGAGTACTTTCTCTTCGATCCGCGTTCGGAGTACCTCGACCCGCCTCTCCAGGGGCGGCGACTCGTGAGCGGGCGCTACGTGCGAATCCGGCCGATCAAGGGCCGCCTCCCGAGCCTCGAGCTGGGCCTTCACCTGGAGAAGCAAGGCAGGAAGCTGCGCTTCTACGATCCGCGCAAGGGCGAATGGCTGCTCACGCCCCGCGAGCTGAGCCAGCGGGCGGAGGCGGAATGGCGCCGGGCGGAGGCGGAGAGGCAGATTGCGGAAGCGCGAAGGCAGCAGGCGGTGGCTGAGCAGCGTCTGGCGGAGGCGAGAAGGCAGCAAGCGGACGCCGAGAGGCGGCAGGTGGAGGCCGAGAAGCAGCAAGCGGAGGCCGACAGGCAGCGGGCGGAGGCCGAGAACGAGAGCCTCCGGCGCGAGATCGAGGCGCTCAAGAGACGGCTGGGTGGGGCGTAGCCGGGAGGGCTCGGCTTTGGCCGGCCGCCTGCGGTGCCGCCCGCTCGCGGCTCAAGGAGGGGGAGGGATCTGGCCGGGCCCGGCAGCCCGGCAGCCATTCCTTGACCCCTCTCCCCGGGGCGGTTAGCCTCACGCCCTTTGTAACCGAGCCCCGAGCCCACGGGAGACCCCCTTGAAGGTCGCCGTCGTCATCCCGGCCCGCCTGGGATCCAAGCGCTTCCCGCGCAAGGTCCTGGCCCGGGATACCGGCAAGTACCTGGTCCAGCACGTCCACGAGCGCGTGGCCGGCTGCCCCGGGATCGACCGCGTCCTCATCGCGACCGACAGCCGCGAGGTCCTCGACGCCTGTCGCTCCTTCGGCGCCGAGGCCGTCATGACCTCGGCGGAGCACGTCTCGGGGACGGACCGGGTCGCCGAGGTGGCCCGCGGCCTCGATCACGAGGTCGTGGTCAACGTCCAGGGGGACGAGCCCCTCCTCGAACACGACGACCTCCGGCTTCTGGTCGACCTCTTCGCGCCGGGCGTCGTCATGACGACCCTCGCCGCGCGGCGCACGGACCCCGAGGGCTTCGCGGACCCCAACATCGTGAAGGCCGTGGTGGCCTCGGGGGGGAACGCCCTCTACTTCACCCGGGCCCCCGCGCCCCATTCCGCGCCGGGCGGGCCCGTCGAGTGGCTCCAGCACATCGGCGTCTACGGGTTCCGGCGGGACTTCCTGCTCCGGTTCTCGAGCCTCCCGCCATCGCCCCTCGAGAAGCGCGAGCGGCTCGAGCAGCTCCGGGTCCTCGAGGGCGGCCACGCGATCCGCGTCGGGGTGACCCCGCACCGGCACCTCGGCATCGACACGGAGGAGGAGTACCGCCGTTTCGTGCAGGAATACCTGCGTTCGAGGGGGGGACGCGAGTGAGGTCTTCCATCGGCCGGGGAAACGTGCTAAGACATCCGAGGGCGCGAGGTGGATGGCCGGGAGGCGAGGGCGTGGCCCGCTCCGGCTGTACGCCTGGAGAGGCGTGGAGGAGAAGCCACGCAGTGGAGGGAAGATAGAGGGTCCGATCGATGCCCAAGTACATCTTCGTTACGGGAGGCGTGGTGTCCTCCCTCGGCAAGGGTCTCACGTCGGGCGCGATCGGGCTCCTGCTCGAGCGGCACGGGCTCCGCGTGCGCCTCCAGAAGTTCGATCCCTACATCAACCTCGACCCGGGGACGATGAACCCCTACCAGCACGGGGAGGTCTACGTCACCGAGGACGGGGCGGAGACGGACCTCGACCTCGGCCACTACGAGCGCTTCACCAACGCCCGCATCAACCGGGACTCGAACTACACCACGGGGAAGATCTACAACTCCGTGATCACCAAGGAGCGCGAGGGCGTGTACCTTGGCTCGACGGTGCAGGTCGTGCCGCACATCACCGACGAGATCAAGTCCTCCATCGAGCGGGTCGCCTCGGACGACGTCGACGTGGTGATCAGCGAGATCGGCGGCACCGTGGGCGACATCGAGAGCCTCCCCTTCCTCGAGGCGATACGGCAGTTCGGGCTGGAGAAGGGGCGCGACAAGGTCATGTACATCCACCTGACGCTGCTCCCGTACCTGACCGCGTCGGGGGAGGTGAAGACGAAGCCCACGCAGCACTCGGTCGGGCGCCTCCGCGAGATCGGGATCCTGCCCGACATGCTCATCTGCCGCACCGAGATGCCCATCACCCAGGAGCTGCGCCGCAAGATCGGGCTCTTCTGCAACGTGGCCGTGAGCTCCGTGATCGAGGAGAAGAACGTCGACTTCTCGATCTATGAGGTCCCGGTCATGCTGAAGCGGGAGCGCGTGGACGAGCTGATCCTGAAGCACTTCGGCATCCCCTACTCGGAGGCGGACCTCTCGGAGTGGCAGGTCATGCTCGAGGCCCTGCGGGCGCCGACGTGCGAGACGGAGGTCACGATCGTCGGCAAGTACATCGAGCTGACCGACGCGTACAAGTCGATCTACGAGGCCCTCACGCACGCGGGGATCGCGAACCAGGCCCGCGTCCGGTTCCGCCGCGTCCAGGCTCAGGACGTGGAGCGGGACGGCGTCGACCGCCACCTGGCGGGGGCGAAGGCGATCCTCGTGCCGGGCGGCTTCGGGGACCGGGGGATCGAGGGGAAGATCGAGGCCATCCGCTTCGCCCGCGAGCACGGGATCCCCTACTTCGGGATCTGCCTCGGCATGCAGTGCATGTGCATCGAGCTCGCGCGAAACGTGCTGGGCCTCGAGGGGGCCCACTCGACCGAGTTCAACCCGGCGACGCGGCACCCGGTGATCAGTCTCCTCGAGGAGCAGCAGAAGGTCGTGCGGAAGGGAGGCACGATGCGCCTCGGGGCCTATCCCTGCAGGATCCTCCAGGGCTCCAGAGCGGCCGAGGCCTATGCGCGAGAGGTGATCCACGAGCGCCACCGGCACCGCTACGAGTTCAACAACGCCTTCCGGGATGACTTCGCGGCGGCCGGCGTCCGCTTCTCCGGGGTCTCCCCGGACGGCTCGCTCGTGGAGATCGTCGAGCTCGCGGACCACCCATGGTTCCTCGGCTGCCAGTTCCACCCAGAGTTCAAGTCGAAGCCCGTGCAGCCGCACCCCCTCTTCCGGGAGTTCGTGAGGGCAAGCCTCGAGTACGCTGCGAAGGGCGGCCGCAAGGACGCGATGAGCGAGGAGGCGGTGCTCAACCTCAGGAAGTGACGGGAAGCACCGGGAGCACGCCGAGCGCCCCTCCGGTGCTTCCGGGCCGCAGTGGAGTGCCGTGGGGGGTAGCCTTGAGAGGCCCGCGGGTGTAGCCTATGGCCATGAATCCCGAGAAGAGCGCGAATCAGGGGGGAAGTGGAGAGCGGCCCCGGATCATCGTCCCCGGTGAAGACCCGAGGGGCGGGCAAGCGGAGGCTGCCGCAGCGCAGGCCGGGCCGGCTCAGGAGCCGCAGGAGAAGAAGGCCGACGAGAGCTGGAAAGAGAAGGCCCGCCGGGAGAAGGAGAAGCTCGCGGAGATGGAGGCCCAGGCCGCGATGCGAGAACAGCTCCCTCCGGCCTCGTTCCTCGGGATCATCGAGGACATCGCGTTGAGGGCCATGCTCTCCCTGGGCCAGATGCGCGATCCCGCCACGGGCGAGGTCTACATCGACCTCGAGGGGGCGAGGTACACGATCGACCTCCTTGCGGTCCTCGAGCAGAAGACCCGGGGGAACCTGGAGCCCAACGAGGAGAGGGCTCTGAAGGACCTCATCCAGAACCTGCGGCTCGTCTTCGTCCAGGTCGCGCGGGCCCTCTCCTCGGCCGCGGGGCCGGCCGGCGCCGGTGGCGGCCCGAGGCCCGGCGCCGGGCCTGCGCCGGGCGGAGCCGCCGGTCCCGGGCCCGAGAAGCCCGCACCCAAGATCATCATCTGAGCGGTCCGGAGGCTCTTGGGGACCTTCGCGTCGGGGCCCGTCAGGTGGGCAGGTGGTCCAGGAGCGTGATCCCCAGCGAGCCGAAGAGCATGATCGGCAGCCAGGCCGCGAGGATGGGAGGGAGCATCTCCGACTGGTTCGCAATGTTCATGCAGATCGAGCTCACGAGGTAGAAGAGGGCGCAGATCGCGAAGCTCGCGGCCAAGCTCAGGAACACGTTCCGGTTCTGGAGGTTCAAGACGAAGGGGATCCCGAGGAAGAGGAGCACGATGTGGGAGAGCGGGAAGGCGAACTGGTGGTGGAGCTTCACGGCGAGGTGCCGGTGGTACGGCTGCCGCTGGTACTGCCGCTTGAGGTCCCTCCAGGAGAGGTACGAGATCTCCGGGTCGCTCGTCTCGAGATCCACCGGGCGGAGCGAGGTCTGGAGCTCCATGCGCGCGAAGGGCTGCTTCAGCCGCTCGAACCCCGAGGCGGCCGCGTTCACGACGAGCTTCCCGCCCTCGTCCCAGCGCTGGATCGAGCCGGAGTGGAGCACCCAGGTGCCCTCCTCGGAGTCCTCCGTGGCCGGTCCCGCCGCCGGGATCCACTCCATCTGGTTCGCGTCGATCCGCACCTTCACCTTCCTGCTCGGGTGCTGTTCCGAGACCTCCACGGTGTGGGCGACCTTCCGCGTCGTCGAGTACTCCGCCACCCGGATCAGCAGCCCCCGCTCCCGGTCGTAATAGGGCGGCGGGTTGAGCGGGCGGGCCCGCGAGAGGGAGAGGGCGGAGCGGATCGGCTCCTTGAACGCCGGCAGGACCTCCTCCTTGAGCCAGACCGTCAGGCCCGTGAGGCAGGCGGCCAGGAAGAAGACCGGCAGCATCACCCGGTAGATGCTGATCCCGGCCGCCTTGAAGGGCGTCAGCTCGTTCAGGCGGTTCAGGTGGGTCATGGTGAACATCCCCGCCGCGAGCGTGAGGACGGGCCCCATGTAGTTGGCGTAGGCCGTGGGGATCATGGCCAGGTGGTACTTGAAGATCGTCGCCGCGAGGCTCGAGTCCTGCCGGAGGAACCTGTCGAGCTTGGCGAAGGCCTCCACGAGGACGAAGAGCCCGACGAAGGACACCGTGCAGACCGCGTAGGCGGCGAGGAAGATCCGCGCCACGTAGAGGTCCATCGTCCGGATGCGGAGGCGGCCGAGCCCGGAGAGGCGGCGCGGCGTCGAGCCGGGCGGCGAGCCGAGCCTCGTGTCCCGGGGCGCCTGGGCCGCGGATGCGACCGCTGCCGGGACGGGTCCCGGGGTCTTCGAGAGTCGGCTCATCGCCGCACCGCCTTCCGCGTGAGCTGGATCCCCAGGCCGAGCAGGGCCGCGTTGGGGAAGAGGAGGGACAGGCCGGGTGCGAAGCCGCCGTCGCCCAGGGCCACGCCCACCATGAGGAGCGGGTAGTAGATCCCGATCACCGCCAGGTTGGCCAGGAGGAAGGGCACGAGGCGGCTGGAGCGGTTCATGACCAGGGAGAGCGCGACCCCCAGGAGCGGGAAGGTCAAGCAGGAAAGCGTGAACGCCTGGCGCCGGTGGAACTCCGTGATGGCCGAGGCGAGCTTGCGGTCGAGCGCCCGCCTGCGCTCCTGCATCTCTTCGGGGGAGCCCTTGAAGGCGGCATACTCGATCGCGGCGGTCTCGCCCTCCGAGGCCACGGGGACGTCGCCTCGATCGAGGGCCTTCCTCTCGGCAAGCAGGTCGTCGATGTGACGCAGGAGCTCGGGGTGCTTCCGGTCCTTGGTCCCGGGCGACTTGGGGAGGAACGAGAGCGGGATGAGGACGTCCTCGGTGACCGAGAACACCTGGTGGAAGACCTCGTTGGAGATCCTGGCGCCGCGCACCGGCTCCGGGACGTGCACCTCGACGGAGCGCAGGTGGAGGACCACCGCCTGCCGGCCGGGCTGGATCTCGATCCTGCCATCGCCTGCGAAGATCGTCACCTTGCCCGGGAGGCGCTCGGGGAGGTGCTCGCGGATCGCGGGCACGATGCTCGATTCTCTCCGCGTGACGAGGTCGAAGCGCACGTTCCTGAGCTGCGTGCCCTTGTAGGCCCCTACCCAGAGGGTCCCTTCCTCGTCGAGGAGGGGGATCGTGCGGTTGACGCCGGTCCCGAGGTTCTCGAGCTGGGTCAAGATGTAGGTCTGGAGGTTGCGCTTCTGGTAGTGGATTTCGGGGACGACCCAGCCGTTCAGGTAGAAGGACGCCACGGCGAGGGAGAGGCCCAGGAGGAGGACGGGGGCGTAAACGTGCGCGTGGGAGATCCCATGGGTGTAGAGCGCGTCCACCTCGAGCTCGTTCACCATTCGCCCCAGGACGAGCGTGACGGCGAAGATGAGGGCCAGGGGGATCGAGAAGTAGAGGGGGTACGCGAAGCTCTTCGCGAGGAGCGGTGCGACGAGGCTGAGCTGGAGGCCGGCCCGGACCGCCTGGTAGGCCGCGAGGGTCGTGTAGAGGAGGGAGACCGCGAAGACCGCGAGCAGGAAGACGCGGAAGACCTCGCCGCCCACGTACCCGTAGAGGGTCCAGGGGAGGCGAAGGACCCGCCAGCGCCGGCGCCGGCGCGTGCTCCGGCGCGCGCCGGGCGCCTCGCGCTCCGGCACGCGAGCCGGGAGGCGGCTCACGATCACCTCGCGGGTCCTCTGCATCGTCTTCACTTGCGTCGCGGCCCCGGCGCGGGCCGGCGGGCACGCCGCTGATTCTACCCGGGGCGGGCCGGGAGCGGTAGGCATAGGTCTCGTCGGCCCGCCGATCCGTCGATCCGACGGTCTTGGGTCCGTCAGTCCGTCAGTCCGTCAGTCCGTCGGTCCGTCGGTCCGTCGGTCCGTCGGTCCGTCGGTCCGAGGCCTGTCCACGGCGGAAGCCTCCTGCTACAATCCTGGGTTCCCGGTCGCCACGGGATGCGCGGCGCGCCGGGTCCCCTTCACAGAAACCCGCTCCGGAGGCCCAGCATGCGGCACCACGGTATCCTGGCGACGATCCCTCTCCTCCTCGCCCTGGCCGTCGGCGCGGCTCGCGCCGCCCCCGCCGGCAAGGAGGGGGAGAAGCGAGCCGACGGGAAGAAGGTCGCCGTCGCGATGCTCCCCAAGCTCATCAACATCGACTACTTCGACGCATCGAAGCGCGGAGCCCAGAAGGCGGCCAGGGAGCTCGGCGTGGAGCTCATCTTCGACGGCCCCGCCGAGGCGACGGCGGAGGGGCAGAACCAGTTCATAGAGACCTGGATCCGCCAGAAGGTGGACGCGATCTGCGTCGCGCCGAACCAGCCCCGGTCCATCCGCCGCTTCGTCGAGCGGGCGAAGCGAGCCGGGATCAAGGTGCTCACCTGGGACACGGACGCCCCGGAGAGCGGCCGCGACCTCATGGTGAACCAGGTCGACGACAGGGTCCTCGGGGAGACGCTCATGGACGAGCTCGCCCGCCAGATGGGCGGCTCGGGGAAGTGGGCGATCGCCATCGCGAGCCTCGACGCCGCGAACCTCAACACGTGGCGGCGCCACGCCGAGGCGCGGGCCAAGAAGCACCCGGGCCTCGAGCTCGTGGCCACCGAGGTGACCAAGGAGGACGAGAATTTCGCCCGCCAGCGGGTCGAGACGCTCCTCAACGCCCACCCGGACCTGAAGGGGATCATCGCCTTCGACTCCAACTCGGTCCCGGGGGCCGCGGAGGCCATCTCCCGGGCCGGGAAGGCCGGCAAGGTGGCCCTCGTGGGCAACTCGACGCCGCTCAAGATGCGGAAGTACGTGAAGGAGGGGGTGGTCGAGTGCTTCTTCCTCTGGGACCCCCGGGCCCTGGGCGGCTTGACCGTGCACCTCGCCAAGGCCCTCGTCGAGGGCAAGGAGGTGAAGGAGGGCATGGAGGTCCCGGGCTTCGGGAAGCTGAGGTTCAGCAAGGAGGACCCCAAGATGGTCATCCTGGCCGACCCGATCCGCTTCACCAAGGACAACATCGACAAGTACGACTTCGGCTTGTGAGAACGCCCCGGCGAACCGGGGGATTCCCGGCGAATCCCCCCCTCCTCGGGCATCTTGGACCATGAAAAGGCTGGTTTACGAGCGGCTGCCTCCTGCCTCACCGAGCGGCTCGGCGGTCGCCGGGCGCGCAGCCCAGGCGACGGCGCCCGAGGTCCCCGCGGCGGAACCTTCCGCGGAGCTCGTCGAGCGGGTGCTCGGCGGCGACGCGGAGGCGTTCCGCGCGCTCATGGAGGCGCACGGGGAGGCGGTCCTCGGCCTGTGCAGGATGCTCATGAACGGAAACGAGACGGAGGCGGAGGACATCGCCCAGGAGACGTTCGTGCGGGCGTACAGGTTCCTCGACAGGCTCGAGGACAGGAGCCGTTTCGTCCCGTGGCTCTACCAGATTGCGCGGTCGCTCTGCCGCGAGCGGAGGCGGGGGCAGGCGCTCGAGCTCCGCGTGCTCCGGGAGCGGGCGGAGCTCGTCCGCCTCGAGAGCGCCGGACGCTGGAGGGCGCCCGACGCCCCGGGAGCGGACGAGGCCATGAGCGGGGCCCTCGAGGAGCTGCCGGAGGTCGAGCGGGAAGCCCTCCTGCTCAAGTACTTCGAGGGGCTCTCCTACGAGGAGATCTCGAAGAGGCTCCACCGGACCTTCTCCCAGGTCGATCACCTGATCCGGAGCGCGCGGGCCAGGCTGGCGCGTCGCATCGGGGTGCGGCGGAGGCGAGAGGAGGAGCCGTGAGCTCGAGACCGTTCGATCCGGGGCTCGGGGACCCCTCCTGCGACGACCTGAGCCGCGAGCTCCACCTCTACGCCGAGGGCGAGCTGCGCTCCGCCCTCGCGCTCCACGAGGTGCGGCGCCACCTCGCGCGGTGCGAGGACTGCCGCCGGCGCCTCGAGGACCACGACGCCCTCACGGCGGCGATCCTCGCCGGCGACGCGCCCCCGGCGAGCGCCGGGCGGTTGGCCTCCCGGGTCCTGGAGCGCATCCGCCGCCTGCCTCCGAGGTTCTCGGCGGAGTTCGTCGCCGATACCCTCGGCGGGGCCGAGCCCCTGGTCCCGAGGCCTCGCTCGCGGCCCTGGGCCCTGCGTGCGGCGGCGGCCCTGCTCGCTGGCGGGCTGGCCGTCGCCTCCGCGAGCCTGCTCCTGCGCGGCGGCGGCCGCCGCGAGGTCGTGACGGACGCCTCGCGCTCCGAGGGTCGCCTGCATGCTGCGGGCGCCGCCGAGCCGGGCCCGCGTGCCTCCGGCTCCCGGGGCGAGCTCCGCTGGGCCCTGACCGTGGACCCGGCGGCGGGCCTCACCGAGCCCGAGGAGCCTTTCTTGAGGCTCCAGGGGTTCCGTGCCGAGCCCGGTCGCGACGATGGCGCCGCCCGGCGGGCCGAGTGGGTCGTCGGCGCGGCCGCGGGGAGGCGGCCGCAGGCCCAGGACAAGTTCTTCCTCGTCCCGGAGGACTCGTCCGGCGCGGGCGAGGAGCCGGTCGAGTTCCGGCCGCTCGGCGCCTTCCCCGCCCGGGGACAGGAGCTCCCCGGGCCGGCTGCGGGCGGCGATCGGCCGCGGCTCTACCGGGTCTACGTGCTGCGCGGGCCCGCGGCCCTCGAGCGGCCCGCCGCCCACCCCCGCGGGTTCGATGGGGGCTACCTGGCACCTGCGATCCCCCCCCTGGGCAGGGGCCAGCCATGGACGGTGCTCACGAGCCTGCGGGGCGTGGTTCAAGAACCGCGATCAAGCGGTTCAGAACCACGCCTGTACTCTCCCCCCTCCGTCCCCCCGAGGGGATGATCGAAGGCATTTGCCCGCGAAGCCTTGTAGCAGGAATGAGCTGCGGCGTGCGCGCTCTTGCTTCCGGGCGCGCCATCCTTCGATAATGGCGGTGGCATGCTCGGCTCTCAGGTCCAGACGATCAAGGCGGACGTATCACGCGTCCACGGCACGGCGCTCGAGCGCCACCGCCGCGGCGACGACCCCTTCAAGGTGGTGGCGGGCCTCACGGCCGGCACCGACGCGCTCCTCGGCCGGCTCTTCGAGCAGACCTTGGGCGGAGACTCGGGCGAGGTCGCCCTCGTGGCGGTGGGCGGGTACGGGAGGGCGGAGCTTTGCCCCCAGTCCGACATCGACCTGCTCCTCCTGAGGCGGCAAGGCCATGCCGCGGCGGCCATCGAGCGCTTCATCCGGCTCCTGTGGGACGGAGGGTTCCAGCTCGGGCACGCGGTGCGGACGCCCGAGGAGTGCTACGGCTTCATGGTGGACGACCTCACGACGGCCAACACGCTCCTCGAGTCGCGCCTCGTGGCGGGGAGCGAGTGGCTCTTCGGCCGGTTCCTGCAGAAGGCCGTGAACATCTACCGGAGGCGCCGCGGGGAGACCTTCACGGCGGGGAAGCTCGAGCTGCTCCGGACGTCCATCGAGGACCCGCAGCGCACGATCTACGTGGTCGAGCCCAACGTGAAGGAGGGGGCCTGCGGGCTCAGGGACATCCAGCGCGTCCTCTGGATCGAGAACGTGAAGGGCGAGGGGCCCACCTTCGAGGCCCTCTTGAGCCAGGGCCGCTTCTCCCCCGGCGAGGTGGAGCACGTCCGCGGCGCGTACGCGTTCTACCTGAGGCTGCGCTGCGAGCTCCACTTCACGAACAACGTGCGCCAGGACATCCTCGAGCGCGACCTCATGGCGCCGATCGCCCGGAACCTGGGCTACGCGGAGGACGGCGATGACCAGGCCGCCGCCGAGAAGCTCATGGGCGACTACTACAGGCACGCCCGCAACGTGCTGAGGTTCCTGCGGTTCTACCTCGAGACGGACACGCGGGGCCGGAGCCTCATCGAGAGGGCGCGGCGCTGGCTGCGCTCGAAGGAGCTGCGGCCTCACCTGTCGCTCTACAGGGGCCGGCTCCACCTGACGGCGCGGCCGGAGGGCGGCGTGACGCCGGCGGCCATCCTCGAGATCTTCGAGGTCGCCCAGGAGCACGACGCCCTGCCGAGCGAGGCGCTCTGCGACTGGATCCGGCGCGAGGTCTCCGCGCTCGACGCCGAGTGGTCCCACCTCCCCGAGGTCCTGAGGGGCTTCCGCTCGCTCCTGAAGGGCCGGCGCGTGGGCCGGCTCCTCAAGTCCATGCACGCCACGGGCGTCCTCGACCGGATCCTGCCCGAGTTCGGGGAGCTGGACTGCCTCGTCAACTTCGACGGGCACCACCAGTTCACCGTGGACGAGCACACCCTGAAGACTCTCGAGGAGCTCGACAGGATCGAGGAGGATCCGGAGCACGCGGAGCCGGAGTTCCACGCCGTCTACGGCGAAATCAAGGACGTGCTCCCCCTGCGCCTCGCGCTCCTCCTCCACGACGTGGGGAAAGCCATCCCGGGCCCGCACTCCGTGAGCGGCACGGAGGCCGCGACCCTCATCTGCGAGCGGCTCGGGCTCGACGAGAAGATCACGGAGGTCGTCGACTTCCTCGTCTACCGCCACCTGGAGCTCTTCCGCGTCTCCCAGTCGCGCGACTTCAGCGAGGACGAGGTGGTCGACGGGCTCGCGCGCCTGGTGGAGAGCGAGGAGCGCCTCAAGATGCTCTACCTCATGACGTACATCGACATCGTATCGGTGGGGCCCGGGACCTGGACGCGGTGGAAGGGCGCGCAGCTCGCGGAGGTCTACCAGCGGACGCTGAGCCGGCTCCGCAAGGGCACCCCCGCCGGCGAGAACCTCGAGGTCGCCCTCTCGGCGGCCGGCCTGTCGGGCTCCGAGCTCGCTGATGTCATGGACCACTGCCGCAAGATGGGCACGCCCGGCTACGCTCGCGAGATCCTCCCGGAGCGGATGCGCTCGCACGTGCGGCTCGCGGACGCGTTCCTCGAGGCGGGGGCGATGCAGGTCGAATCGGAGAGCTTCGTGGGCTACCACGACATCACTTTCTGCGGGCGGGATCGCCCGGGGCTCTTCGCGGACCTCGCGGGCGTGCTCTTCTCGGAGGGCTTCAACGTGCTGGGGGCGCGGATCTTCTCCCGCTCGGACGGCGTCGTCATCGACGTCTTCCAGGTGGAGGTGGCCGACACGGTCGTCGTGGGCGTGGAGGATCGCGTCGAGAGGATCCGGAAGAAGCTCCGGCGGATCGAGGCGGGGCAGGACACGCTGGACGGATTCATCCGCCAGCGGGCCAGGGCCTACAGGGCGCGGCGGTGGTCCCGGCCGCTCTTCGGGCCCAGCGTCAACGTCGACAACGAGAGCTCGGGGGCGTGCACCGTCATCGAGGTCAGCGCAGGGGACAGGCCGGGCCTCCTCTACGACCTCGCGAGCGCTCTCCACAGGCTCGGGCTCGACGTCAGGACGGCGAAGGTCTCGACGCTCACGGACAGGGCGCACGACGTGTTCTACGTCGTTGACGGCGGCGGCGGGAAGGTCCAGAGCCACGCCCGGAGGGGCGAGATCGCGCAGGCCCTCCTGGCGGAGGCGCGGAAGGCGGGGGCGGATGCGGACAGGAGGTCGTGAGAGGGGCTTCGTTTCCCAGGGTTTTTTTGGAGTCGGCCATGAAGTACATCATCGCGATCGTCCAGCCCTCGAGGCTCGAGGCGGTCAAGGAGGCGCTGGGCAAGGTGGACGTGCGCGGGCTCACCGTGAGCGACGTCCAGGGGCTCGGGCGCCAGAAGGGTCACACCGAGATCTACCGCGGGCACGAGTACCAGGTGAACCTGCTGCGGAAGGTCAAGCTCGAGATCGCCCTCAACGACGACCAGGTCGAGCCCACGATCGACGCGATCATCCGCGCCGCGC